>JBBIKU010000060.1:11493-13777 GCA_037445245.1 Anaerolineaceae bacterium
TGGTTCAACGATAGCTATGTCTACGGCGGACGTAAGGCGATCCCCACCACCTTCTTCGGTGATTCTCCCAAACCCATGTTCGATTCACCGCCAGGCTGCTGGCTGCACAAGCAAGGCAACTTCATCACCACCTTCTTCCCCGAAGGATTGGAAGCCGGCGTCGACTATGACTTCTTCTACTTCCCGCCCATTGACGAAGAATTTGGCAAGCCGGTGCTGGTTGCGGGCGACATCTACGCCATGTTCAATGATCGCCCTGAGGTTCGAGCGGTGATTCAATACTTCTCCACCGGAGACTCGGTCAAAGACTGGGTGATTGCAGGCGGCGCCATTGCTCCGCATGAAGATTCCAGCCTCGACTGGTACTCTAACGAAGTCGACCGCGGGGTGGCGCGCATCATCCTTGAGGCTTCATCTGTGCGATTCGATGCCTCTGACCTGATGCCCGGGGCGGTTGGCGCGGGTTCGTTCTGGAAGTCCATGACCTCCTACGTCTCCGGCGCCATCGATCTCGATACCGCCCTCAAAGAGATTGACGACTCCTGGCCCAGGTAATTCACCCTTGTTGACACTGTATTGAATTTGGAGCAAGGAATCCGGTAAAATAGAGGAGTGGGAGCACAGCTCGCTTTGTGGGGTGTCTCCTGCTCCTCAAGTTTTTATAACCAATGGAGTGAGCCGGCAGGCTGGAGGGAAAATGGGAATCAATAATTCACCAACGCGAGCTCCGACCCTTATTTTCGATTGGCTGGTTGCTAATCTGGGACGTATTTTAATTTCTCTGTTTGTACCTGCGCTTACCTTCGTCATCCTGTGGCAAGGATTTATTTTTCTGCGCGATTCAAAAGCGCCGCAATTGATCATCGTCTTGGTAGCGATTTTGTGGGGTGTGGGTGGGGTGGCGCTGCTTTACCTGGTTTCCAACTGGCTGGTGGAAAAACTCCCGCCGGTGTGGACTCGCCGTTTGCAACCGTTCGTTTTTGTCGGTCCGGGTGTGGCTATTTTATCCTGGTACCTTGCCATCCCAACTTTGCGGACATTCCTGCTGAGCCTTCGTGATGCCAACAGCCGCGCCTTTGTCGGTATTATTAACTACATTTTCGCCCTGACTGACCGGGTAATGTTGGAAGCCTTCCGTAACAATCTGATCTGGATGGCGTTCGGCACCTTTCTGTGTGTGAGACTGGGGTTATTGATTTCGGTGCTGGCTGACCGCAGCCGGTTCGAGAATGTTTACAAAGCGATCATCTTTATGCCCATGGCAATCTCATTTGTGGGCGCAAGCGTTATCTGGCGGTTTGTGTACACCTACCGGGGGGAAGGAGTTGGAATCTCCGAAATTGGTTTGATCAATGCGATTGTCATTGCACTGGAAGGGCGTTCTCAACCCTGGCTTTTAATTCCGCCCTGGAATAATTTTTTCTTGATTGTCATCATGGTCTGGCTTCAGACCGGCTTTGCGATGGTGGTTTTATCTTCAGCGATCAAAGGGATTCCAACAGAGATGATGGAGGCAGCCCGCGTTGATGGTGCCAGTGAGATTCAAATATTCTTCCAGATCATCATCCCCGGCATCCGCGGCACGTTGATCACAGTGGCAACCACTATCGTGATCTTCAGCCTGAAGCTGTTCGATATTGTGCGGGTAATGACAGGCGGCAATTATGGCACCAATGTTATTGCCAATGAATTTTACCTGCAGCGCTTTACCTATGGACACACCGGGCGGGCGTCTGCCATTGCAATGATTCTGCTGCTGGCAGTCGTGCCGGTGATGATCTACAACCTCAGGCAATTCAGAGAAAGCAAGGCATTCTGATGAAAACAAAAGTCAAGAGCCAAAAACAACGCAAATTGGTATCCAGCCTGATTGTCAACGGCGTTCTGATTTTTGTCTGCCTGCTCTGGGTCATCCCAACGCTAGGGGTTTTCATCACCTCTTTTCGCAACAGCCAGGATATCTTCAACAGCGGCTGGTGGTCGGTATTCCCTCGCCGTGTGCTGGTAGAAAGCGGTGAGATTCTGGTCGACGCGGATGTCGACTTGGAAAAGCCGTTTATGATTGAGGGCATTACCACTACGTTCGAAGAACTGCGTCAAGGAGTCAAACTAGCAGATGGGCGCACGTTGACATGGTTTGGCAATCGGCGCACACGGCGGATCATTGTTTCTGAGCCGGAGTGGCGCTGGTTCGATACGCGCGTCACATTGGACAATTATCGAAATGTATTGACCGGCAAGCGAATCACATTTATTGATGGCAGTGGAAACGAAATCGTCCGTC
>JBBIKU010000061.1:0-13502 GCA_037445245.1 Anaerolineaceae bacterium
AGATCAATCGCAATACCCACAACAGAAAAACCGCGCTCAACCAGCGCAGCACCAACAACAGGGCATGATAGAGCCAGAGGGTGGTGCCAAAGAGCGGCATGGCGAGCATGTAGACCCAGCCCGAGAAAGGGCGGTCTACTGCAACAAATTGAGGAAAGCTTCCGGCGCCCAGCAGGTGGTAGTTGTAGAGGTAGATAGGGTCATCGCCGTACATGCCAAACCAGGGAATGAAAACCCCGTATGCCAGCAAGACGACCCCGAACAGGGCAACCGCTACCATCCGCTCTGAAAAGACAGTCTGACGCATTCATGCTCCCTGAGCAAGCAGGGACGGGAAGGCGGGATGATTGTCACGAGGGTCTCCCGTCCCCGCTTGGGTGCGCGCAAGGGATGACGATCTCTGACTGGGCTATTCCATCGCCCCCAGAACCAGGGCGAGCAGTGCCATGCGCATTACTACGCCGTTGAAGGCTTCTTGCCAGTAGCGCGAGTGACGGGTGATGTCGACATCTGGAGGGAGCTCGTCCATACGCGGCAGCGAATGGAGGATGATCGAATCCGATTTTGCTTTCTTCGCCAGCAGTTCGCGGGTGACCTTGTAGTTTTCCGGCGTCAAGCCTTTGTCCTCGCTGGCTTCCTGGCGAGCTTTAGTGTAATCCGGCTGGACAACTGGTTCCATGTAGATTACGTCTGCTTCATGGATCGCTTCGGTAACGTGTTTGACCTCGCGGTATTTCAAATTGTAGGTATTGAGTTCTTTCTTGAATTCCTCGGTCAGTGACATCTCGGGCGGTGAGACGTAAATGACCTCGGTGTCGAATTGGGTGAGAGCATACGAGAGGGAGTGCATGGTGCGCATGCGCATATCGCCGATGCACAGGAAGGTCAGACCATCGATGGTGCCCTTTTCCTGCAGGACGGTGTACAAATCGGTGAGCACCTGGGTGGGGTGTTCACCCCAACCGTCGCCGGCGTTGATGATCGGCACGCTCGCCCATTTGGCGGCTTCTGCCGGTGCGCCCTGCTGGAAATGCCGCATTACGATCACATCGCCGTAGTATTCCAGCATCTTGACGGTGTCTTTGATGGTTTCCTGGTACCAATCGCCGGCGCGGGTCATTTTGGCGTCAGCAAAGCCGGTTACGTGACCGCCCAAGCGGTGCATGGCGGCTTCGTGTGCCAGGCGGGTGCGGGTGCTGGGCTGGTAAAAGGCAGTCACCAGGGTTTTTTCGGCAAGCAAATCGCTGTTGCGGCGATTGCGAGCGATGGGCTCCAATTCTTCAGCCACCTCGAACACGCGGAAAAACTCCTCGCGCTCGAAATCCTTCAACGAAAGTATATCACGACCTAAAAAGCTACGCATTGAAATCCTCCTGATTAATTTGTGTTTGAGTTAATACTGTTGGAGACCAACAGGTGTTACCGCGGGGGTGATATTGGCTGCCACAGGTGGCGCGCTGGAGGTCTGTTTCATGTTAGCCGCTCCACCCGACGCACGACGTGAAAGCGAAAAAACCCGGGCAGGAAATAGCTCATACTGTAGTCCACCACCCTACCCATGCTGGTGAACAGGCGCGCTACAAACATCAACAGCACATCGCCGCGCTGAATCTCCAGGGCGCGGGCAATCTCTGATGGTGCCGCTACCGCTCGAATTTCGGTGAGCGAATTAGCGAGATCTAGTGAGCCCCTTTGCAGCAAGAAGTCCAAAACTGAACCAGTGAACTCCTTTTCGAGATCCTGTGGGGTCAGCACGTCTTGGGGGAGCAGGTCCACCAGATACGCCACCGGGCGGTCTATTGTGTTGATCACACGCATCACCTGCACCAGGGTAATGCCGAGGGCGATTTCGAGCGCCCGCGCTTGCTCTTCGTTAGCGATGACCTCGTTGACCCTGAGCGACCCCATGGTCACATCCAGATCGATCTTTCTTGCCAGGCTCTCGATGCTTTCCAGCACTTCGAGACCGCTATCGATGATGTGCGAGCTGCTGACGACGAAGGTTCCCACCCCCTGACGGCGGCGGATCAAGCCAGCGCCCTCGAAGGTGCGCATTGCCTCGCGCAGGGTGGCGCGGGAGACGCCCAGTTGTCGCGCCAGCTCAGGCTCTGCCGGCAGTCTTTTGCCGGGTGTGGTGGCGCTGATCAAGTCGGCTAGTTTCGTCTGCAATTTTTGGAATGGATGTAACTCGTTATTCGTCCGACTCATGCGACCTTCCTTTCGGTGTGCTGCTGGTCACCCGTTGGCTTTTTCGAGCACCGGGATGAAGTCGAACTGGTTCACGTCCACCAAACCCAGATCGGAGATGCGCAGATCTGGAATGACCACCAGCGCCAGCAGGCTGAGCTGCATGTTGGGATTGTTCAGGGTGCAGCCCACTTTGCGGAAGCCTTCCAGGACGGTGGCTGCCTTTGCCGAAACGACTTCTGCCCGTTCATCGGACATCAACCCGGCGATGGGCAACTCTACCTTGCCGATGACTTCGCCGCGATGGACGACCACCTGCCCGCCGCCCCATTCTGCCAGGGTATTGACGGCGATCGCCATGTCCTTTTCGTCGCTGCCGACCACGATCAGGTGATGCGAGTCGTGCGCCACCGTGGTTGCTACCGCGCATGGCTTATTGAAGCCGAAGCCCTGCACCAGTCCAACCTGCACGGTGCCGCTGCGGCGGTGACGCTCGACCAGGGCGATCTTCGCCAGGTCTTGCTGCATGTCGATGGCGGCCTCGCCGTTCCTGAGCGGCAATTTCAGCCGTAAATGCCGGGTGGGCGCCTGGTTTTCGATCACGCCGATCACGTTGGCAATGACTTCGCCTTCCAATTTGCTGGGCAGCTTGAAATCTTCCGCTTTGAGCGGTCGTAGCAGGTGCACCGAATGGCGCGCCCAATCCGGACATTTCATACGGGGCGGGTCGATCACCAATTTGCCGTCCTCGGCGATTACTTTACCCTTGGCAATGACGATGTCAGCCTGAAAATTTACCAAGTCCGGCACGATGACCAGATCGGCGTATCTGCCGGGGGCGATCATCCCTATCTCGCGGGACAAACCGAAGTATTCGGCGGTGTTCAAGGTTGCCATTTGTAGCGCAACCACCGGCGGAAGCCCCTGGGCGATGGCGTGTTTGACGACCCGATCCATGTGTCCTTCGTTCACCAGGGTAGCGGAATGTGAGTCGTCGGTGCATAACAGGAACAAGCGTGGGTCCAAACGCTGTTCGGTCACGGCGCGCACCTGGCTTGCCACGTCGTGCCAGGCTGAACCGTAACGCATCATCACCCGCATACCCTGACGAATGCGCGCCACCGCGTCTTCGCTGCGAGTGCCCTCGTGGTCGTCCTGAGGGCCGCCGGCGACGTAACCGTGGAAAGGCAACCCCAGGTCATGCGAGGCGTAGTGTCCGCCGATAACCTTGCCGAACTGGCGGGTGATCGACATTTCGCCGTGGACTTTCTCGTCGCTGTTGAACACGCCGGGGAAGTTCATCATCTCGCCCAAGCCAATGATGCCGGGCCAGGTCATCGCTTCTGCCACCTCGGCGGGACCGATGGTGGCGCCGGGGGTCTCCAAACCTGGCGCGGATGGGACGCAGGAAGGCATTTGGACAAAAACGTGGATCGGCTGGATGGCGGCTTCATCCACCATCAGGCGCACGCCGCGCAGCCCAAACACGTTGGCGATCTCGTGCGGGTCGATGAACATACCGGTGGTGCCGTGAGGGATGACCGCCCGCGCAAATTCGGTTACGGTGAGCATCCCCGATTCAACGTGCATGTGACCGTCCAGCAAACCGGGCGAAAGATACCTACCATCGGCGTCGATCACTTTGGTTTTCTTATCAATCGTATGACTGGCATCCGCTCCCACATAAGCGATCCTGCCTTTGCGGATTGCCACGTCGGTTGCGGGGATGATCTCGCCCGATTGAACACAGACCCAGCGCCCGTTTCGAATCACCATGTCGGCAGCGGTGCGTCCCATGGCGCAATCCACAAGTGCGCGTGCATCCTGAAGATTAAAATCGCTGATACTCATCGCTTCTCCTGATTTTCCGCTATTCCCGACGTGCAGGTTCTTTCCGACACACTGACCATTTCTGTCAACATCAGCGATAACATCAAAAAAACTGGTTTCATGGAGAAGATCATGCTGAAACCAGTTTCTGTGCCGCCTGATTGTGCTTTTCAACGTGGCGCGGTAGATCAAGCGGGAGCAAATGACCGTCTTTGATGATGATCTTGCCGTTAACCACGCTCAGATCTACCCTGCCCGGGTTGCAAAATAGTATCGCCGCCAGCGGATCGTGCAGGCTGCCGGCGTAGTCCAGGCGGTTGAGATCGATAGCGATAAAATCGGCGCATTTACCGGTTGCGAGCGAGCCGATATCGTCGCGACCAAGAACGGCGGCACCGCCGCGGGTTGCCACTTCCAATGACTGGCGAGCGGTCAACAGGGGCGGCGCCTCGCTGCCGGAAAGGGAGGCGCCCTGCAACCCGGCGCGCAAACGCGCCAGCAGCATTGCCATGCGCGCTTCGGCAAGCATGTGCGAGCCGTCGTTGCTGGCGGAGCCGTCGACGCCCAACCCGATGCGCACGCCGGCTTTCAAGTATTCCCATAACGGGGCGATACCCGAAGCCAGTCTCATATTGGAACTGGGGCAGTGCGCCACCCCGCAATTATGAGCGGCAAAGACCTGAATCTCTTCGTCGTTGATATGTACGGCGTGGGCGAACCACACATCCTTGCCGACCCAATCCAGTGATTGCATGTAGCCCACCGGGCGGTAGCCGAATTTTTGCTGGCAGAAGGCTTCTTCGTCCTGGGTCTCGGCGAGGTGGGTATGCAGGTGGACGCCGTGCTGCCGCGCAAGAATGGCAGACTGCCGCATCAACTCGCCGGTGACGCTGAAAGGCGAGCATGGCGCCAGAACGATCTGCACCATGCTGCCGGGGTTCGGATCGTGATAACGCTCGATCAGCCGAACACTATCGGCGAGGATGTGCTCTTCGCTGTCAACCACGCTGTCGGGGGGTAAGCCGCCTTTGCTTTCACCGAGGCTCATCGAGCCGCGCGAAGCGTGCAGACGCAAACCGATCGTCACCGCGGCATCGATCTCGTCGTCGAGCTTGGAGCCGTTTGGGAAAAGATACAGGTGGTCTGAAGCGGTGGTGCAGCCGGAGAGCGCCAGTTCTGCCAGGGCGGTCTGGGTGGAGATAAAAATATCCTCCGCTGTCATGCGCGCCCAGATGGGGTAGAGCGTTTTCAACCAGTTGAACAGGTTGGCATCTTGGGCTGCCGGGATTGCCCGGGTCAACGTCTGGTAAAAATGGTGATGGGTGTTGACCAAGCCGGGCAGCACCAAGTGCCCTTCAAGGTCGATCACGGTATCGGCTTGGGCGGGCAGGGTATCGCTCGTTCCCACCTGCTCGATAAACCCATCTCGAACAAACAGACCACCGCCGGGAATCTCCCGCCGGTGGTCGTCCATTGTGACTAATAGATTGGCATTTCGCACTAAGAGTGTTGCCATGTTTTCTCGGGTTCTTCACACTGGTTTCGAAGGATCTGCAGTGAGTGAATTTGTATAGATAACATTGTCACTACCAGTTTAATAAAAAAACCCAAAAATGTCAATTGTCTGACAATACCAATTTTGTCATGTATCTGCTAAATTGGCGGCTCGCAGCGTGTTTTGTAGCAGCATGGCGATCGTCATCGGGCCGACGCCGCCTGGAACGGGGGTGATGGCGCGAGCGACTTCTTTGACCTCGTCGTAAGCCACATCGCCAACCAGGCGGTAGCCCTTGCTGCGGCTGGCGTCTTCCACACGGTTGACGCCGACATCGATCACAACCGCACCCGGCTTGACCCAATTACCGCGCACCATTTCGGCTTTGCCAACGGCTGCAACCAGCACATCTGCCTGACCCACCACCGCCGGCAGGTCGCGTGTGCGCGAATGGCAGATGGTGACAGTGGCGTTAGCGCGCACCAGCAGCAGTGCAACCGGCATGCCGACGATGTTCGAACGCCCCAGCACTACGGCGTTGATGCCCTCCAGGGATGGCACGTTAGCCTCGAGCAGATACATCACGCCCGCCGGCGTGCAGGGGATGAACAGGGGTTCGCGCCCCTTCTGCGCCAGCCTGCCGATATTGAGCGGGTGAAAGCCGTCCACGTCCTTTTCAATGCTGATGGCATTGAGAACCCGTTCCTCGTCCAGACCAGCCGGCAGGGGAAGCTGCACCAGGATGCCGTTAATGGCGGGATCGTCGTTGAGACGTTTGACTAGCGCTTCGACCTCATCCTGGCTGGCGGTGGCGGGCAATTCGAAACCATGCGATTCGATCCCCACTTCCTGACAGGCTTTCTGTTTGGCTTTGACATACACGTGTGAGGCGGGATTATCGCCTACCAGAACCGTTGCCAGCCCCGGTTTGGATTTGCCAGCCTTGATTCGTTTTTCGGCGCCGGAAGCCACTTCGGCGCGCACCTGTTCTGCAATTGCTTTGCCGTCAATGACTTGTGCTACCATGTACTCTCTCCTTTCAAGATTTAATGTTGTCAATGAAAAACCGGTGCATTGCGGTCGCTATCGAAGCGGACGCGCGGTGGCAGGAATGCGTTCATCGCGCCTTTCGGTTCACCCCGGTTTGCTTTCGCTGTTAACAATGATGTAAAGATACCCGCCAGAAAGGATTATACCTGATCTAGGCGGTGCTTCTTGTACGCCCAATCGAATATTTTCGGCTATAATCCAACCATCATCGTTCAGGAGGAATTCAATGAGCCAGATTTGCGTGGTCGGCACCGGGTATGTGGGATTGGTCACCGGAACCTGTTTTGCCGACCTGGGGAATCATGTGGTCTGCATGGACGTCGATGCACACCGCATCAGCGAGTTGAAGCAGGGACGCTCGCCGATCTACGAACCGGGACTTGAAGAACTGGTGGTTCAAAATATGCAAGCCGGACGTCTCTCCTTCACCACCGATTATGCCGAGGCGCTAAAGGATGCCGAATTCGCTTTCATTGCTGTGGGAACACCCTCGGGAGTGGATGGCGAAGCCGATCTGCAATACGTGCGGGCGGCGGCGGAATCGATCGCCGACCTCGTCGATCATCCCATCACGGTGGTCAATAAGTCTACCGTGCCGGTGGGGACGGGTGACTGGGTGGCGGAGATCATCCGAAAACGGCGGGGTGGCAAACCTCTCGAATTCAGCGTGGTCTCGAATCCGGAATTTTTGCGTGAGGGCTCTGCCATCAACGATTTTATGTATCCTGACCGGGTGGTATTAGGCTCACTGGAAACTGAGGCGGCGCAGCATGTTGTGCAGCTTTATCTGACCCTGCGTTGCCCGATCCATATCACCGACCTGCGCACGGCGGAAATGATCAAATATGCTTCGAATGCATTTCTGGCGACCCGGATTTCCTTTATCAACGAAATTGCCAACATTTGCGAAGAATTGGGTGCCGATGTGCGTGAGGTTGCGCTGGGCATGGGCTATGACAAACGAATCGGACATCATTTTCTGGATGCCGGCTTGGGATGGGGGGGGAGCTGCTTCCCTAAGGATGTCAAGGCGCTGGAACACATGGCAGTATTGCATGGCACGCACCCGCAACTGCTGCAAGCGGTGATGGAGATCAACCGCAACCAACGCCGGCGAGCGATCTTCAAGCTGCGCAAAGAACTCGGCGGTCTGGATGAAAAGGTCATCGGCGTGCTGGGGCTGTCGTTCAAACCCAACACGGACGATATCCGCGAAGCTCCGGCGCTTGAGATGATCCACCTGATGCAAAACGAGGGCGCCATTATTCAAGCCTACGACCCGCAGGCGATGCACAATGCCAGCCAGGTCTTGAGTCGGGTCAAGCTGTGCAAGGATCCTTATGAAGTCGCCAGGGGCGCCGACGCCTTGCTGCTGGCAACCGAGTGGAACGAATTCAAGCAGATCGATTTCGAACGAATTCTTAAGTTGATGAACCAGCCGGTTATTATGGACGGGCGAAACCTTTGGGATCCCGATCATTTGCGGTCGCTTGGTTTTACTTACTTTGGCATCGGCAGGGGCAACTTTATCAATAACAGCGTAGTCAATGGCGCAGCAATAGCGCAAGATTGACCGTGGAAGTATTCACAGCCGAGGAGACCAGCTTATGGAGATCACTACCCAACAGTACAAACATTGCGATCTTGTTTGGGTCAGCGGACGTTTAGATAGTGCAACCTCGCCGCAACTGGCTGCTGCCTTGCAAGCCATCACCGATACGGGCAGGTTCAAGATCGTGCTGGATTTAAGTGCGGTCGAGTTCATTTCCAGTGCCGGCTTACGCATCTTGATCCATGCGCAAAAAATTTGCAAGCGTTACAACCGTGGGCAAATTATTCTGACCAACGTCCCGCAGAATGTTTACGCTGCACTCGATCTAGCTGGTTTCACCACCCTTTTCAAGATCATGAATGATAATCTGACGGCTGTGGGTAACATTTGAAACGTTTTGAGGTTATGCGTTCGTGTACTTTCCCGGGCAGGTATGAGAGCCTGACCAAAATTGCCAGTTTTATCCGTGAAGCCGCCCGCGAAGCCGGGCTGGATAGCTTTTCGATTTACACGGTTGAGACGGCAGTAGATGAAGCCTGTACCAATATCATCGAACACAGTTACCAGGGTGAAAACAAGGGGAAAATTGATCTCTCGTGCAAAATTGAACGGTCGGGCTTGACCATTATTTTGCGGGATGACGGCATCCCTTTTGATCCGGAACAGGTGCCAACCCCCCGCCTAGAAGGCCCTCTGGAGGAACGCCAAGGGCGAGGGCTGGGTTTGTATTTCATGCGTGAGTTGATGGACGAAGTCCGTTTTGATTTCGATGAAAAGACCGGCAATATCCTCACCATGGTGAAGTACAAGGAGAAGCACAAGGGATGAGCGCCGGCGCTGGGAGAGATCCCCGAGTGGCGGCACTTTTTCCGTCTGGGTCAGGAACTGCTCAAACAACCCTCAACATCAGCACAAATTGAATGCCTTATCTAGGCTTGCCGCCGTAGTTTGGATTGCGCAGCGGGGGTCTGGCTGTCGGCGCAGTATTACCCACTGCCGGGATAACCGGATGTGGATACCCTGCCGAACGCCGCTGCTCCGGAAATTGTGCGGGCGGCGGGCATGCCCGTTATCGCCATCAGACAGCTAGAAAGGCATCCCAGATCACCCGTGAGCCGAAACAGGCGCTGGAGGCGGCGTTGCCATTGAACGCGGATGACGACTTGCTGGGCATTCTGCACCTTTATCGTTCGCCCGGACAGACCCCATTTGAAGCTGATTCGCTCAACACACTGGAAGGGATCGCTCATCACGCCGCCCTGGCATTGCAGGTAACCTGCCAGCAAGCGGTCAAAAACTGGCGTTACGGACAGCTTGTCCTGGTGCGGTCGGTGAGCAATCAGATTGCCAACGAGATTGACCTGGGGCTATTGTGTCAACGAGTGACGCGTCTGGCACGCAATTTACCCTGTGAAGCACTGGCATTGTGGCTGGTGGAAGATGCGCCGGAGAAAGCGACAAAGGAGAGTGCATCGCTGCGCCGCCAGGCGCAGCACGGTGTTAAGCCCGAACGGCTTGAGCGAACACTTGAGGGCGAAGCGGTTCGCCAGCGAATGTTGCAAGCGCTCAACGCTCAGAACGGACTTGCACTGGAAGCCGTATTGGCGGGCGTCAACCGTCTATTGATTGTGGATGTCCCCGACAGTATGTTCGTGACTGTGGCCATGGGTGTGCTCGATCTGCGTAGTGGGAGAGTATCGTATGCCAATGCCGGGCATAACCGTCCACTGCTGCGACGCGCTTTGAGTGGCGCCATAGAAATGTTGCCCAAGGGCGGGATGGCGTTGGGTGTGCTGCCCGAAAATCGCTACACGCTTCATCACCTTGCGCTTCAAGCGGGGGATTGTCTGTTGTTCTATACCGATGGGGTGAGCGAGAGTTTTTCTCCACTGGGGGGAGGAATTTGGAGAAAGCCGCCTGATCGATATGTTGATTGATCTAGGGCAAAAGCCCTGTCGCCACCTGCTTGACGAAATCGAGACGAGTTTGAATACCTTTCGAGGTGGCGAGCAGGCTTCAGATGACCTGACCCTACTCGCTGTCCGCCGTTTGCGCATGGGTTCATAATCTTTGGTCGGTTGACCAGGCTATAATCTACCGTTTCCACGCGGCACGGAATTCTCTTCGCCGAAAATCTTGGTGAAAATGGTGCGCAAGTGACGCTCGAGAATGGCATAGGAGAAATGCCGCTTGGCAAGTTCGTAGTTTTTCTCGACCATGCGCTGCGCCATCTCGGGGTCGCGCAGCATCTGGCAGGTGCGTTCGAGCGTTTGGCGGGTGATGAAGCCATCGAAGGCGATCACTTCGAAACCTTTCGGCATGATGTCGACCTCAAAGATCGAGTATTTATTAACCACCAGCGGTTTGCGGAAGTATACCGCTTCTAAGAAGGCGTTGCCGAAGCCCTCGATGGTTGAAGGATAGGTCACAACGTCGGCATGATGATAGGCGTCATTGAGGGAGTAGATTTTCCGCCCGTCTTCGGTGCTGCCGCGTTCGGTCTGAATGCTTTTGGAAACGAAAATTACTGGCACTTGCAGCAGGTCGGCAAATTCATGAATGCGTTGTTCATATTCCCTGCCTTCGTCGCCAGCGGCGTGGGTGATTACCAGGCGCGCCTTGACGTCCAGACGGCGGATCAATTCGATGGCGTGCTCGATGCCCTTGCGTTGAACGACGCGAGTAGGCTGTAAGAACAGGTATTCGTCGGGCGCAATGCCCATATCCTCACGGAAGGTGGCGGAATAGTCGTCTGGCGGCGGCGGGGGGTTGTGATAATCCATTACGTTGGGGATAACCCACGCCGAGATGCCGGTGCGCCGGCTCAGCTCGTGCGAGGCAATGGTGTTGATGACCACGTTTTGTATGAAGGGCATGATGGGCGGAAATGCCATATGCAGGTAATCCCAGACGCAATTGGTAATGAAGCGCTGTCGCTCCCAGAAGAAATCGTGATGGTGGGCAATGGTGGGGAAGGCGGTTTCGGAAATGAACTCGGTCAACGCCATCCCCAGCGGGATATTGACCGGGATAGCGAGGGCGTTTTCGACGATCAACAGGTCGATTTCAAAGTCACGCCCAAAACGATAGATTTCCTCTTTGAAGTAGGCGGCTAATTCCAGAATGCGGCGGGTGATTTCGGGCGGACGGGCAAGCTGCGAGAAGACGATGTTGGTAATGTGATCCATTTCGGGGTGGTGGAAAAACGCCTCGGGGATAACCCGCGAAACGGCTGGGTCGCGGTCGCAAACGCCGGCAAAATAAAAACAGCGATGCCCCATTCGCTCCAATATCGCTGCCCATTTTTCCGCTTCGAGTGATACGCCGTCGGTGCCTTCAAAACGGGTGGAAACGAAACCGATGTTCATGTTGCCAGGATGGGTCATTGGTCTTTCCATAGGGTTAAATGCCTCGTCCGTTTTTTCTGGGCATATTGTATATTAAGCTTGTCCGCAGGTAAAGCGGATCGCCTTATCTGCCTGGCAAACCTTTCAAACTGTTCTTCGGCGGGCGCGACGAATTTCGCCAGCATTCGTATGTAATGGTAGCGTTTATTTATGACCGAAACCATCGCGAAGTGGTTTTGAAGGGGTATGCACGATGACGACAACGATTGTTGAAACCCGCCGCAATCCGGGCTGCTTGCTGCAATTGCTTTGGTTCGCCGTGATTGGTTGGTGGCTTGGGCAACTTTGGATGGCGGCTGCGTGGTTGCTGATGGTGACCATCCTGGGTATTCCTATTGCCATAGCGATGCTCAATCGCTTGCCCAAGATGATTGCCTTGCGCGAAGCCGAGGCACACCTGCAAATTACCACTCTGCCGGACGGCAGCATCCGCAGCGGCGAGGTGCAGCCGAGTCAGATCAATTTTTTCCTCCGGTCATTGTATTTTGTGCTGGTCGGTTGGTGGTTTTCGGCGCTGTGGATGGAAGCCGCCTACGCCGTGTGCATGACGGTGATCGGGCTGCCGCTGGGCTTTTGGATGTTCGACCGCATCCCGTTGATCCTGACGCTCAAGCGCACCTGATTTTTGTAAAAAAGGCAGGCTAGGGCAAGTCTGCCCCCAATTCCTTGAGGCGGTCGATTGCCGGCTGGTAGCGTTCGTGCTGACGCAGGGCGTTGTGTAGGTCTCGAATTGCGCCCTCCACATCTCCCTGCGCCTGTCGGGCACGGGCGCGCCAGTAAAAGGATTCTTCAATCGCCGGCACATCGATGCGGGTCAGCGTCTGGGTCGCCAGATCGATGACATCCTGGTATCTTCCGGTATGGTAATAGGCTTCATAAGGACCGCTGTGGTACCACATTATGCGCCATGGTCGTGATCTGGCAGGGAGGGACGGGTAGTATTCAAAAGCGGCGTCGAAGGCTTCGGCAGCACCAGCATAGTCTTCGAGGAGGAGCAGGCTGGCGCCGCGGTTGAACCAGGCAAAGAAGTGCGGGCGCCCTTCCAGGCGGTAGATTTCTTCTAATGCTTTTTGTGCGGCGAATTCGGCGTTGCGCCGCTCGTCCAAATGCTCGCCGAGGATTGAAAACACCTCATCCTGACGTTCGATTGGATAGATGACCAGGTAGATAAAGTTGAATGCCCGCCATGCGTTTACCATGTTCTCGTAGGATAGCGGGTAATTGGGCATCACATAGGCATCCTGGGTGATGAAGCGTTGGCGAGAGTCGTCGTAGCCGCTGATCAATGAATAGTGCCCTAACCAGTCGCCTTCGCCGGGGCGGTCGAAGCCGATCTCGACCACGAGCGGAAAACCAGCCGCCAGCAGCCGCCGTACCAGGTCAACCTCGCCGCCGATGCGAACAATGGCTGCCAGTTCAGTTTCCAGACGCACGAATTCCGCCATCTCGAACGGAAAGACGTTTTTGTCCTCCGGGTTGGCGCGCAGATACTGGCGGGTGACACTCTGATTGCCCTCCCAACCCCAGTAAGACAACGCCATCGAGAGCGTGACAGGGCCACAATTGTTCCACTGCTGGTACTCGTGGCGGATACCGCTGAGTTCAATGGCGGGTGGCAGGACGGTGGGGGTATGGGTGGGACTGGGGCTTGGCTGCGGCGTGACGGTTGCCTGCGGCGGGGTTGGGGAGGCTGTGGGCGTTGCTGAGGGCGCGGGCAGCAAGGGCGTGGCTTGCGTCTGTTGTTGGGGGACAAAGATGGCTTCTTCGGGCGGGTCGAGCGCGTATTGGATGCGGGTGCACAACAGGCGCAGGCGCCAGGCGAGGCGTTCCCCAACTTCTGGCATTTGGCAGGCGGAGCAGACAAAGATCAGCGTCACTGCTAGCAGCCAGCCGCGGATTGGATTTCGCATATATTTATAGTATACATCCGATGATATCGGAGAATATCGAAAGTGGTGGCAGCGGTATAATCCTTCTGAAG
>JBBIKU010000062.1:0-13386 GCA_037445245.1 Anaerolineaceae bacterium
GGCGGTGGGGGTGCTGGTCGGTGTGGAGGTGGGGGTGAAGGTTGCTGTGGCGGTGGGGGTGGATGTTGGAGTGGGGGTGAGTGAGGGTTTGAGCAGAGCTTGCTCTGCCCGCGGCGCCGAGAGTTCCCTGGCTTGAACCACGAATCCGCTCGCCATCCCAGCCCAAAAAACCAGCCCGGCACAGATGACCAGCAGCGCTATCACCCAGGGCAGAAACGCCAGCGGGAGAGCCGACGCTTTTCTGCGAGAGGGAGCAGTTTTTGGTTTGGATTTGGGCTGGGTGTCTTCAATGGTGATTGGGTGCGTGACGGTTTGAGAAGCCGGGATACGCGCCGTATCTTCGACCGTCTCGAGTGGCGGTTGGCTAACGGGCAGGGTCTCCTCGCTGCGCAGACGCTGCACCGCCCAGTGAATGCCGCGCCGGGCGCGTTCGCTTTCCGGATTCAATTCGAGGGCGTGCTTGAGGTATGCCAGGCTTTGCTGCGGGCGGCTCACCGAAGCCAGAATTAACCAAGGCTCTTCCAATGTGGGATCGAGGCGGATGGCGTGGGTTGCCCACTGCTTGGCTTGTTCGGTGTCGCCAAGCTGTAAAGCTTGCGATGCCTCCAAGAGGCACAGAACGGCGGAACTGGGCTCTTCCTCTCTCATGGGCGGGGCAGATTCTCCACCGAAACCGGTTCATTACGGATGTAACACAGAATGCCCTCCGCCACACCGCGCGCCACCAGGTCAGCTTGTTCGGTGAGGATTTGCCGATCCAGGTTCAAAAAGCCAGTTTCAATAATGGCAGCGGTTGTGTTGACATGCACCTCGTTGAAGGCGTGATAACTGGTCATATCGGGCGTGATGGTGTTGGGATGATATTGCAAACCGGTGCTGCTGCCGTAGCGGTCGATCAGGCAGGCGGTCAAACGGCTGGCTTTTTCGGGGAAGGCGGACGATTCGGCAGCCGCCACCTTGAAGCCGGTGGCGTGCGGACCAATCCATTGGCAGGAATCATTGTGAATGGATACGACCGCCAGCGCCTGGTATAACATCAGTCGGCTGTCGAATTCCTGAAGCAGATCTACCTCGTAACCCTCTTCTATCAGGTATTGTTGTACCAGGGTGGCAATGCGCAGGTTGACCTTTTCTTCGGTTAATCCATCGGGACACACTGCGCCGGCATCATTGCCCCAGTGCCCGGATACAATACCGATGCGCACCCTGGTTGCGGGGGTTATCGTAGCGTGGATGTCCATGGGCATGTCGGTGGCTTGCATGGCGATCAGCATCTGGTTGAGAAGCTGATTGGAAAAAAGATTGCTGGGGGTCCACAGCGTCAACAGGGTTGCCATGACGACAGCCACACTGATCACGGTTTGCATGGAGCGCATGACGCTGAACGGGTGCGCTGACTGCTGCTCCGCTGGGGGCGCTGAGGGTGAAATGGGGGGGCTTTCACTCGCCATGCTACGATAGTACCTTAAGTGCCGTCAAAAAAGCAAGAGTAAGATATTAACCATTGACACACGATATCGGTGCTATTGACGCCGGATGATTGCCATTGTATAACAAGATCACAAGATTGCATTCCTCCCCTGGAGTGACATGACAGAGCTGGCAGAATCGTTGCGAAATGTTATGCGCCGGTGGACGACCGGCGTCACGGTGGTGACCACGTCTGATGGCAGCACCCAGCACGGGATGACCGTCAATTCGTTTACATCGGTTTCGCTCGAGCCGCCTTGTGTTACGGTCACGATGGATAATCGTTCGCGCACCCATCAACTTGTTTCGCGGACAGGGCATTTTGGGGTTACCATATTGAATTCGGAGCAACGAGACATTGCCGACCGTTTTGCCGGCAGGGTAGTGGAAAGCCGCCAGCGCTTCGCCGGCTTGAATACTTTCCGGATCGTCAGCGGCGCACCTTTCATTCAGGGTGGGCTGGCGTTCATTGATTGTGTGGTGGTGCACACCTATGCCATGCCCAACTCGACGTTGTTTGTGGGCAGGGTGCTCGCAGCTCACTTTGAGGATAGGGTGACGCCATTGATCTATCTGAATCGCACCTTTCACCCCTTCATGCCCTGATGATCACGCCCCTCACCGCCGAGGATAAAAAACGGTTGCTGACGCTGGCGCGGCGTTCGATCGAGCTGGCAGTCGGCGGACAGCGGCTGCCGGAATTGAACCTGGCTGATTTCTCCGAGCAACTACGCCAGCCGGGCTCTTCGTTTGTGACGCTGACCATAGAGGGCGGATTGCGCGGCTGCATTGGCAGCCTGGAAACCTACCAGCCGTTGGTTGAAGATGTGCGCCAACATGCGGTAGCGGCTGCGCTGCAAGATTATCGTTTTCCACCGGTCAGAGCGGAGGAAGTTGGCAGGCTGCGGATTGAAATATCGCGTTTGACACCGCCCCAGCCTCTGGAATACCGCACGCCAGAAGAGTTGTTGGACCGGCTGCGTCCTGGCGTGGACGGGGTGGTGCTGCGTGACGGGGTGCATCGGGCGACCTTCCTGCCTCAGGTGTGGGAGAAAATTCCACACAAGGAACAATTCCTGGCGCATTTGTGCCAGAAGATGGGCGCGCCGCCGGACTGGTGGCGTCGTAATCCGCTCGAGGTTATGATTTATCGGGTGGAAGAATTTCGAGAAGAATAAAAAAGAGGCTGCTGAGAAAAGGCAGCCTCTTTTGAGAACACTTGTTAGGGTGAGCTCGCCTGGCTTACCGCCAGGGTTATAGTTTGGGGGTTGTCGCTTGCAAGTAAGCCTGCCCGGTGAGATGGAACATCATCGACATGGCGTATGCCGCCGTCACCACCACGCCGATACCGCAGGCGATGCTACCGAGAGGAGCGATAAAACCGGCGATCAATCCGCCCACCAGCACCAGCAGGTAGGCAACCGGCGCAGCCTTGACCAGCGCAAAGACTTCGGCGAAGCGCACACCGGCGCCCAGATTACCCTTGGCGGCAAAGTTACCGTAGGCAGCGGGCAGCATGAATGCCATAAATATTGCATATAAAAGCGCCAGCCCACCGCAACACAGCGAAACGATGGTCATGACCACGCCCAGGGTGTTCTCGTCCAGTTCGGCCGCCACGCCAAGCGCAGGGACAACAGTGATCGGCAGCCAGAAAATGACGAGTGGAATGGAATAAACAAGTCCAATTATCCCCAACAGGAAGCCTTTGCCGATGTTGGCGCCGAAGTCCAGGTCGGGCAGAGGTACCGGGTGTCTGTTGATCACGCGGCGGGCGATCTCGACGCCCCATCCCATTAAGAACAATCCGCCGATCACCGGGATGAGCGAAACCAACGCTGCCAGGGCAATCTTTTTCAACCAATCTGGGTCCTTAAATTGAAATGAAAATGCAAGTCCAAACTCCATTGACGATCTCCTTCCGTGTAAGTGAGTTTAACGATCAATAGGTGCCACTAATGCCGGTTGCGCAGCCCCAATTAATTACAGATACTATACCTTGATCCGTATCAAATTTCAAGTGGGCACCGTTTAATGTTCGATTAACTTTTGGGTACTTTAGCCGGGTTAGCGCGGCGTTAAATAAACCCCGCTTCACCCATTGGGCACATTCGTTGGGCTTAAAAATGGATGTAGTCGTCGACCTTGAGGACGAACATCACTGCCCGGCGCGTACCGGGTTCAGGGGTGGCGGTGACGCTTTCTCGGATGATCGCCAGCGCATCCTGCACCTGGTCGTCTTCCAGCCCGATCAACAAGGTGGATTGCCCGCGGCGCAGAAAACCACCGGTGGAAGCGATATGCGTGACGCGATAGGCTGCCGTAGTCAAGGCATTTGAGACGGTGTCGCTGTCGGTGTCGCGCACGATGGCGAGGATGAGTTTCATTTCAGATCTCCTCGTAGTGTTCGATTTCCAGTCCGAATATGGTAGCGCCGCCGATGGTAATCGGTGTGGGGGTAGGCAGCGGCAACGGTGCGCTTTCCAGCGGCACAGCGATGTATTCCACCCGTTGCCGGCAGTTTTCCTGCAACGTTTCGATGATGCGCGTTTGCCGGTTCTTGGGTGCACCGATCAGCAGGGTGGCGTTGCGCCGTCCCAGAAAGCCGCCGACGCTCGAAAGCCGCTCTGATGCAACGCCCATCTTCTGCAGGGCGTACTGGGCGCTCTCTGCGTCCTGCGCCTGGACGATGGCAATCAACATCGTCTCAATCTTGGATTCGCTCATTTTTGCCTCCCTCCTTGATGTGGGATGGCATTACTACTCCAGGCTCACCCGGTGTGCACCGGCGCCTTCGACGGTGATCGTTTGCCCGTTGGAGAAGCTGACGACAGTATCGCGGGTGTGGCGGGTGATACTCATTCCTTGATATTTTACCGTAATCGGAAACGGAAAGGGGTTCAACCCGTCCAGGATTACACTGTTCTTTCGTAATGCCTTTATGCCGGTCACTTGCAGGAACAATTCTAGCGGCGCCAGCCCGCGCAGGTGATTGCGTTCGCCCTCCGCCTGCGCGGTGAATGGGTGATAGTGTTCGTAAAAGGCGTTGGATTGCTTCAGCGAAGCGACAATGGCGTCCATTAATCGTGTCACCAGATCGGCGGCAGCTTGCCGGTAACCGTACGCCAGCAGCGCCTCCCCCATCAAACAATTCCAAGGGATGGATATGCGGCAGTAGGGGGCATTCATGGAAGACGGGTCGCAGGGCGCCAGTGCCAGCCCGTGCGTGGTGCGGTAACGGGGCAGCAGGTTTTTTTCGATCAACGCCCGGGCGCGCCTGGGTGAGGTGATCCCTGCCCACAACGGTAAAAACAGGGATAGATCTTGCGGGGTGTGATCGACCGTCGCCAACCAGCCCCGGTCCTGGTCGGTCAAGCCATTGACTTCCAGGCGTGTTAGTGATCGATAAAGATGCTCGGTAGTATAGTGGGCGCTTCCATTGTGCCAAACGAAGCGATTGAACGGAATTTTCTCAATGACCTGCCCTGCTATTCCCTTGCCGATTAGGGTCAGGGTAGTTGGACGGGTGGTTTGATCCTGTGTCTGCAAGTGGATCATCAAGCGTCGTTCGGCGGTGAAGGAGCGCTGTAAGGTGTATTCGCCGCTACCGTTGAACTGGTAAATCGGGACGCCTTTCTGGCTTTTATGTGATTCGAAGTCGCGGTAACGGTAACTGTGCGAGGGCGGGTGCCAGCTATTTTCCACAGCTTTTTTCAGCCGGGAGGCGCTCTTTTCCAGCCAGACCACGCCGTCTTCAAGTCCGCATTGTCTGGCGATCTTCAACAGGCTGCGGCATTCGCGGTACAGCATGGCGGCAAGTGCGGGACTCTCTAGGGTGGAGATGGACACGCCTTGGTCACCCGGATAGCCTGTGCTGGTTATGGGGACGTCCTCGATGCCGGTTTGTTGGGGATGCTGCCATTCGGGAAGCCCGTCCTGGTCACGGTCATGTTCGCTGCCGAGCCAGAGGCGTAGGGACCGCCCCAGTTGGGGATAAAGCTCAGCCAGCCAATCGTGCTCAGATCGGTGCTGATCGATCTTCAACGCCAGCGATGCCAGCACCGGCTGCGCCAGCCACCGGCTGCGCTGACCCGCCAAACCGGGGCGCAGATCGATGAAACCGCTTTGTTCCTGTGTGCTGAGAAAGTTACGCAGCAAACCGGCGCATAAATCTGCGTTGCCGGGCAACAACAGCGAGGAAAGATAGTAAGCATCCAGCGGTGTATGTCCGCTCCAGAGGTGTTTGTGATCACGCCCATCGCCGCGGGCTGAGTAGCCGTCGTCCGGCTGGCGACTGAGGACGAAGCTGGGGTAGGGTAGCTCGTCGTTGGGGTTGAAGAAAAGTCCCTGCGCCACTTTTTGGGAAAGGGCGAAGGCAGCGTCCCAGTCGGCATCGCCGGTGTAAATTTCGAGCGTCTGGGCAGAATTTCGCAATTCGATGCGAGCAATTTCGGCGTCCAGCGGGCGGGTGGCGATGCGCTGTGCCAGTGCCAGTGAGGCGTCACGTTCGGCGAGGGCGGCAAACGCCCAGTTCAAACTGCGATGATTTCCGGGCATCAATTCCACCTCGACCGCCAGGGCGGGATAGGGTGAGGTAACCGCGTCAGGGTTGCCGCTTAGGATGCACACCGGGACGAGGCCAGCCGTTCTGCCGTATAACAAATTGCCCATGCCTAGAGGGGCGGCGGTGAATGGATCGCCGGGTGGCTGGGGATTGAGGAAAGCGCACCATTCCAGCCTGAAGTTGAGCGGGCTATTGGTGCGATTGACCAGGGTGAGACGACCGCTTACACCGTGGGAATCGGGTACCCAGTATGTGGCGGTTATTTCCAAACCCAACCAGGGCATGGCGATGAAGCATAAATAATCAGGGTGAAAAGACCGCAAGGCGGGGGGCTGGTGGAATTTCTGGGGGTCGACGATGTTCCCTTGACTGCCACAAAAGCGGGGGAAAAGCCGCAACGACTTTGCTCGCAGTCCAAAGGTGGTCTGCAGACTCAGCGCCGGCGGCTGCCCCTGACCGATATTCAATTCCCAAATGTGATCGTTGGTATAATCCGGCGAAGTGGAACGGGAGTCGGCTGCGATTGTCAGACTGAGCGGGTCTCCCTTGCGCAGGTTCCAGTTTCTCATGCGCTTCATTGTAAGGGCACTCATGGATTGGGTCAATTGTTTGGATGAACATGTCTACAAATGGCATGCTTCTTGCGATGAAACAAATAGGTGGTCAAAATTATGCTAGAATAATGGCTTAAGGAAGGAAGAGAAGGAAGCTGGAAAAATGGTGATGGAATGAACGAAGAGAACAAGAACGCCCGCCATGAGGCTGGAGCCGATGAGGAGAATCAAGGCTCCCGGCCTGAAGAAGCGCATCACAAGGCAGAGGATGCTGGCGAGCGCTTACGTCGTTTGATGGCTGCGGGTGAAGAGGAGGACGAGAGCGAAACACCGTCCGAATCAGCCGTTGAAGGCGCTGCGGTGCAAGGCGGCGAAGAAGGTGCAACAGATGGGGGGGAATACGGCGATGGTCATCCTTTTCAGACCGAATTGCCGGAAGATAGCTGGATGCGTCACCCCACCGGTGACCCCACCCAAACCGGCGGCTGGTATGGCGATTTAGAGGCGGAGCCGCCGCAACCAACCACACCCTGGACAGCGCAGACGCGCGCCGCCACACCGCCGGGAGGCACGGATGAAGAACCGACCGTGCCGCCGTTACCGGCTGGTCATGACCCGAGCGCTTTGCCCAACCGGGTGGAGGAGAATGATCCCAGCGCCACCCGCGTCACTCCGGCGGCGTATGCCGGGGGGAGAGCGCCGACAGGTCGACCCGGCTCGCGATGGTCGAGCACCACCACCGCCGCTCGACCGGCTAGCACCCGCCCGGTGCAGTCGCCAACCCAGCGCCAGCCGACGCTAGCCGCGGCGAAATCTGGCACACCGCGAGTGAATTGGAAGAGAACTTTTGGCTGCCTGTTACGGCTCGCGATTGCTTTTGTGTTCCTTGGAATGGCGGTGGTTTTGGCGTTTGTGTCTTTTGGTGTTTACCAGTATTTCATGATTGCTCGCACCTTGCCCAGCGTCGATGATCTGCGCAACCGGGCTTCGCAATTCGAGACCACCCGCATCCTCGACCGAAATGGGGACGTGCTGTACGAGATTCTCGACCCCACCGCTGGCAGGCGCACTTACGTCACGCTCGACAAGATTTCTCCGTATGTGGTGGCGGCGACGATCGCCACCGAGGACAAGGAATTTTATAATCACCCCGGTTATGACCCAGTGGCGATCATGCGCGCCCTGTGGGTAAATTACACTGTGGGTGAAACCGTTTCCGGTGCTTCGACCATCACCCAGCAGCTTGCCCGCAATTTGCTGTTTTCGCCTGAAGAACGCAGCGAGCGCACCAATCAGCGCAAAGCACGCGAGATCGTTCTGGCTGCCGAGATCACCCGTCGTTACTCCAAAGATGAGATTCTGGAGCTGTATCTCAACGAGAACTATTACGGCAACATGGCGTACGGCATTCAGGCTGCCGCCGAGACATATTTTGGCACCAACGCTCAAAATCTGACCTTGAGCCAGGCTACCTTTCTTGCCGGCTTACCGCAAGCGCCGGCGGTGTATGATATTTTTACCAACCGCGCCGATACGCTGCGACGGCACAAGCAAGTATTGATCCTGACCTATCGTTTGAGTGAAGAACGCGGCTGCATCGAGGTCAGCAATAGCGTTCAGCCGGTGTGCGTTTCGGCGCCCGAAGCGGCAGCAGCGGCAACCGAGATCGAAGAATATGAATTCCAAAAACGGGTTGCCGAGATGCGCTTTCCGCACTGGGTGAACTATGTGCGCACGCTGTTGGAAGAGCGTTACGATGCGCAGACGATTTACCGCTCAGGATTTTCGGTCTACACCACCATTGACCCGGAAATTCAGGAAATGGCGGAACGGATCGTGCGCGAACAGGTCGATCAATTGGTGGATCACCACGCGTCAAGTGGGGCGCTGGTTGCGATCAAGCCCTCCACTGGCGAGATTCTGGCCATGGTCGGCTCGGCAGATTTTCACAATGAGCGCATATCCGGACAGGTCAACATGGCGGTCAGCCCGCGGCAGCCGGGATCTTCGATCAAGCCAATTACGTACGTCGCGGCGTTTGAAAAAGGCTGGACGCCGGCGACCCTGATCTGGGAAGTAGAAAGCGAATTCCCGCCCTCTGGTGAAGCCAGTGATCCCCGTCCGCCTTATAAGCCGGTGAATTACGATGAGCGTTTCCGCGGTCCGGTGCTGGTGCGCGATGCGCTCGCCAATTCGTACAATGTACCGGCAGTCAAAGCATTGCAATTCATTGGAATTTATGACGATCCTACCACCCCCTATCCCGACGGTTTTATCAAGATGGCGGAACGACTCGGCATCACCACGCTCACCCGCCCGGATTACGGTCTCTCGCTGACGCTGGGCGGGGGCGAGGTCACGCTGCTCGATATGACCTCGGCATTCTCGGTCTTTGCCAACGGCGGACGGCGTCTCCCGACGGTGGCGATTACCCGCATCGAAGATTATCGCGGCGAGCTGGTCTACCAGTACGAGTATCCGGCGGGCAATCAGGTCATCCGTCCTGAACATGCTTACCTGATCAACTCCATCCTTTCGGACAACGCTGCCCGCACGCCCATGTTTGGTGCCAATTCGGTGCTCAATCTGCCGTTCACCGCTGCTGCCAAAACCGGCACCACCAACGACTTCCGTGACAACTGGACGATGGGCTATACCCCCGATCTGACGGTGGGGGTATGGGTCGGCAACGCCGATTACACTCCGATGGTGAACACTACCGGATTAACCGGAGCGGCGCCGATCTGGTCCCAGTTCATGCAGGAAGCCGTACCGCATCTGACCAGCGGAAGCTATGCTCCCTTTGTCCGCCCAGCGGGGATTGTTGAAAAGATCATCTGTAGCGTCTCCGGCAGCGAACCCTCAGAATGGTGCCCTTCACAGAAGAGCGAGGTTTTTGCCTACGATCAATTCCCGTTGCCCAAGGAAGAGGACCTGTGGAAGAGAGTCCGCCTGGATACCTGGACCGGCTTTCTGGCTTCGCCTTACTGTTCGGATTTTGTGGAAGAAGTCTTCGCCTTGAACGTCACCGACGACCGCTGGGCGGTGCGCTGGTTGACCGAGACCAGTCAGGGGCGCGCCTGGACCGAGCGGATGGGTCTTTCTGATCCGGTTTTCTTTGTGCCGGAGCGGGAGTGCAAGGAAGGCGATCCGCAGCCGACGATCTATTTCGCCGGGCTTTCGGACGGACAGCGCATTACTTCCAGCCCGGTGGATGTGTACGCCGTGATTCACGCTGGCGAACATTTCAAAGAATATCGACTGGAATACGGTTTGGGAAACGACCCCTCGGATTGGAAGACGCTGGTGAAGAATCTGACCACCCAGCACACCCAGCCGGGCTTGATTCACGTTTGGGATGTCGAAAATGTTCGCGCTGGAACGGTTACGCTACGAATCTATCTCGAGAGCACCGGCGATGGTTTTGCGGAACGACGCCTCCGCCTCGACATGCAAGTGCCCACACCGGTGCCCACCGTAACGCCGCTGCCGACTGAAACGCCCACCCCAACCGTGACGCCGACCCCAACTGAAACCCCGCCGCCAACCCCCACGCCGCCTGATCCATAAACTCTCGATGCGGCGGCGGTCAACGGACCTCGAACATCTTCATCTGGGTGGCGTCTTCCCAGCGCGGCGGGTCCTGTTCCAGTAATTCCTCCCACAAAGCCGCAGTCAGATCAGTTCGGTCGAACATGCGACGGACGTGGCGAAATTTAATGAATCGCCAGTTTTTTGCCGCAGCCTCAGCCAAGCGGGGATCGCGTTGGAGTTTGAACGCCAGCAGATTGGAACGGCTGCCGGGAATGACCAGCACGTTGCGCCTTGCGGGAAGCGCCGCGGGTGAGAAGAGCCATCGGCTGATGGCAGCGGTGACGCTGAACTGAAACTGGTAAACCGGCTTACCCGCGGCGTCTGACCAGCTCAGCGTACTTTCTCCGCCTGGATGGAAACCCAGCCTCTCACCGATTTTTTCCAGCCGCTGACGTGCCTTGTGAACATCGTTCTGGCGCGCTTCGAATCGCTCACGCTCTCGCAGACTCCAACGCGGGGGTGAATCCGATTCCAGGTTTGCGTAAGATTCCAGACAGGCAACCAACAGATCGTAATGAGGGGTCAACAATCCGGGAAAGGCGGCACACAGCGCCTGATCGAGCGCATGCAGGCTGATGAGGGGGTGTTCCAACAAGTATGCGATGATCCATCGCTCGAGGGCATCCGATAATGTATCGGCTTCAACCGCGGTGTCGTTTGTCAGCCACCACAGATAGCGGTCGCCTCGCTGGGTTTGCTGCTCGAAACGGCGCAACAACGCACCCTCTTCGATGGTCTTCTCGATGTCCGATTGGACGGTGCTCAGGGTCTCGCCGGGAGGGCTGGCAAGGTTAACCCCGCCATCTTCGATGGCTGCCTGCAGGCAGGCGGCGTGGAGATGGTTATAGGGGCTGGGTTCTCTGCGTTGGATGAGCAAATCGCGAATGGCGGCATGATAGCCCTTGAAGGATTTCGATGAGGCTCGATCGGGTTTACCAGCCGGGTTGCACAGGTGAAGTTGGGCAATGGAATGTTCTGCCCTCAACGCCACGCCGTTCGGGGTTAAGCCGGCAGCGAGAGAGGCGAGCAGGGCGGCTGCCAGAAATCCCGGCTCAACTTCCGGCAGGATGAGGAAGTGGGACAAGCCGGGGCGGGTATTCTTGCCGATAGCACTCAAAAGGCTATAAAGAGCGTTGGTATGCCAACTCCAGTCGTATCGGCGTCGTTCGAGGGCGGCGCGCATCGGTTTGACTGCTTCGCGTCCCCACAACCAGCCACACCAGATGGCGGAAAGCGTCCAAAACGCCTGATTGGGACGCGGCAAGACGCTGAGGATTGCGCGGGGCTGCAACGCATCCGGGAGCGGCAGCAGTTGTTTGAGACGTCCGGGAAAGATGCAGACCCCCCCGCTTTGGGGAGGAAGAAGCGGATAACGGGTGCAGGGAAGGGTGGGGGTATCGACGCCCCACAGGCTTACGGCGTCTTCCAGAGCAATCCACAGGTTTCTTTCGCGGAATTGAGGCGGCGTCACTAACTGGCGCGGTCGGCTGCGACTGGAAGGGGGGGTTGCCCACAGTGTGTTGCCCTCATCGCAGGCGCTGAGCGCCAATGCCAGCAGTAGATTGCGGCGATCAGCGGCGAGTGGCAATCCTTCCACTCGGTTGATCAGGGTGATCAGAAAGTATAACGCCCGGTGCTGGTAGGCATGGAGCGCTTCCCGAGCGGTGTTGAAAATGGGATCGTTGCGAGGGGCAATCCGGCTCAACGCACGTGCCTGGTGCAGCTCGATATCCGCTTCGAGGACAGGATACTCGCCCTCGTTGCCGCAGTGTTTACACTGGTAAATGCGGGCGTAGGGATAATCCTGTCCGCGTTTCCATAAGAAAACTTGGGCAATCACCGTTTGTTTGCAGGAATCACACTCGGTCTGGTAAAGTGATTGAAGGTGGGCTTCGAGACGCTCTTCTCCACGGCGGGTGGTTGCTAGGTCAGCCAGCGCAGCTTGAAAATCAGCTTTTTGGGGGGCATGACAGAGCACTTCGATGATGAGGGCGATGACCGGATTGTTGCAGGCAGCCAGGACGCGGCAGCCAGCACGGGCGGCTTCCAGCGCCAGGCTCGGGCTGGCACCTAATGGATCGAGCACCCATTCACCTGCCAGATGGTTTTGCTCCACCCACAGCGGCGCCATGCCTGGCGGCAGCGGGGGAAGAAAACGCCCGAGCGGGATGGGTGGTGGCGGGGTGCTACCTGGCAGGAAGGCTGGTGGAGATTTCATGGTCTATTCAAGAGTATAATGACACCGTTTGTAAATTGCCAGTCCCAATTTTTTTTGGGGATGCCATTGAAAGGGGTTGTAGCCGGGATCAACAACCTGATTACAACAGGGGCGATCCCGGCTACAGGGGTGCGCCGGCTAGCTGTAACCGACGCTTTTTTGCATCAGAGGTTGACCACCGGCAGACGTTCTTGGATGGTATCGATGGCTTCTTGGGGATAGTCGTAATCTTCGAGCGTGCCGGACAGGTAAGCGGCGTAGGCGGAGAGATCGAAATTGCCGTGACCGGACAGGTTGAAGAGGATGACGCGTTTCTCGCCTTTGGCTTTTGCATCCAGCGCCTCATCGATCGTAGTGCGGATGGCGTGCGCTGATTCAGGAGCGGGCAGGATGCCCTCTGATTCGGCAAACAGGCAGGCGGCTTCGAAGGTGGCAAGCTGACGGACAGCGACCGCCTCGATCAAACCGGCGTCGTAAAGCGAACACAGCATGGGCGCCATTCCGTGGTAACGCAGACCGCCGGCGTGGATGGCGGCGGGGACAAAGTCATGCCCGAGGGTGTGCATTTTTACAATCGGTGCTGTCATCGCCGTGTCGCCATAATCAAAAGCGTACAGTCCCTTGGTGAGCGAGGGGGCCGCCGTCGGTTCAACCGCCACCAGACGCGTGCGCTGTCCGTTGCGCAGGTTTTCGCGCAGGAAGGAGAAGGCGATACCGGAGAAGTTTGAACCACCTCCGACGCAACCGATGACCACATCGGGATATTCGCCTGCCATGTCCATTTGCTTGAGCGACTCTTCGCCGATCACAGTCTGATGGAGCAAGACGTGGTTGAGCACGGAACCCAGGCTATATTTCTTTGCCCCGCCAGAAGTGGCGGCGACTTCAACCGCTTCGGAGATGGCAATGCCCAGCGAACCGGGGCTTTCGGAGTTTTGTTCCAGGACAGCGCGCCCGGCGTGGGTGAGATCGGTTGGGCTGGCAAA
>JBBIKU010000063.1:0-10058 GCA_037445245.1 Anaerolineaceae bacterium
GCCGCTGAGCGGGTGCAGGATGATTTTGTAATAATCGTTTTCCACCGTCAAGCCATAACCCTCGCCGGAAATTTTTAAGTCCGTTGGGTATTGTGGTTTTGTTGCTTTGGGGTTTCCGTAGAAGGTAGGTAAACCCGGGCGCTGTTTGCAGAAATATTCGCCATGAAAGCCAATTCAACGGTCGTTGTCGGCTGGCAATGCTCATCTTTTCTTTTGTCCCAGGGGGAAACACCGTATACCTGGCAGGGCACCTCTTCAGGCTTGCCGCTTACAGGATCGATTGCCACCACCCGCAATTCGCTCTCCGGGTCAGTCAGGCGATCCGCATACAAACCCAGCAACAAATGCACCGGTTCTTCAGTCCGGTGCAAACCATACTCCTCAGTGAGAACAGTTGAGCCGTAGTACTTCCAATTTACGTCCCAGTACCCGCCCTGCTTGGGCGCCGTGCTGGAACTCTCCAAAGTCACAAATTTTCCTTTGCTGTCTTCCAGATCAAGCTCTATCTTATTGGATGAGTCATTCGTCCAATCCAGCCGTACAACGATCTCGCAGCGCTGAGCGGGGTTCCAGATATTCTTGCGATCAGAAACGCCGTCGTTGTACATCCAAAAATCTCGAATCCGGCTTCCATTTCCGCGTACTTGCTTCAAGGTCAGCGCGCTATCCAGCGGCGTTTCCAACTCAAGCTTTACGTGATAATACGGATGCTCAGGATTTGGAAAACCGTATCGAGTTGTTCGTAGGGTTGTTTTTTCAGCCATCATCGCCTCCCGAAAGTGAATATGCAGGTATCAACGAAAAGCTCCTGTCGCCAGCCCTCTAACCATGTAGCGCCAGACTGGGAATACCAAAAGGAAAGTGGGGATTAACCCAAGCACAATGCTGGAAGAAAGCAAGCTCCAGGTTACATCCGGGTTCCAAGAAACGCCGGTAAGGGTCACCGGTAAGGTGCGAGTTTTCATCGAGGTTGTAATCAGCAGTGCAAACAGGAACTCGCTGTAAGAGAGCATGAACGCAAACAAGCCAGTACCAATCAGACTGGGCAGCGCCAAAGGAATTGTCACGCGCCAGAGAACCTGAAAAGGACCGCATCCATCCATCTCCGCCGCTTCTTCGATCTCTTTTGGAACACCACGAAAATAGAGGGTTAAGATGATAATGGTAAAAGGCAAGGTCAGCACGGAATAGATGGCAATCAGCGCAAAGTGCGAATCGACCAAGCCGGCATTTTTGACGATGATGTAATATGGCACCGCCAAAGCGACCGGTGGGATCAGACGACTGAGCGTAATGGTAAAAAAGATCGGTCGCCTGCCAGGAAATTTTAAGCGAGCAAAGGCATAAGCAGCCAAACTGCCGGCAATTAAATTGATGATCATGACCGCAGAGGCAACCAGTAGACTGTTTCGTATGGCTTGGGGCACCAAACGGACTTCCTGCGATATCATTGTGCGCATCTGCCCCGAGACCAAATGCGATCGGGGGATTTCGCCGGTGATAATGTAATTGTAATTATCGGTCGTCATACCCAAACCAAACCAATCAGGTGGAAAGCGCAGCACAGCTTCTTCCGGGATTATGCCAGCAATGATTAACCACATGATCGGGGCGGTGATAAATATGAGCAACAATATTGCTCCGAGGTAAGTGAGAATACGGGAGAATCGAGTGGTCATCGCTCATTCCTCCAATAAAGCGTCTCTTGGCATCGCACGGAGCAATAAAAGGATCAGCACCAGCGAGGTTAAGGCAACCATCACCGCCAGCGCCGCGCCGCGTCCGTAATTCAACATTCTGAATGTCTCTGCCCAAGTAAAGTAACTGATAAGCGTTGTAGATGTGCCCGGACCGCCACCAGTTAATCCATAGGTTATATCGTAGGCGGTCAACGCAATCAAAAGTGAATACAGTGTCACCACAACCAGCATGCCACGAATATTAGGAAGCGTGATGAAGCGGAAACGCTGCCAGGTGCTGGCGCCGTCGATAGCCGCCGATTCATAGATTTCATCCGGGATGGATTGGATTGCAGCCAGCAGCAGAACCGTCGCCATCGGAAATTGTGTCCAAACATGGGCGACGGCAATTGCCCCCATTGCCAGCCCGGTTGTGGTCAGCCAGGGGACATAGCGCTCAATAATGCCCAATGAATATAGTGCCACATTGACCGCCCCCCAGGAATTAGCAAACATGCCCTTCCAGATAACCCCGCTGATGGCGGTCGGAATCGCCCAGGGTAGTAGCAAAATTCCGCGCAGCGCAACATCCCCAAAAAATTTTTGATTCAGCAAGGATGCAACGGCAAGCCCAATCAGCACCACCAGCGGGACAACAATGATGGTAAAGGTAAACGTGTTGGTTGCGGCGGTGATGAAATAGCTGCTTTCGGCTACCAATTTATAATTCAGCAAACCCACAAATTTTGTGGGCAACAGAGGGGACAACGTTTGCAGGCTGCCATAAATGGCGTAAAAGTAAGGGTAGAAAGTGAAGATGATAACCAAAATGGCAGTGGGTGTGATCATCCACAAGCCGGCTCGCAAATTTCGGGTTCGGATACTGAACCGTTTTGCCTTGGGAGCATGCCTTGCAGCGACACTGGGAGTATGTTCTGTTTTCATGGTATTCATTTCATCCATTTGATGGAGAGGGCGGGCATCGTCTCCCATACCAGCAATCATTGCACCCGCCCTCTTTGTTACAGAACTCAAGCAAAGGTGGCTTTGAGTTCTTCCGCTTTGTTCGCAGCCTCTTCCATAGCAGCCGCAACCGAAATCTCACCGGTAGCACCGCGCAGCAATTGAATGCGCATGAACTCACTCCAAATGCCGTACCAGACGGTTTGGTTGCGCCCTCGGGCAAGGCCGGCTTGTTGTTTCAACATCATCGGGTCGATCCATTGGGCAAAGGATGCCTGGACATCCGGGTCATCATAGAGTGGGAGCTGACCAAATCCAAGCCCCTTTTCTACTGCCCAGCGTTTTGCAATAGGATACTCCCCGCCAACCTCACCGCCGAAGTATTCCAAGAACTTCCAGCAGGCATCCAACACGTCCGCGCCCCGATCCACTGCCATCTTAGTCAGCGAGTAGAATTTAGCGAAGCCGTACGTCTCGTGGGTTGCGCCCGGCATCAGTGCCAGTTTGAACTGACCCGCCAACGGTGAAGTGGCAACGTTGTTCAACTCTGCCAGGTTGTAATTGTACAGCACGGTGTACACATGTTGTCCGGTATTGAGCGCCTTAACCACATCGGTTTCGTGCGGCAACAGGTCAATCGTACCCTTGCTGTATTGGGCAGCCAGCCACTCCAATTGTTTCCAGGCTGCGCTCGCCTCATCTTTGAACAGCACATCGAAGTTTTCATTGAAGAACTCGCCGCCGCGCCCAAAGACCATTGCGGTGAAATTTTCCAATGTGGTCGGATTGGCTTGGGCAAATTCCAAAACCATCGGCGTTGTCATGCCGGCGTCTTTGAGGAAACCTAGCTGGTCTTCGAGCTCTTCCCAGGTTTCAGCAGGTTTTTCGATGCCGTTCGCTTTCATCACCTCTTCGTTGTAAAGGAAGGAGGTGATATCAGCATAGTAGGGCAGACCGTACAGTTTGCCATTGTAGGTCATATCTTTGAGGGCGTAACCGACGATCTTTGGTTTGTAATCGGCTGCCTCGGGGAAATAATCTTCCAACGGCACCAGCCAGCCCGCTTTAGCCCACTCCGGCAACCAGTCGCCGCCACTATAGGTAATATCGGTGGGGGTGTTGGTGGTGAAGCGGTTTACCATGGTTTCTCTGAACGCCGTCCACGAATAATCGGTCAGATTTACCGTGACGTTGGGATAGATATCCTGGAATTTTTGGATGTTATCGAGGATGGTTTCAACGCTGTAGCTCCACACTGTAAAATCCAGGGAAATTGGAGCGGCTTCTTCAGGCGGCTTGGGTTCTTCAGGTTTCGGTTCCGGGGCTACCGGTTCGGCGGGGGGAGGCGTCTCAGGGGCAGGCGGTGCACAGCCAGCCAATCCGGCAATGCCCAGCGCCGCTCCCGCGCCAGCCATGCCCTTGAGAAAATCGCGGCGCTTGATTTGGCGATTAAATAAAGCTGATTGTTTCTCGTCCATTTTTTTCTCCTCTTTTTCTTCCGGTTACAAAAATTTTCGAATCCCGATCGACTTGCCGGTCAGCAAACTCTGGGTTTCCCTTTTGAATCACCTCCTTTTAGAAACAACCTAGCTGAACATGCCAAACATTAGATTGGAAGCAGCACCTCTTGATTTTTAGCGATGGATAGTTCGGCTGCCAGAGCCACTTCCAATGATCTCCGCCCTGCCAAGCCATCTACGATTGGTTCTCGATTATGTCTGACGCAATCAATAAAGTGCTCGATTTCTAATAACGCCGCGCCCGCAAAACGTCCGTTGACCAGGGGCCAATGGCGTGTCTCAGGATAGGTAAATCCTTCGGGTGTGACCTGAATCAGGTTCATCGGATTGAAATCCAAAGCCAGAACACCCTTCGTGCCAATTACATTCATTTTCACATCACTGAACCCGCTCCACCCCTCGGTAAGACCCCATCCCACTTCGACAACGCCCAGCGCACCATCATCGAATTCCATCATGATCCAGTTAAAATCCGCTACGCCCAGTTCTTCCATGCAACGCCCGTGAATAGCTTTGGCGAACACTTTTTTAACTTCATGATCGGGTCGATACCAAAGGAGTTGATCAATATCGTGCACTGAGAGATAATTAATCACCGTCGTACGTCCCTGCAATCGTCTGCCTTCTTGAATTGTGGCGTTACGGCGGGTATAAGCTGAGAGCATCGTGCCAATGTCGCCGCGGGTTATTGCATCATGAATGCTTGTGTAGCAGGCTTCAAAGCGCAAGATGTATCCGGTCATTAAGCGCACGCCCGCCCGAGCGCATGCCTGGATAATGGCATCGGCGTCATCGAGAGAGGCAGCCAGGGGCTTCTCAATAAAAATATGACAGCCGGCGGAAGCGGCGCTGACAACCGGATGGCGATGATCCAGTTCAGGTGTCGAGATGATCACCGCGTCCATCCCCTCTTTTTCGAGCATCTCGTGATAATCCGCATATGGGGTGGCGCTACATATTCCAGCCAGGCGCTTTGCCCTATCAGTATCAATATCGGCAACCGCAACAACTTTTACATCAGCCAAATCTTGTGCGATTTGGGCATGGATATTTCCCATGAATCCTGCCCCGATCATCCCTACGCGTACGGTCTTCATTCGTCTTCCTCCTCCTTAGATTGTCGAACAAACTCACCAGCACGATGTTTGTGCAGTATGACCCAAGCGGAGTACACCACGAATAAGAATGATCTACTAATAAATTAATGGGACGCGGCTACCGTGTTAATCTTTGATCGGTTGTATAGGATTGGAGCTTGGAAGATTTCTTCTAAAACCAGGGTCGCAGCGCCGATGATGGCTGTATCTGGTCCCAAACTGGATGCAACGATTTGTGTTTCTCTGGCTTTTTGGCTCACCACATTCTGATAAGCGACTTTTCGCACCTCACTTAAAAGGTCATCCATGATCAACCACGGGCTTCCACCAATGATGACGGTTTCAGGGTTGATAAGATTGATCAGGTTGGTTATGCCAATACCAAGATAGAACGCCATTTTTCCGACCGCTTCACAGGCGAGCGGATCGTCCATTTTGGCGGCACGATACAACTCACTGGCGCGCCGCGGCGCCACGGCGCCCCCATTAAATGTCCGTCCTTTGCTGACCTCAGATTGAATCCACCGCAGGATCGCGTTTTCACCTGCCAGCACCTCTAAACAACCACGGGCGCCACAACGGCAAAGCGGTCCGTTGGCATCAATAATAATATGTCCAAACTCGCCGGCGGAACCCTGATTTCCGCGATACACTTTTCCATCGATGATTAAGCTGCCACCGATGCCAGGTCCGACCGAGATATATACGAAGTCTTGTTGCGTTTCGATGTGGTCATATAGGTAAACCCCCAATCCGGCAGCATTGGCCTCATTATCCAGGTATGTGGGTAAACCGGAGGCGTCTTGAATCAACTTGCTTAATGAAATATTGTCCCAGTTCAAATTGGCAGAACGGATAACAGTTCCTGTGGTGTAATCAACAATACCGGGAAAGCTGATGCCTACCCCCAGTATTTGATCGCGCTGCAAACTTGATTGCGAGACGAGCTGATCAATGGCGCAAACGACATCGGCGACGATGGACTCGGGTTGATTATCCTTGATTTCCCGTTCCGTTCGCCAAAGCAGATCACAATTCAAATCAACGATGACGGCTCTCAAACAATTGAGCTGATGAAGATCAACCCCAATGGCATAGCCTGCGGTGCTATTTAACTCTAATAATACGGGCTTTCGACCCCGATGCGAATTTCCCGAACCATATTCACGAATATAGCCCTCTTCGATGAGTTCGGAAGTTATCAAGGTGATGGCGGCTGGGGTTAGGTTAAGCTCTCTTGCTAAATCAACTCTCGATACCATGCGCTTTCCACGCAAACTATTGACAACCAAAAAGCGGTTAATATCACGGCGTGAGAAGGTGTTGGAATTAAGTCTGCCCACAATGGCGTCCAGTCAATTATTTAATTAACTTAATAAAATAATACAGAAAACAGCAGAGCTTGTCAATGGGTTTTTCTTAAAATTTTGCAAAGTGAGGCTTGACCGCCCTGCTTTGCTCCCATAATCCGGCTAATGAATAAAAAAACACCCCACCAGAGGGATGTTTCTCAGAGTGACTCACCAGGGACTCGAACCCTGAACCCACTGATTAAGAGTCAGTTGCTCTGCCAAATTGAGCTAGTGAGCCAAGAGCATTTTCATTATATCCCATCTTTTGAACCGCTGTCAATGTAACCTCAACCGCCCCCCGGGTTACCCCCGATACTGTCACGCCGGAAAAATTTGTGCTATCATTGGATGGCGTCGGATTCACCAGAGATTCTCGATGAGCGTTCAAGCGATCGTTGAATCCTTCGGGAGGGAAAGGAATGATGCAACACCGCCAACCAACATCGCCAAGAGCCTGGCTGAAGATCCTTCTCTTGCTGGTTTTGGTTCTTCCGGCGTTTCCCGCTACGAGCAACGTTGCGGCGAAACCAGCCAGCGTCGATCCGGCGCCACCTTTCCCCGAACGCGTTTTTGACCTCAATCCGGGCATAGCAGGTTCTTTTCCAAACAATTTTGCCGTGATCGGCACCACCCTCTTCTTCCGGTCAGACGATGACGACAGCGGTCAGGAACTGTGGAAACTGCAACCACCCTACACCGAGCCGGCGCTGGTCGCCAATATCCAGCCCGGCGGTGGCAGCTCCTGGCCCGAAGACCTGACCCCGCTGGGCGACACGCTCTTCTTCACCGCCGATGACGGCATCAGCGGGCGTGAATTGTGGAAAACCGCCCCCCCCTACCTTAGCGCCAGCCGCGTGGCAGATATCAACCCTGGCGCTTATGATTCCACCCCCCACGAACTGACGACCATTGGCAACACGCTTTTCTTCGTCGCCAATGACGGCGCCAGTGGAAAAGAATTGTGGAAGACCAGCCCGCCCTATAACCACGCCGAACAGGTCATCGACATCTTCCCCGGCGGAGGTGGTTCATCGCCCCGTTATCTGACCCGCATGGGTTGGATTTTGTTCTTTGTAGCCAACGACAGCAGCTCAACCGAGGTGTGGAAATGCGAGCCCCCGTTCTACAATATCGCCACCCGCGTAACGGATATCTACCCTGGCGGCAACGCCGACCCAAAAGAGCTAACCCCCATCGGCACGACGATTTTCTTCACTGCCAACGATGGCACCTACGGGCAGGAACTGTGGAAGACTGAGCCGCCCTACAATGCCGTCAGCACCATGCCGGTGAACGATTTCACCACCCGCTATTACAACACCAACCCCTACGATTTATTTGCCATCGGCGATACCCTCTTCTTCAGCGCCAATATCGGCTTCATCGGCAGCGAATTATGGAAGACGGTGCCGCCCTACAATACCACCTATACTACCCGCGTCGCCGATATCAACGAAGGATTTTCAAGCTCCTTTCCTGACCAAAAAATCGCCATCGGCAGGACGCTCTTCTTCACCGCCAGCGACACGGCAGGCAATGTGGAACTCTGGAAAAGCGATCCGCCTTACAACGATGACAGTACCTCCCAGGTGGCGAACATCCGCCCCGGCAACATCGGTTCTAACCCAGCCGAATTGACGGTGGTGGGCACGACGCTCTATTCCTCCGCTGACGATGGCACTTATGGACATGAATTGTGGAAGACAGACTACCCCTACCAGCAAGCGGTGATGGTCGCCGATATCAACCGCGGCTGGCGCAACGCCAATCCCACTGCCCTCACCGCCATGGGGACGGCGCTCTTTTTCCAGGCGGATGATGGTGTCAAGGGTGCCGAACTGTGGTCGGTTGGAGCCCGCTTCGGGCTGCCCCACACCGGCTTTGCCCCGCGCCGCCTGACCCAGCTCCCCGCCCAGCCGCCTGCCAAAACCTATCACAACCTGGACCAAATGCGACTGATCATCCCCACTCTGGGGGTAAACGCTCCGCTGGTGGGCGTGCCGGTCTCAGAAAACGGATGGGATCTGACCTGGTTATACGATCAGGCTGGCTATCTCAACGGAACAGCTTTCCCCACCTGGCAAGGAAATACCGCCATCACCGGACACGTCTACCTGCCTGACGGGCAACCGGGCCCGTTTGTCAACCTTCATACCCTAAAGTGGGGTGATCGTTTCGAAATCCACGCCTGGGGCAAACGTCACATTTATGAAGTCCGCTCGCTTCAGCGCGTCCATCCCGGTGATTTAAGTGTTTTAGGGAGCAAAGCGCTGGACTGGGTGACGCTGATCACCTGCCAGGGTTTTGATGAGGAAAGCGATTCTTACCAATGGCGGCTGGCGGTACAGGCAGTGCTGGTACAGGTGGAGTAATTCTGGGCTTTAATCGATTATCATTGTGCCATAATCAAAAAATCACCATCGATCATCACAGGGAAAAGACATGCCAAGCAAAACCAATTACCTGATCGACATGGACGGTGTTTTGGTGAGCGGGAACACGCTCATCCCCGGCGCCGATCGTTTCATCGAGAAGCTGCGCAGCATTCGCGCCAAATTTCTGGTGCTGACCAACAACTCACGCTACACGCCGCGCGACCTGGCGCACAACCTGCAAAGCATCGGGCTCGATATTCCAGAAAAACTGATCTTTACCTCGGCAATGGCGACCGCCCGTTTTCTTGATTCGCAGCGCCCAAAATCGACCGCCTACGTGATCGGCGACAGTGGGTTGACTTCGGCGATTCACGACATCGGTTACATCATCACCGAACACAACCCGGTTTACGTCGTGCTGGGGGAAACAATCAACTACAACCTGGAAAATCTTACCAAAGCCATCCGTCTGGTGGCAGCAGGCTCGCATTTCATCGCCACCAATCCCGATGTGTCGGGCCCAAGCGAAGAAGGTATGGTGCCGGGCTGCGGGGCGGTGGCGGCGTTGATCCAACGCGCCACCAGCGTCAACCCCACTTTCATCGGCAAGCCCAACCCCTTTATGATGCGTGCGGCGCTGAATTACCTCGGCGTGCACTCCGAAAACACCATGATCATTGGCGACCGCATGGACACCGACATCGTCGCCGGGGTGCAGAGCGGCATGGAAACCGTGCTGGTGCTAAGCGGCATCACCAGGATGGAAGAGGTGGGCCGCTTTGCCTACGTGCCGGGAAAGATCCTCAATTCAATCGCAGACCTCGAGCTGCCAGACTGAGCTTTACGACGACGCCGGTCAATCTTCGCGCCTGATTGAGAAGTGGTCAAAATCTCGCGCCACCACCGTGTGCGGAAAAACGCTCTGTGCCTCGCGCAGGACGTCTTTTTCGCGATAACGGCGTGAGATGTGGGTCAGGATCAGATGGCGGGCATTGGCGCGCAGCGCCAGTTCAGCCGCCTGCCGCGCCGTGAGATGCGAGAACTGGCGCGCCAGTTCGGCTTCCGCTTCCAG
>JBBIKU010000063.1:10079-13327 GCA_037445245.1 Anaerolineaceae bacterium
TCACGGCAGATCTCCACCAGGCTATCAATTTCACCACTGTCTCCAACGTGCACCAGGCGCGTCCCGGGCTTGAACTCGCCCAGCACCGTATCCGGCTCGATCAGCCTGCCATCCGGCAGGGTGACCTGTTCCCCCAATACCAATCGTCGACGCCAGGGACCAGAAGGGATGTCCAGCGCCTCGGCTTTTTCAGGGAGGAATGGTCGCCTGCCTTTTTGTTCGAAGAGATATCCAAGCGACTCGGAGCCGCGATGCTGCACCCGAAAAGCGGAAAGGGTAAAATCATCGTTCGCCAACACGGTGCCCGGTTGAATCGTCCGCAGATGGATCGGCATCGGCGGCTTTGCGCCGCGTAGAACCACCCCAAAGATCAGGTCTCGAATACGCTCGATGGCGCCGTTGCCGCCGAAGATCTCCAATTCTTCCATCGTTTCCCAGCGCATCAGGGTCGAGATCAACCCTGCCAACCCGAGGATGTGATCGAGATGCCCATGCGTGATCAGAATGCGATTGAGCCGCTTGAAGCCCACCCCCGCTTGCAGGATCTGGCGCTGGGTGCCTTCACCGCAATCAATCAGGAAGCGGAACTCATCATACTTGACCAACTGGGCCGGCAGATTGCGGTGAACCGAAGGCGCAGAGGCGGAAGTGCCAAGAAAGATGATCTCAAACAATAATGCATGCGTCCTTTCGAGGGGTGTGACCAATTGTACCAGACCCTTATAGCTGCAAATGAAGGGTAAAGGTATAAATTCTTGAGGCAAAACGCCGGCAGGGATAGACAAAGACTTGATTCATAACTGCAGGCTGAATAGAATTCAACCCACAAAGAGTAAAATCATGAACGCAAACCCAGAAACAGCAAACACCAAAGAGATCGCCACCCTAGGAGGTGGTTGCTTCTGGTGTCTCGAAGCAGTATTCGACTCGCTGAAAGGGGTTGAAGATGTCGTCTCGGGTTATTCAGGCGGCAACACTTCCGACCCCAGCTACGAGGCGGTCTGCACCGGCGTCACCGGGCACGCCGAGGCGGTGCAGATCACCTTCGACCCGCAGCAGATTAGCTTCACCGACATCCTGCGCGTGTTCTTCACCATCCACGACCCGACCACGCTCAATCGCCAGGGCGCCGATGTCGGAACCCAGTACCGTTCTGCGATCTTCTATCATACCCCGCAGGAAAAAGAAGTTGCCGAGCAAGTGATGGCGGAATTGACGGCAGAAAAGGTGTGGCAGGGCCCGATCGTGACCGAACTGACAGCTTTTTCGAACTTCTGCCCGGCGGAGGACTATCATCAGGAATATTTTAAAAAGAATCCCAATGCCGCATACTGCCGGGTGGTGATCGCGCCCAAGATCGCCAAGTTCCGTAAAGCTTATCTTGACCGGTTGAAAGAATGATACTTTTCCTTGAATAACGTCGCACCTACATCCGTGATTAGGTCTGCCGGCGCTCGTGCTATAATGTCGCTATGGTACGGGATGCATCGCCGGACGCCTTTCAAAAACGTTGGCAGGCGGTCAGAGATGTAGAGGCGCAGGAATTGCGGAAGGCTTCGATCGAGTTGCGCTGGCAACAACTTAACGCCATCTACAGCCTGGCGATGGGTTTGGGCATTCTCCCCGATTCCGAGCGGGACGTGCAATCGGTTCGCCAGCGCTGGTTACAATTGAAGAACCATTCATGACCGGCACAAAAAGCATAAAGCCATTCTTAATGCCATTGGAAGCGCTCCAAAAATTAATTGAGCGATTCAATAACCGCGGTGTTATCATTGGTGGAATTGCATCCAGTTTACTCGGCAAGCCTCGTTTGACAGCCGATCTGGACGCCATGTTTCTTGCATCGGTAGACGACATTCCTGAGATAATTGCGGCTGCTGAGAAATTGGGTATCATCCCCCGTATTGAAGATGCCTCAGAATTCGCTAAAAAAAATCGAGTGCTGCTGTTACGTCACGCTGGCAGCAGTGTGAACATTGATATATCGCTGGGTATCCTCCCCTTTGAAGAGGAAGCCGTTGAGAGAAGCCGTGAAGTAAATGTGGGGGGAGTTTCAGTGCGTTTACCAACTCCAGAAGATCTCGTTATTTTCAAAGCAGTCGCACATCGACCGGTCGATTTATTCGACATCCAAGGAATTGTGGAATCGAATCCGGAACTGGATCGGCAGAGAATCGAGTATTGGGTACGTCAGTTCTCAGAAGCTCTGGAAAATCCCGCCCTGTGGGAGGATATTGCCAGGCTTCTATAGGCGCCTCAGGTCCGAGTGGGGTATCGGCAGTATTACGCAGCAAAATAAAAATTAACACAATCGCGGCTGCGCCGAGTAGAATGAAACCGGCGATGTAGCCGATCACCTCGCCAAGCGTGAAGCGCATCCCTGCCAGCGCCTGACCTGCGGTCATGGCGATCACCGGCGGCGCCAGACTGGCGATCAACACGAGCAGCGCAGAGGCAATCAGATAACCCCGCGGATGGCGGCGCAGCACCCATCTGCCGCAAATGATGAACGCCGGGACGGTCAACGCCAGAGCCAGGGCGTGGGTGATCAGGGTGGTGCTGCCGTGCAACACTGGCGACGTGCCTTGTAAGAGGGCAGCCAACGGGTCGAACAACCAGATTGCCAGAGTCAACACCCCGCTGGCGAACAGAAACGCAGCAAGCCCGCGCCGTTCATAGCTGCCGTATCTATTGCGGCGCTTTTTCTGGAGTCTTAGATGACGGTACAGATTTCCTCCAGACCGCTTATCAGCCAAAATGTGCTGATAAATCCACTCGTGGCTGACGTGGATGGCGTATCTTCGCTTTAACCACCCCGAAATTTGCTCCGGGCTCCAATCCAATCGGATCTTGTCATTGACCAGTTCCCAGGTCTCGCTCCGGATTCGCACTCGGGTGTGGTCACGGCGGCTAAGTGCATATTCGTGTGCCTGTTTTGGCCTATATCCTCGCAAACCTGTATTGCGCTTCAATTCTCTGCTGATCGTCCCTTTGTGCCTGTGAATCACTTTAGCAATCTCCGTTTGTGTATGACCCATGTTCAACAATGCATAAATCTGGTAACTTTGTTCACAGGTAAGCTGTTTGTATCTCATAAGCGCTCCTTTGACTTGGCGGTCTTTAGAGGCTTATCCTACTACAGCTTACCTCTCTTCTGACCTCCAAAGTTGCACTTATTAGTTGAATCTACGTGATAAAATGATTTGTTGCTGCCCTGAAAAACCGACCTGGCATCTACTCCGGCT
>JBBIKU010000064.1:0-1957 GCA_037445245.1 Anaerolineaceae bacterium
TGATCGTTTCAGTGAACCCTTCACAAATTATAGCATGCTCTACCGTTTCCCAATCATGCTGGCAGGCGGGCTGGGCTGTTGAGTTTGCCCTTGCCGAGATGCTTCCCTTCTCATATAATTCAAAGCATGAATGTCTCAGTGATTATGCCCGTTTTCAATGAAGTTAACACCATCCGCGAGATCCTGAAACGCGTGCAGGCGGTTGGGTGTGCCAGCGAGATTGTCATTGTGGACGACGGTTCAACGGACGGCACGCGCCAAGTATTGGATGAAATGAATGGAAAAGACGGGGTGCGGGTTATTCTTCACCCCAAAAACATGGGCAAGGGGGCAGCGGTGAGAACCGGCATCCAAAATGCCGGCGGCGATGTGCTTTTGATTCAGGATGCCGATTTGGAATACGACCCACGCGATTACTTTATTGAAACCACTCGAAGAAGGTATCGCAGACGTGGTCTATGGATCGCGCTTCCTGGGGGGTGCCAGAAGACCGATCCTGTTCTGGAATATGGTTGCGAACAAGATCCTGACCTTAATCACGAATATTCTATACAACAATATTCTGAGCGACATGGAGACCGGCTACAAAGTGTTTCGAAAAAACGTTGTTCAGGATATGCCCCTGCACGCCCGGCGTTTTGAATTCGAACCGGAATTTACCGCCAAGATTCTCAAACGAAATATCCGTATCTTCGAAATCCCGATCACCTTCAATCCACGGGATTATTCGCAAGGGAAGAAGATCCACATGGGTGATGCTTTTATCGCCGTGTGGACATTGCTCAAGTATCGCTTTGTCGATTGAATTCAGGTTGCGCTTGCTGGGGCGGGACGTTCAGGCGTCCGGTTCGCCCGCCGGTTTCATGTCGTAGATGTTAAGCTGCAAGTTGCTCTTCCCCTGATATTGGTTTACCTCGTAAGCGTACAGAATATCCACTTGTTCTGGCATGTGATCTGCCCAATTGCCCTGGCGGAATGCAACCGCATCGTAGGTTAGTCTGCCATCGCTCAGGGTCAAACGCAAGTGGCGTTGATCCTTTCCAATCTTCTTGTGACGCAGCACGCGTACGTTTCTGGTAACAAAGGCGACGGCGGGATTTCCTACCCCGGTCGGCTCCAGATTGTCAAGGTGGGCAAGGATGGCTGGCTGAAGCTCCTCAAACGTGATTTCCATGTCGGCATGGAGAACGGGTGCAAGATTTTGTGAACCCAGTATCTGATCGGCGATCTCTATCAGCCGACGGTTGAGTTCCTGCAGGCGTTCGTTCCGGATGGTGAAACCGGCTGCCATGGCATGCCCGCCGTGCCGTTCCATCAGATCGGCGCACTCGTCCAGGGCGCAGGTGATGTGAAATTCGGGAATGCTACGGCATGAGGCGCGGGTGAAATCTTTCTCCTGGACGCCTACGATGGCGGGGCGATAATAAGCATCGACCAGGCGCGATGCTACCAACCCGATGATTCCCAGCTTGAAGTTCGAATCGACTGAAAAGATGAGATTGGTATTTGGGCTGATCGATTGGTTTTCCGCTCGTTCGACCATTTCTTGAGTTAGTTTCTGGCGCTCGACATTCTGGTTATCCAGCACCTGCGCTAATATACCGGCTTGTGATAGATCTTCCGTCATGATTAAGGCAAAGGCTGCCTGGGCAGTATCCAGGCGTCCGGACGCGTTGAGCCGGGGACCCAGCACGAAACCGATGTCGCGAGCGGTGAGATTTTCCGGTTGGATGCCCGCTGCCAGAGAAAGCGCTCGCAAGCCGGGGCGTTTGCCCTGGCGCAACAACGACAAGCCGGCGCGCACCAAGGCGCGGTTCTCGTCCACCAGCGGCACGATGTCTGAGACGGTGCCAAGCGCTACCAGATCCAGCCATTCAGCCGGGTCTACGCCGGCTTCGGGTTGCTGACTGACCAGTGCCTCGACTATCTTGAACGCCAACCCCACCCCCGCCAGGTT
>JBBIKU010000064.1:2042-13240 GCA_037445245.1 Anaerolineaceae bacterium
AATGACGTCCATCCCCAGCTTGCGGGCGAAGGCAACTTCATCTGGCGAACGGATGCCGCAGTCCACGCTGATCAGCAAACGAACGCCATCTCCGGCGAGCTGCTCGATGGCGTCTACGTTCAATCCGTACCCCTCTTCGAATCGATTGGGAATATATCCTCGCACATTGCCACCGAAGCGTTGAATTGCCTGCACCATCAGGGCGGTGGCGGTGACACCGTCCACATCGAAGTCCCCGTAAACTGCAATCGGCTCGCCCCGCTGGATTGCTTCCGCGAGGCGGGCGACGGCTGTTTGCATACCGGAGAGCAGGAAAGGATCATGGTAAGAGCCGCTCTTTGTGAGATAGTTCTGTGCCGATAGTGGGTCTGTGATACTCCGGTTGTACAGTAATTGTCGCAGCACATCGGGATACTTTGCCAGCGCGCTGTCAGTGAATGGAGGTATTTTGCTTGCGACGCGCCATCGTTTTTTAAAGGCGGCTGCCATGGTTCAGGTTTTTATCTCCTTGTAACCTGGATTTTTTCGAGTATAGTCTCAGCCAGGCAATCCGGCAAGGTCCTATGGGGATGGAGACGGCTGGGCAATGAGGACACTGGTGGCTTTCAAAGGGGGGTAAAAAAAAAGCGTGTATAATCCATCGATATGGAATTTTCCGCCCTGTTTGTCCTCCTTCTGACGCTGGCGGCAGCGATTTTACTCGTCAGCGAACGCTTGCGCCCCGATTTGATCGCCCTCGGCATCCTGGTTGTGCTGGGGATTAGCGGCATTGTTACCCCTGCCGAAGCGTTCTCGGGGTTTGGCGGCGCGGCGGTCATCACCATTCTAGGTGTCTCGATCATATCGATTGGACTGCATCAGACCGGTGTGACTCATGAGCTAGGGCGAATCATGTACCGCCTGGGCAAAAAATCCGACTCGCGACAGATCCTGATCGTTTTTCTGATTTCGGCAACGCTTTCGCTGGTGATGAACAACGTAGCTGCGGTGGGGGTGCTGTTGCCGGCAGTTATGACCCTTAGCCGGCGCACCCAAATCAAGCCTTCGCGGCTGTTGCTGCCACTGGCGTATGGTAGCATCATGGGCGGCATGGCGACCCTTTTGACGACCTCCAATATCATCGTCAGTGATGCCTTACGCAATGCCGGGTATACACCCTTCGGGTTACTGGATTTTTTCCCGATTGGGGGACCTATCGTGGTCGTCGGGGCAGTTTATATCCTCACGGCGGGGAGACGAATGCTGCCGCAGGAAGTGGGGGGCGGACATGTGAGGACTGTGCGGCAATTGCATCAGGAACTGGCAAATTTGTACCAGCTCGACGAAAACCTGTACGAGATCGAAGTTATGCCGGGTTCGCCGCTGGCGGGCATCTCGATTGCAGAGGGGAGGTGGGCGCAGTGCACCGGCTTGAACATCACCGGGCTGATCCGCAACCACCAGACTCGTTTTGCACCCAGCCCGGAAGTTTTGATCCGCGAAGGTGATCTGCTGATGGTGCAGGGCAATCCTAATATCTCGACCCTGGTTGAAAACAACCTGCGTCTGATCTCTCCAAGCGGGGCGAAGATGCCAATAGCAGACGAGGCGATCACCCTGGCGGAGCTGGTGATCGCGCCCCACGCCCAATTGGAGGGCATGTCGCTGCGCCAGGTTCGTTTTCGTGAATTATATAACCTGAACGTGCTGGCGATCTGGCGCGAGAGCAAACCGATCCAAACCGGCATCGCCGATATTCCCTTGCGGTCGGGTGATGCTCTGCTGGTGCAGGGACCGGCGGAGAGCATTCGGCTGCTGCATGAGGTGCCCAACCTGATTCTGCTGGAAGAAGACCCGGATGCGGTCTTGAAACCGGGCAAGCAGTTGCTGGCTTTGTTCATCACGCTGCTGACGCTTGGGGTTGCCGCCATTGGATTGCTACCGGTGTCGTTGATGGTGCTGACGGGAGCGCTGCTGATCGTATTGACGCGCTGCACCAGCATGAACGATGCCTATCGCGGCATTGAATGGCGAGTCATCTTTTTGATTGCCGGCATGTGGCCACTCAGCATTGCCATCCGCACGACTGGCTTGGCGGATGCGGCGATCAACTTTTTGTTGGGGGCGCTGGGAGAGATAAGTCCATTGATGTTGTCCGCCCTCTTGATCGGGCTGGCGTTCGGGTTGACTCAGTTCATGAGCGGGCAGGTTTCCTCGCTGGTGATTGCGCCGTTGGCGTTGGCGGCTGCGCAGCAGATGGGGGTTGACCCACGCGGGATGGCGATGGGGGTGGCTTTGGGTTGCTCACTAGCGTTTCCGATACCTTTTGGTCATCCGGTCAACATCATGGTAATGAGCTCGGGCGGGTACACACTGCGGGATTATCTGCGCATCGGGTTACCGCTGACGATTATCGTTTTCATCTGTATTCTGATTGGTTTGAAACTATTGTGGGGCGTTTAACGCCCGGTCAAAGGATCATCTCTCGGCTGCCACTGTATGCGCATGGATATATCTCCCCACCACACTTTTTCATCACTGCCCTTCCGCTTTGAGCTTGTAGCCGAAGACAGGAATGCGCGTGCTGGCTTGTTTCATACGCCGCATGGCGTTCTCGAAACGCCGGTGTTTGCACCCGTGGGGACTCAGGCGACGGTCAAGGGTGTCACCCCGGCGCAGCTACAGGATGCCGGCGCTACGCTGGTGTTGGCGAACACGTATCATTTGTACTTGCGTCCCGGCGCTGATATCGTCTATGAGATGGGCGGTTTGCACGATTTTATGAAATGGAATGCCCCTATTTTGACCGATTCAGGGGGGTTTCAGGTTTTTTCGCTGGCACAGATGCGCAAGGTGGATGAGGACGGCGTCACCTTTCGCAGTCACATTGACGGTTCCAGTCATCGACTCACCCCTGAAAAAGCGATTGAGATCCAGGAGATGCTGGGCGCCGACATCATCATGGCTTTCGACGAATGCGCTCCACCCTACGAGCGGGAGTACAACCAGCAGGCGATGGAACGGACGCATCGCTGGGCACAGCGTTGCTTGGAGGTAAAGAGTCGCCCTGACCAGGCGTTGTTTGGGATCGTGCAGGGGGGTGCCTTCGAAGACCTGCGACGGTACTCGGCGGAGACGATTTCGTCGCTCGGTTTTCCCGGCCATGCCATTGGTGGGCTTTCTGTCGGCGAGACGAAGCCTGAGATGCACCGTATGCTGGAGGTGGTGAACAACGTGTTGCCGAAGGAGAAACCGCGTTATCTTATGGGTGTCGGTTCGCCAGAAGATCTGATCAACGGCGTGCTGCGCGGCGTTGACATCTTCGATTGCGTTTTACCCACCCGTCTGGCACGTCATCAGGTAGCCATGACCCACAGGGGCAGATTGAACCTGATGAACGCCGCCTTTGCGCGTGATTCCCGACCGATCGAGGAAGACTGTGCCTGTTACACCTGCCAGACCTTCAGCCGGGCATACCTGCGACATCTGATCGTGGGGCGCGAATTGCTCGCCGGGACCTTGATTTCGATCCACAATATCTTTATGCTGGTAAACTCAATGCGTCGGGCACGGCAGACGATCCTGAACGGCAATTTTGACAGCTTTGCCACTCATTTCCTGGCGGAATACCAACGAGAGACTACATGACCAACTTTCAAGCCATCATCCTGGGGGTGATTCAGGGAATTACCGAATTTCTACCCATTTCGAGTTCGGGTCATCTTGTACTGGCGCCTTTCTTCTTCGGCTGGAATATTCCGGAGGAACAGATCTTTCCGTTTGATGTGCTGGTGCAGATGGGGACGTTGGCGGCGGTTATCGTCTATTTCTGGCGCGACCTGGTTCGCATCGGAGGTGAATTTGTGGCGGCAATCTGGAAGCGCAAGCCGTTTGGCACGCTTTCCGCCCGCCAGGGCTGGTACCTGCTGCTGGCGTCCCTTCCAGTCGGACTCGTCGGCGTACTGGTTAAGCCGCTGATCGAGCGAGCGTTCAACAGTGTGACGGCGACGGCATATTTTCTGTTCGGCAGCGCCTTTCTGCTGGTGCTTTCCGAAAAGGTTGGCAAAAATAACCGTGACCTGGATGAAATCACCTGGTTAGACGCTCTGTGGATTGGGGCATTCCAGGCGCTGGCGGTTTTTCCGGGCATCTCGCGCTCAGGGGCAACCATCACCGGCGGTATGACGCGCCACCTGCACCGCAAGGATGCTGGAAGATTCTCGTTCATCCTCTCGATTCCGGTGATGCTGGTAGCGGGGCTTTATAGCCTTTATGAGCTGGTTACGTCACCCGGATTTGGGCTTTTAGCCGTTCCACTGGCGATTGGATTGGTCGTTGCTGCCGTGGTGGGATATTTCTCGATCGGATGGTTGCTATCTTTCTTGCAACGCCGCTCGCTGACAAGTTTTGCCGTTTATTGCGCCTCGCTGGGCGCATTGACCCTGATCCTGACCTATGCGTTTTAGACGTTTTATCATCCTGTGGGGGTTGATCTTGCTGGCGGGTTGTCGCGCCACGGAAGCGCCGCTACCGGCGGCGCCAATGCTGTGGCAGGTGCAAACCACCGCCAGCCTACGCTGGATGGGGGCAGCCTTCAATCGTTGCGCTCTCGATCAAGAGAAATTTGCGTTGATCGTGAATGAGCTGCCTACCGGCGCCATAGATAACCAGAACGCTGATTTTGTTTTTATGTGGGGGCAGCCGGATGTGGTGCCAGGTTTTGCTGCCATCATTGGCTGGGATGAACTGGTTGTGGTGGTGCATCCAGCCAACCCGATCGAGTCGCTTCGACTGAGAGATTTGATCGGGATTTATACCGGTTCGCTCCGCAGGTGGGAGCAGGTGCTACCGCAGGGGGTGATCTTTGACGCACCGCTGCAAAAATATACCTATCCGGAAGGGGAAGACGTGTCGGTATTGTTTGAGGCGGAGGTCATGTATCAGCGCAAACTCGATTCGTATGCGTTGTTGGCGCCGGATGCGGCGGCTGTGTTGCAGGCGGTTTCGGAAGAACCGGGCGGCATCGGCTATCTGCCGCGGCGCTGGGTGGATGGGAGCGTAAAAGCGATTACGCTGGAAGGTGTTGAGGAGCAGCAATTGCGGCGTCCGATTGTGGCGCTCGCCAGCCAGGAACCACAGGGGGAAAAGCGTGACTGGCTATTTTGTGTACAGCGGCAAATTTCTGCCAACCGCTAACAACAATCAGTAGCGGGGGTCTTCCGGGCAACATTCTGTTGTCGGCGGAGAGGTTGGATGGTCGATTTGCAGGCTATTCAGAAAAGCTCTTACGCCGCGGGTGTAGCTTTCAAATTTGTCGCGGCGGACATTGTGACCGGCGTTGGCAATGTGCAACTCGACCGCTTGGGGGATCAGCGTCAGCGCCTCGGCAGCCACTTCGGGGGTAATGATGGCGCCCAGGGATGGTTCGCCGGTGATCAGCAGGGTGGGGCATTGGATGCGACTGGCGAACTCCTGCCAGGGCGGACGCGGTTGGTGCATCCCTGAGAGGATTTCGAGCCGCACCTGTTTTTTGGCGATTGCCCAGTGCAGGCAGTCGTCTGCATGCCAGCAGGGGTAGCGTTCCTGAACGCTGGTAATCACCTCACACAGTGATTTCAGGCTGTCCTGCAGAATGCTGGCATGGATCTTTTCTGCCATGGCGGTGCGAATACCGCTCATTTCTGGGCTGTCCTTTTCCCACCAGGGCGGATCTTCCAGTATCAATCCGCCGATGCGGTCAGGGTATTGAGCGGCGGTCAGGGCGGCGGTGTTGGCACCCATCGAATGTCCGATCAAAACCGGTCGATCCAGATTGAGTTGCGTGATCAGGGCGGCAACGTCGCCGGCGTGGTTCTCGGGCGCATAACCGCTTGGCGGAGTATCCGATCGCCCGTGCCCGCGGGCATCGACCATAATGACGTCGTAGTCTTTGTGGATGATTTCTGATAGACGCTCCCAGCACAGACCATATTCGACGATGCCGTGCAGAAAAACCACGGAGGGAAGGTGGGTGTTGGCGCGGTAATAGTGAATGTTCACACCGCTGGCGTCAATGTAGCCTTCCTGCAGCGTGGTCATGGTTCCTTCCGGGGTGGAATGGCAGGGTATGTGGAAGGAGGTCTCATTCTGTCGCAGTTGCCCTCATTTGCCAAAGATCAACAATCGCCAGATGTGCCAGTGTGGCACCGGCTGAACGGTGGCGACCGGGAATTCGAGCGGCACCGGCGTGACGCCCGGCGGCGGAAGCGGCACCACGACTTGATCCCCTGGAAGCGCCATACGCCCATCCTGGCGCGCCCATTCTTCCACGGCGGCTTCGGATGTGGCGTAAGCGATCTGGGTTTGAATAAACTGCTCGGTCAGGCGAATCTCGCCTACCTCGGTGCGAATGGATTCGAGTTGGGCGGTCTGGCGCGATAATTCGGAGAGGCGTGAGTTGAGGTCCATCATCAAGAAAAACAGCACCACCAACAAAGCAATGATCACCAGTTGCTTTTTTTGAATGCGGGGACGCTTCCTGGGCATGCCTTTATCTTACCGCACTTGGAGGTGACGGACAAGATGGCAGGGTGCAAGGTTGGATTAAAAAACCCCCCGTAAAAAGTGAGGTTGAGTGCCGAAGGTGGGATTTGAACCCACACGAGCGTAAGCCCACTGCGCCCTGAACGCAGCGCGTCTGCCAGTTCCGCCACTTCGGCAATCGTTTGACGTGTGGGAATTTTATCGGAAATCAAGGATTTGTCAACCTTTGGGCTAACACCTTTGGGCTAACACACCCCTTTGGGTTGACTCCTTGGGGTGAATACCTTTGAGCTGCTTGTAAGGAGAAAAAGGTTAACCCAGCAGCAGTTGCAGGCGTTCGATGCGGGCGGCGTGCAGCGGGATGCCCAGGGCGTCGAGGACTTCGTCGGCGCGCCCGGTGGCGCCCTGGCGTGCCGCCAGTTGCAGTATCAAGCCAGGCTCGCCGGCGCTATCGTCTAAGCGGGCGTCTTCGATCAAGGGGCGCAGGTCATAGGATTTGTTGCGGCGTCGCCGCGGCAGGCTATCGGCTTGCAACAGTTCGTCCAAACGTGCCTGTAGTTCTTCTGCCGGGAGCGGGTCGAGCAGCGTCACCCCGTAGCGGGCGGCGTGCACCTGTGTGGGCAGGGCAGGCTGGCTTAGATCGACCGCGGTCACTTTGTGAATGGCGATCCCCGGCGGCAGAACGGGCGCCAGTTTTTGCATAAGATTGCCGGCTTGCAACGGCTCGGTGATCCAGGCGTCGATCAACTCGGCTTTGCCGGTCAAGCCCAGCGGCAGCGGGCTGGCTTGAACCAGGCGCGGTTGGGGGTGAAATCCCTGGCTGTACGCTAGAGGCAGCTTTGCCCGGCGAAAGGCGCGCTCCCAAATTTTGTGCAGGTCAAGGTTGCCGACATAACGCAGCGCTTCGGATTTCTGGTAGGTGAAGCGGTATCGCCGCACGACTCAGGCATCCTCTGGTGACGGGGACAATTCTTCTGATATCGAATCCGGGCATTTCCAGCGGCTGTCCAGGTTGTGGGGCCGAAGATCACGGAAGAGAGGCAAAATGCCGCAAGCGTGGCACAACAGGCGACAATCCGGGCGCAGTTTGCCTTCTTGGCTGGCAAGGAAATCCCGCGCCAGAAAGCGGCGGCTGACGCCGGTGTTGATGTGATCCCAGGGCAGCCGCTCGTCGAGCGGGCGTTGGCGATGAGTGTAGAAACAGGGATCGAGCCCCGCTTCGTCGTAAGCGCTTCGCCAGGCATGGTGATTGACCTGGTCCTGCCAGGCGTCGAGACGCGCTCCACCCTTCCAGGCGAGATAGATCACTTCAGCCATGCGCCGGTCGCCGCGCGACAGTACCGCTTCAAGCATGGTGTCTTTTGGATCGCTCCAATTGAGTTTGAGACCGGCGCCGTGCAGTTGCTTTCTGAGCAAGTCCTGCTTGGCAGTGATGTTTTCGAGGCTGTCACAGGCGACCCATTGAAAGGGAGTATGCGGCTTGGGCACGAAAGTGCTGACGCCGATGTGGAGGTTGGCGCGGCGCCCGATGATCTTTCTGCCCTCGGCAAGAACGGCATGACAGAGGTCGGCGATGGCTTTTACGTCGTTGAGGGTCTCGCAGGGATGCCCGATCATGAAGTAGAGCTTGATGGTTTTCCAGCCGCGGCAATAGATGTGGCGGGCGGTTTCCAGTAGTTGTTCAGAGGCGATCGGCTTGTTGATGATGCTGCGCATGGAGTCGGTGGCGGCTTCGGGCGCCAGGGTAAAGCTACCCTGGCGGGCACCCTTGAGTTGTTCGAGCAGATCGACCGAGAAGGATTCAATGCGCAGGGAGGGCAGCGAGATGGTCAGGTTTTTGCCCTCAAAACGGCGGATGATGGTTTCGACCAGCTCCACGATATTCGTGTAGTCGGAGGATGACAATGAAAGTAGCGCCACTTCTTCGAAACCGGTGGCGTCGAGCGCTTCCTGAATGGCGTCGATGATTTGGGCGACGGAGCGTTCGCGCACCGGGCGGTTAACCATCCCGGCGTGGCAAAAGCGGCAGCCACGGCTACAACCGCGCATGATCTCGATGGAAACCCGATTGTGCACCACGCCAATGGATGGGACGACAAAGCGCGTTGGGGGTGGTGGCATCACCGGCACGATGCGTTTGACCACCGGGAGCGGCGTTTTTTCATACAGTTTTTCGATGGCGGCGACTGTGCCATCGGGATGGTATTGTGGTTCATATAACGAAGGAACGTATACCCCGCTTATCTGCGAGAGGGCGCGCAGCAAGTCCTGTCGGCTGGTATGGGAGTCTCTCCACTGCTGGTGCACATCGACAATGTCGTTTGCAATCATTTCGCCTTCTCCAATCACGAAGGCATCGATGAAAGCAGCCATCGGTTCGGGGTTGAAGGTGGACTGACCGCCGGCGATGACCAGCGGCTGGTTATCCTGGCGCTGCTGAGCGCGCACGGGGATGCCAGCCAAATCCAATAGATTAAGGGCGTTGGTGTAGAGGGTCGCGTAGGGCAGGCTCAGCCCGACGATGTCGAAATCGATCAGAGCGTGCTTGCTTTCCAGAGCGTAGAGCGGAATCCCCGCCCGGCGCATTTCTTCTTCCATATCCACCCAGGGGGCGTAGGCGCGTTCAGCCAGCACATCCGAGCGGCGGTTGAGGGCATCGTAGAGAATCGCAATTCCGAGGTTGGGTATGCCAATATCGTAGATATCGGGGAAAACCAGCGCAACCCGGGTTTTCACACCCTGCCAGGATTTTACAATCTGGTTGTATTCGCCACCGACATAACGTCCGGGCTTTTGAACTTTCAGCAGAATGCGTTCGAGTCGGCGTTTGATCTCATCCGGCGTCATAACGTTCCTTTGTACATGCCGCCGTCTACCGTTAACATCACACCCGTAATATACGATGCCGCCGGCGAGACCAGGAATACCGCTGCCCTGGCGAATTCCTCCGGTTTGCCGATGCGTCCGAGGGCGCTTTCGCGCGCCTGCTTTTTGATTTCCTCCTCCACGGTGGTGCCGTTGCGGGCGGCGCGATCCAGCATGAGCTGATGAACGCGCTCGGTTTCAGTCCATGCCGGCAGGATCGAATTGAAGCGAATGCCATCTGCTCCCAGTTCAAGCGCCAACGTTTTGGTCAGACCGATCGTGGCAGCCCGGACGCTGTTGGATAAAATCAGGTTGGGTATGGGTTGTTTCACCGCATACGAGGTGATCGTCAGCACGCTGGCAGCGTGCGACCGGCGCAGGAGGGGCAGCGCGGCGCGGATCAGGCGCACCTGGCTCAAGAATGAAAGATCGACTGCCTGGCGCCAGATTTCATCGTCGAAGCTCTCGAAAGGACCGGCGGGAGGTCCGCCGGCGTTGGCGATTAGAATGTCCAGTCCGCCGAAGGTGGCAAGGGTTTTCTCAATCAGCAGTGGCGGCATCTCCGCATCGGTCACGTCGCCGGCGATGTCAATTGCCCCGGCGTTGGTAGTTTCGGCAATGCGGTGGGCGGCATCCTGCGCAGCTTGTGGATTGCGTCCGTTAACGACGACATTCGCCCCTTCCTGCGCCAGCAACAAGGCAGTGGCGTATCCCAACCCACGGCTGGAGCCGGTTACGAGGGCAGTTTTTCCTTTCAACATTAAGTCCATGCACTACTCCTGTCAGATAAATTCGATGTGATGTTCGAGGATATCCACATCCTGACCGTGTTGTTCCACTTGGACAACCGCCTCTTGCAGCAAGCGGTTGACGTGTTGCTTCTGATTGGCGACGGTGGTGCAGACGATGACCGCTTCCTGCCAACTATCGAGTTTGTCCATCTCGGCTGCCGAGAGGTTGAGGCGGTTGTGCAGCCGGGCGAGGATGGGTTTGATCCGCCGGCGCTTTTCTTTGAGTGAAGCGCAGCCGGACAGGTGCAGGTGCAATGTCAGAACCCCGATTGGCATCGAGCAAACACCTCTGGTCGCAACTGGGCGGGCTTGGCTTTTATGGCGTTTGGATTTACCCGAGTGCGAATCACTTGCGAATTGTGTGTGCGGCGGGTACAATGCCCAGCAGTTTCTATTATAAAGGATGGAATGCCTTCGATGGACATTGAAAGTTCTTACCAGCAGGCGTTGGATTACCTCTACAGCTTTGTCGATTACAGCTTAACCCGCGCCTTTCGCTACACACCCGATAAATTCGATCTGGGGCGGATGGTGACGCTTTTGTCGTATCTGGGCAACCCACACCAGGGGTATCCGATCATTCATCTTGCCGGCAGCAAAGGCAAAGGCTCGACCGCAGCGATGATCGCCAGTGCTCTGGTGGGAGCTGGGCACAAAGTGGGGTTTTACACCTCACCTCACCTGCAAGATTTTTGTGAACGTATTCGAATCAACGACGCCTTGATTCCTCGAGCGGCATTTGTTGAGCTGGTGACGGCGCTGAAGCCCCAGGTTGAGAAAGTAGCGGGATTGACCACTTTTGAGCTCACCACTGCCTTGGGATTTATGCACTTTGCTCAGGAGAGCGTCGATTGCGCCGTGGTCGAGGTGGGCTTGGGGGGCAGGCTGGATGCCACCAACGTCGTGCAACCTCTGGTGGCGGTTATCACCTCGCTGTCGTACGATCACATGAACGTGCTAGGGAACACGCTATCCGATATTGCCCGTGAAAAGGCGGGCATTATCAAACCTGGCAAACCAGTGGTGATTTCACCGCAGAAA
>JBBIKU010000065.1:0-1534 GCA_037445245.1 Anaerolineaceae bacterium
GTTAGTTTTCTGTTCTACACGGTGGTGCTCAACGCCGCCGCCTGGCATATCTTCGAGCGGTTGTGGTTTCCGTTGCCAACCTGGTATCCGCTCATCTTCTGGATCACACCGGGTTTGGCGGTGCTCGGCATTGCCGCTACCGTCTTGATCTCGACCCGAGTCCGTTCCTTCATGGCGGCGTATCAGGCAAGCGCCTCATTGGTGCTGGTGGTGGTTGCCCTGTTGGTGGGGCAGGTCGCCGGGGTTATCTATCTGACCGTCGGCGCCGCTTTGCTGGTCGGGTTACTGGTGTGGATGGTTGCGGCGGCGTTGAGCTGGGTTGCTGTCCGCACTTTTAGGCGTAAAACGCTGCTGATCGGCGGAAATTGAAAGGCGCAAAAGCATGGTTTGGTTAAAAACAAAACTTTTCTCATGCATACAAACCATACTGCAATAAAAATGCAACGTTTAAAGAGTCAACTTTAACCCATTATTAATACTTTTGTGGTAAAATAATTTTGCCGAACGTCTGGGTGCCCCCCTCACCCTGGCGTTTGGTGCTTTAAAGGCCGGGGGCTAATTTGCAACTGGATTGTGAGTGACTCGTGGTATGATTCCTGTAAAATCGCTATGCTGAGCGGATTTTCTTTGCTGGTCGGACTGGGCGCTTCGCTGGGACTGTGGCAGGTGGCGCGCCATGTCCCCTCCCGAGAGGCACAGCGCTGGGTCTGTTACGGGCTTGTGGTGCTGGCGGGGTGTCTTCTTGGCGCCCGTTTGCTGTTCGTCTTGCTGCACGCCACTTATTACCGCCACCACCTGTGGGAGGTTTTTCAACCCTGGTTGGGCGGGCTGTCGTGGAGCGGGACAGTCGGTGGTGGGGTGCTGGCGCTGGTGCTTCTTGCCCGTCGCAGTCGCATCCCGTTCGCAATCGTTGCCGACCACCTGGCGCCCCTGGCGGCACCGCTGGCGATCACCATTTGGCTGGGATGCTGGCAGGCAGGCTGTGCCTATGGCACGGCAGCCGCAACGGGGCAATGGTGGGGCGTTCCCGGGCGTGGCGAGGACGGCAGCTACGCCGCCCGTCTGCCACTGCAGCTTGTGGCAGCGTTCGCGCTGCTCTTTTACTTCGGCTGGCTAGAAAGGAAGCTCAGCCGCCCTCACCCTGCCGGCTGGCGCGCCAGCCTGACGGGGTTGGGACTGGCTGGCAACCTGTTGCTGTTTTCCTTCTTGCGCGCCGATGCCGCGCCCGGCTGGTTGGGCTTGCGCCTGGATGTGTGGGTGGCGCTATTTTTCCTGGTGGCAATGCTGGCAGGCGTGTGGTGGATTGTGAAACGGGACAGGCGGAAGCATGAAAGCAACTTTGGCGCTGGCGCAGATTGACACCCGCTTGGGCAACATCCAAGCCAACCTGGAGAAACACCTCGAGCTGGCAGACGAGGCAAAGCGCAGCGGCGCCGCTTTGTTGGTATTCCCGGAACTGTCGTTGACCGGCTCTGCTGAGAGAGAGGTTGCCATGAGCGATTTGACCATCAACACCGACCTAGCCCGCACCATC
>JBBIKU010000065.1:1544-13124 GCA_037445245.1 Anaerolineaceae bacterium
GTAGCGAAATTCGGCGCGCCGGCATGCAGCGCGCCGTGCTGGGCGTTTCCGGCGGGGTCGATTCGGCGCTTTCTTGCTTTCTGACGGCTGAGGCGCTCGGGGCGGAGAACGTCCTGGCGCTGCGTATGCCTTGTCGTACTTCCTCTCCCGTTTCGCTCGAACACGCCCAACTGGTCATTGAAGCCACCGGCGTCCAATCATTGACGGTCGAGATCACCCCGATGATCGAACCGCTTTTTGAACGCTTCCCAGATATGAACGAAGTGCGTCGCGGCAACATCATGGCGCGCCAGCGCATGATCGTACTCTACGACCAATCGGCTGCCTTTGAGGCGCTGGTGGTCGGCAGCGGCAACAAGACCGAGATCCTGCTGGGGTACACCACGCTATACGGCGATTCCGCCTGCGCCATCAATCCCATCGGCGACCTGTACAAGACCCAGGTGCGCCACTTGTCGCGGGCGCTGGGTGTACCCGAGGTCATCGTCGCCAAGCCGCCCTCGGCGGATTTGTGGCAGGGGCAAACGGACGAGGGGGAACTGGGTTTCACCTACGCCGAGGTCGACCGGCTGCTCTACCTGCTGGTGGACGAGCGTTACACCCCCGCTGAATGTATCGCAGCCGGATTCGAGCAAGCCTTTGTCGAGAAAGTGGTCGAACGTATCCGGCGCAACCAGTTCAAACGCGTTCTACCGCCGATCGCCAAGCTGAGCAACCGCACCGTCGGCTATGATTTCCTCTACCTGCGTGATTGGGGCAGCTGATCCACCGTCATGTCGCTGATCACCGTAACCAACCTCGCCAAATCCTTTGGCGCCCAAGATGTCTTCGAGGGCATCAGTTTCAACATCCCGCCGCGCGCCCGCATTGGACTGGTGGGCGGCAACGGTGTTGGCAAGACTACCCTGTTGAACATTCTGGCGGGGTTGGAAGAACCCTCTGCCGGCGAAGTGCGGCGCGCCCGCAATCTGCGCATCGGCTACCTTCCGCAGGAAGCCACCCTCGCGGCGACTCACACTCTTTGGCAGGAGTGTCTGAGCATGTTCGATGAGCTGTTGCGGATGCAGCACGATCTCAACCGCCTGGAAGCAGCCATGGCAGACCCGCAGCAGGCAGAACAAGCCCTCGAACGCTACGGCAGACTGCAGGAAGATTTTGAACATCGCGGCGGCTACACCTTCGAAGCCCGCCTTCGGCTGACCCTCGGGGGGTTGGGCTTCAGCCCGGCGGATTTTCAGCGCCCGCTGCCCCAGCTTTCAGGCGGGCAGCGCACGCGCGCCGTGCTGGCGCGCCTGCTGTTGAGCCAGCCGGATTTGCTGCTGCTGGATGAACCCACCAACCACCTCGATATCGCCTCCATCGAGTGGCTCGAAAGCTACCTGCGTGATTGGGAGGGCGGGGTGCTGATCGTCTCACACGACCGCTATTTTCTCGACCAGGTCGTCGACACCATTTTGGAAATGACCCCGGCGCTCGAACTGTATCGCGGTAATTACACCGCCTATCTGCACCAGCGCGCCGAACGCTACCAGCGCCGCCTGGAGGAATATCAGACGCAGCAAACCTTCATCGAAAAAGAAGCGGAATACATCCGCCGCAATATCGCCGGGCAGAACACGCGCCAAGCGCAGGGCAGGCGCAAACGCCTGGAGCGGATGCTAGAAGAAGCGCGTCTGGCGGCGCCGGTCGATCCTCGCCGCATGCACATCAAGCTCGACCCGCTCACCCGCTCCGGTGATCTAGTTTTGCGCACCCACAACCTGAGCATCGGCTATGCCGATGAAGGCAAACCCCTCTTTCATGTGCCGGATTTGATTTTCAAGCGCGGCGAGTGCGCCGCCATCCTCGGTCCCAACGGCGCCGGTAAAACTACCTTTCTAAAGACCATTCTGAGGCAGATCCCGCCCTACACCGGCGAGGTGGAGCTGGGCGCCAGTCTGCAGATCGGCTATTTTGCCCAAGCGCACGAAGACTTGAAGCCCCAGCGCACCCTGATGGAGGAGATCGATTCCGTTGCTCCCCACTTGCTGCCGGCGCAGGTGCGTGATTACCTGGCGAAATTCCTCTTTACCGGCGATGATGTGTTCAAAAAAGTCGAGACGCTCTCGGGTGGCGAGCGCGGCAGGCTGGCGCTGGCGTGCCTGGGATTGTGCGGTGCCAATCTGCTGCTGCTCGATGAACCGACCAATCACCTCGACCTGCCCTCACAGGAAGTGCTGCAATCCATCCTGGCGGAATTCCCCGGTACCATTCTGCTGGTTTCGCACGACCGCTACCTGATCGACGCCCTGGCGACCCAGGTGTGGGAAGTGCTGCCGGATGAGAGCGCCCTGCGCGTGTTCGAAGGCAGTTACAGCCAGGATAGAGCCGACCGTCAGGTGGAAAACGTTCTGGTGGACGAATCACTTTCAGTCGCTGCAGATTCGTTCCGGCCAGAGAAAAAAACGCCCCAATTGAGCAAAGCCGCTTTGCGTAAGCGCCAAGAGCGCCTTCGATTGTTGGAATCCCAGATCGCTGTGGTTGAAGCGCAAATGGAGGCGATTTCCAGCCAATTGGAAACGCCGCCGGCTGATCCGGAAGAAGTCCGCCGTTTGGGTGAGCACTACGCCCGCTTGCAGGATGAGCTTGATGCCCTGTACGACGAGTGGGGGCAGGGATTGGCAAGCGTGTGGTAGACTCTCAGCGCCATGGATGAGAAGACCCTCGTCACCCTTGAATATCCCAAGATTCTGGAGCGTCTGGCGGGATACGCCGCCTTCGCTATTTCGGCTGAACTGGGGCGCGCCCTCAAACCGGTCAGCAGCTTGGAAGAAATTCTCGAACGGCAGGCGCGCACCACTGAAGGGCGGCGGTTGCTCAGCGTCTCGCCCGATTTCACCATTGGAGGGGCGCGCGATGTGCGTCAGGCGGTCGATCTGGCGCAGCGCAGCGGGGTGTTGGAACCTTCCACCCTGGTCGATATCAGGAACACGCTCTCCGCCGCCCGCGATATCCGACGGGGCTTCGAACGACAGGCACAGCCATATCCCCACCTGCTAACGATCATCGCTCGCCTGACCCCGCCGCCAGGCTTGATCGAGGTGATCGGGCGCGCCCTATCCGAACGAGGCGAGATTCTCGATCAGGCGTCCGACCGTCTGATGGGCATTCGCGCCGCCCTCAAGGTGGCGCACGAACGTCTGCTGGCGCGTCTGGAGCGGCTGATCACTGATCCCAAAACCGTGCCTATCCTGCAGGAAGCCATCATCACCTTGCGTAACGGACGTTATGTCGTGCCGCTGCGGGCGGAGTTCAAGGGTCGCTTACGCGCCGTGGTGCACGATCAGTCGGCTTCTGGCGCCACCCTGTTTGTCGAACCGCTGGCGACGGTGGAACTTAACAACCGCTGGCACGAGTTGCAACTCGAAGAGCGGGATGAAGAGCGCCGCATCCTGAGCGAATTGTCGCGAGCGGTGGGTAAACATGCCGACACCATCCAGGATCTGCTGCTGGCGTTGGCACAGCTCGACCTGGCGTTGATGTGCGCCCGTTACGCCGAAGACCTGCGCGCCGCCGAGCCGCTATTGGTGTCTCCTCAACCCCGCCAAGATCACCCCGGCATCGTTCTGAGTCTGTACCAGGCGCGCCACCCCCTGCTCGACCCACAAAAGGTGGTGGCGGTGGACATCGATCTCGACCGGCGCACCTTCAGCCTGGTCATCACCGGTCCCAACACCGGCGGGAAGACCGTCACCCTAAAAACGGTCGGGCTGCTGGTGCTGATGGCACAAGCCGGGCTGCACATCCCTGTTCAGTCGGGGTCGTCGCTGAGTGTTTTCACCGCTGTGTTCGCCGACATCGGTGATGAGCAGTCGATCGAGCAATCGCTATCCACGTTTTCGGGACACATCACCAACATCGTGCGCATATTGAAATGCGCTACACCCGCAACACTGGTCTTGCTGGACGAATTGGGCGCCGGCACCGATCCGCAGGAGGGTGCCGCCCTAGCACGCGCCATTCTGGATCACCTGGTCGAACACCGCATCCCCAGCATGGTTGCGACCCACTACCCCGAATTGAAGGCATACGCCCACCTCACCCCCGGCGTGATCAACGCCAGCGTGGAATTCGATGTGCAGTCGTTGCGCCCCACCTATCATTTGACGGTAGGCTTGCCGGGACGCTCCAACGCCCTGCTGATCGCCGCGAGATTGGGGTTGCCGGGCGCGATTCTCGAAAAAGCGCGGGCGGGACTGGACCCGGCCGACCTGCGCGCCGAAGACCTTCTCGATGAAATTCATTCCCAGCGCGAGCTGGCGCGTCAGGCGCGCCTCGCCGCCGAACATGCGCAGCAGGACGCCGAACGGGTGCGTCAGGAACTCGCCGCCCGTCTGGATCAAATCGAGGATGAGCGACGGGCATTGCTGGAGGAAGCCCGTCGGCAGGCAGCCGCAGAGGTGGCTGACTTGCGGGAGGAGATCGAGCAGGTGCGCCGGGAATTAAGCCGCAGCCGCCAGCCGCTGGCGGGCATCAAGGCGCTGCAGCGAGAGGTGCGGGCACTGGAAGAAGCGCTCGGCAAGCCCGAACCGCGCCATCAGCCCGAAGGCCAACCGTCCACCCCGCTGCGCGTGGGTGAAAAAGTACATCTGCGGCAGTTGAAAATGGAAGGGGTGATCGCCGCCATCCACGCCGAGGAAGTGGAGGTGCAACTGGGGGCGCTGCGTTTGCGCGCCCGTATGGAGGAGGTCGATCGCCGCCAGTCACCCTCGCCTTCCTCAACCAAAAAGGCGCCGCCGTCTCGGGTGAGTGCTACCTTGCCCAGCCAGCCTTCTGTGGGGCTGGAACTGGATTTGCGCGGTCAACGCGCCGACGAGGCGCTCGAGGCGCTCGAACGCTACCTGGATAGTGCCTACCTGGCGGGGATGCCCTTTGTGCGCATCATCCACGGCAAGGGCAGCGGGCGTCTACGCCAGGCGGTGCGTGAGGCACTGCAACAGTCGCCGCACGTCAAACGTTGGGAGAACGGTTTGGATTCGGAGGGCGGCGAAGGCGTCACCGTTGCTCACATGGCTACCGACTGAAACGCTACTGCCCCCTTTTAACCTCGTCGGTTTCCCGCGCCTGCAGTAATTGGGCGGTAGCGCGGGTGTTCTCTTCCAGTGCCAGCAGCAGGTAGATCCCCTCGCCCAGTGCAAACAAGGTCAGAGCGACCACGCCGCCGTAGATCAATGCCAGCAGGCTGAAGAACAGACTGGCGAGGATACCGCGCCCCGGCAGAAAGTCCATTGCGCCTCCTGGCATTCTTCCCATCGGCATCCCGACCACCGGACTCACCAGCGAGATCAGCACTACCAGCACCGTAATGACGGCGACGACCACGCCGGCGACCTTATAGATCGTTCCAATGATCCGCAGTGCAGAATATTTTTTCTCCATACTAACTCTCCTATGTGTATCCAATTGGTGATATTATACCATCGCCGGCGCAGTTGCCTGTTCACCGTTTGGGTATAATGGGGGCATTCCTTTCTGGGTAGGAGGTGCACCCATGCGGGCAGTTGTCCAGCGCGTGCAGCGCGGGAGGGTAAGCGTTGATGGAAAGACCATTGCCGAGATCGGCAGCGGACTGGTGATCCTGCTCGGGGTAGCACCCGAGGATGGAGAGGAGAACGCCGCCGCCCTGGCGCGCAAGATCGCCATGCTGCGCATATTCGAAGACGATCAGGAGAAGATGAACCTTTCGCTGCTGGAAGTGAAGGGGGAAGCCATCGTCGTCTCGCAGTTCACCCTCTTTGCCGACACCCGCAAGGGCAACCGCCCCTCCTTCGTAGCGGCGGCGCCGCCTGAGATTGCTCGCCCGCTGGCGGATCGCTTTGCCGATCTCCTCGCCGCTCAGGGCGTGCCGACCCAGCGCGGTGAGTTCGGCGCGCACATGCTGGTCGAAATCGAAAATGATGGCCCGGTCACCATCTGGCTGGAGATGTGACTTCAGCCGGGCGTTACTTCAGTCATCCATAACACAACCCGAAGCGCGCAGTATTTCTGCCAGACGGTCTTCGGGTGTGCTCGTGACTGGCGGCAGCGTCCGGTGTAGACCTTCGCAATGCGTGACGATCTCGCTCAGTTGCACCGCTCTGCCCAGGCGTTTGGAAGTGTTACGTACGAACAGGGCGTGCTGGGTGCGGTGGCAATGGATCGCTTCCAGCACCTGCACCGCCACCCCCGCAGTGTTCAACACCAGGTGCGCCGGATCATCGGGGTTGATGATGTGCGGCTTGGGATGACCCTCGAAGGCAGGTTGGACGGTGTAGAACAACGGGGCGTGGCTGCCCAACGTCTGCACCGCCAGTCTGGCTGCCTGATGGCACAGCAGGTGGGCGGGGTGACCGTATTCGCCCTTTGAGCCGTGGCTGATCAATGCATCGATCTTCAGTTGCACCAGGCGCAGTTTGAGAGCCTCCGCCACACCTTGGAGATCGTCGCTGAAAGGGTACAATTCGTTATCCGCGCCGATAGGGGGATCGACGTAATCTAGAAAATGGTGACTGCTTCCGTGCAGTGCCTGCACGGCGCAGGCAAATTCTGCGGCGCGCACCCTCGGCAGCTCCTGCCGTGTGCAAATCGGCGGATCGCCGGCTTCGCCGCCCTCGCCGCGGGTGGCGCACAGGTAATGCACCCAGATGCCTTGTTTTGCCAGCAGCGCCAGTGTACCACCTGCCATGATGGTTTCGTCGTCGGGGTGGGCGAAAAATGCCAGAACGTTCAAGGTCTCTCCAGGCTGATTTGGGATGTGCGCCGAAATCATACCACATCGCTGACGGGTGGGGCGGCGTTTTATGCCTGAGCGCTCTTCATTCTGACACCGGCGCTGCACGGCTCATCGCTGCCAGACGGTTCTTACGGTGGAAACCCTGTCGGTTTCTTGCTCACCACCAATGAAGGGTGGCGGGTTTATCTCGCCGGCGATACCGGTTTGTTCGGTGATATGCGCTTGATCGGTGAAGAGGGGATCGATCTGGCAGTGATCCCCATCGGTGATAACTACACCATGGGACCTGAGGACGCCTTGCGGGCACTCCGGCTGTTGCAGCCGCGTCATGCCATTTCTATCCATTACGGCACCTGGGAACTGATCGATCAGGACATCGCCGCCTGGGCGCAGCGGGTGCATGCCGAAACGTCCACCCGGGTGCAACTGCTCCAAGCGGGCGAAACATTCCGCCTGGCTTGATCCCTTTATTATCGCCATTTTGCCTGCTCGCCGCGATTTTTGATAGTTTTTGCCAGTTGTGGCTGCTTATCATCAGATCACATCCAGGTAAATGATCTGCCTGCCGGGGTAAGATACCCGGCAAGTTTTATGGGAGCAGCACATGACAGCACAGTCGCGCTCGAAGATGCGAATTCGCTTTTATGAATTAACTCTGGAGCAGCGCTTGGCGCGGCTGGCGCAAGAAGCCGGTCTCAGCGCTGAAGAGAGCGCTGCCCTGAACGGAGCTGCCGGGTTGAGCGCAGCGCAGGCTGACCACATGATCGAGAACGTGGTCGGGGTTTTCGGCGTCCCGTTGGGGATTGCCCAGAATTTTGTCATCAACGGTAAGCCGGTGTGGGTGCCGATGGCGATCGAGGAACCCTCAGTGGTGGCAGCGGCATCCTTCATGGCGCGGCTGACGCAGTCCGGCGGTGGGTTCATCGCCAGCGCCGACCCACCCTTGATGATCGGGCAGATTCAAGTGATCGACCTGCCTGACCCGACGACCGCCCGCCTTAAACTGCTGGAGCAAAAAGAAAACCTGTTGGCAGAAGCCGATGTCGACCCAGTGCTGCGCGCACTAGGCGGCGGACCGCGCGACATCGAAGTGCGTTTACTTCACAGCTCGACCCTGGGAAACTTTCTGGTGCTGCACCTGATCTACGATGTGCGCGACGCCATGGGCGCCAACGCCGTCAACACCGCCGCGGAGCGACTGGCACCGCTGGTCGAAAGCATCAGCGGTGGCAGGGTGTTGCTGCGCATCCTCACTAACCTGGCGGATCGCCGGCTGGCGCGGGCACGCTGTACAGTCCTGCTAGACAAACTCGCCTTAGGACCGTTTAGCGGCGCTGAGGTGCGCGACCGCATCCTGGCTGCCTGGGCGCTTGCCGCCGCCGATCCCTATCGGGCAGCCACACACAACAAGGGCATCATGAACGGTGTCGACGCCGTGTTGCTGGCGACCGCCAACGATTGGCGGGCAGTCGAAGCCGGCGCCCACGCCTACGCCGCTCGTTCCGGGCGGTACACCACCCTGAGCACCTGGGAGAAAGACGAACAGGGCAACCTGAGCGGGGCGCTCGAAATGCCGATGGCGGTGGGTGTGATTGGCGGGGCGACCCGCGTGCACCCGGCAGCACGGGCGGCGCTCAAGCTCACCGGGGTCAAATCCGCCGCCGAATTGGCGCAGGTGATCGTCTCGGTTGGACTGGCGCAGAACCTGGCGGCGCTGCGCGCCCTGGCAACCGAGGGCATTCAGCGCGGGCACATGTCACTGCATGCACGCCAGGTGGCGGTGGCTGCTGGCGCCAGCGGTAGCCTGATCCACCGGTTGGCAAAAAAATTAACGGAAGAAAATAATGTGCGGCTCGACCGTGCCGAACAAATCTTAAAAGAATGGAAATCACAAGAGGAGTGAGCTGAATGGATTCTCCAAAAACCCATCTGCAGCATGCTGCCCCACTCAAGCCGTCTCGCCCAGTAGGGATCATCGGTTACGGGGCGTACCTCCCGCGCTACCGCCTGCCAGCGACCGAGGTCGCCAAATTGTGGGGCGGCGCCGACGAAGGTTTGCCGATTCAGGAGAAGGCGGTCGCCGGTGCGGATGAGGACGTAGTCACCATGTCGATTGAAGCCGCCCGCAACGCCCTCAAACGGGCGGGCATTCCCGCCGAAGCGCTGCGGGCAGTGTGGATCGGCTCGGAATCGCATCCCTATGCCGTGAAACCCAGCTCGACCATCGTCGCCGAAGCCATCGGCGCCACCCCTGCCACCCAGGCGGCAGACTGGGAGTTCGCCTGCAAGGCGGGCACCGAAGCTCTCACTGCCGCCATGGCAATGGTCGGTTCGGGAATGGCGGAGTACACCCTTGCCATCGGAATGGACATCGCCCAGGGCAGACCCGGCGACCAGCTCGAATATACGGCTGCCTCGGGCGGGGCTGCTTACATCGTGGGCGCCGCTGAGCAGGCGCTGGCGGTGATCGACGCCTCTTACTCCTTTGTCACCGACACCCCTGATTTCTGGCGGCGTGAGGGGCAAAAGTATCCCGAACACGGGCAGCGCTTCACCGGTGAACCGGCATATTTCAAGCACATCACCTCGGCAGGCAAGGCGCTGATGGACGCCCTGGGTACGACCGCCACCGATTACCAATACGCCGTCTTTCATCAGCCCAACACCAAGTTCCCGCAACGAGTGGCGGGCATGCTCGGCTTTTCCAAAGATCAAATCAAGGTCGGGCTGCTTTCGCCGCTGATCGGCAACACCTATGCCGGGTCAGCCCTGGTTGGCTTGACCGCCGTGCTGGACGTGGCGCAGCCGGGCGATCGCATCCTGATGGTCTCGTATGGATCGGGCGCCGGTTCGGACGCCTACTCCTTGCAGGTGACCGATGCCATCAGCGAGCGGCGCCACCTGGCGACCAAAACGGCAGATTACATTGCCCGCCGCAGCGAGATCGATTACGCCCGTTACGCCCGCCTGCGCGGCAAGCTGGCGAAGTAAAGGAGATGCCATGAGCGAAGTTGTGATCGCAGGCATCGGGCAGATTCCGGTCGGCGAACATTGGCACCTTTCGCTGCGCAACCTGTCCGCCGCTGCCATCCAGGCAGCCCGCCGCGACGCCGGCGGGCTGAAGCCGCAGGCAATGTACATCGGCAACTTTCTGGCACCGGTGGTCTCAAACCAATCCAACCTGGGCGCATTGCTGGCGGATAATGTCGGATTGGACGGCATCGAAGCCTACGCCATCGAAGCCGCCGAAGCCTCTGGCGGGGCGGCATTGCGGGTGGGTTACCTGGCGGTGGCGTCCGGTTATGTGGACGTAGCGCTGGTGGTGGGGGTCGAAAAATTTACCGATCAGGTTGGGACAGGACTCAACACCGCCGTCGCCCAGTCGGGCGATTACGACTACGAGGCGGTGCAGGGTGTGACCCCGGCGGTTCAAGCTGGTCTGTTGATGCAGCGCTACCTGCACCAGTACGCGCCGCCGCGTCAGGCGCTGGGGGCGCTGCCGGTGTTATGCCACGCCAACGCCGTTGCCAACCCCAATGCCATGTTTCGCCGTCCGCTCAGCCTGGAAGCCTACCAGCGCGCCGCCATGCTGAGCGATCCGCTCAACCTGTTCGACATGGCAGCCTATGCCGACGGCGCCGCCGCTATCATCCTCACTCGCCCCGCCCTGCTACCCAAAGACCTGTCGCATCCGGCGGTGCGCCTCTCCGCTTCCAGCGCGGTGATCGATACGCTGGCGCTGCACGACCGCAGCGCCCCGCTGGCGTTCGAGGCGGTGCGCCATTCCACCGCGCGCGCCTGCCGCAAGGCTGGCATCCAGGCGGCGGATGTTGACCTGTTCGAACTGAGCGATAACTTTTCTATCTATGGCGTGCTCTCGCTGGAAGCAGCAGGCTTTGCCGCTCGTGGCGAGGGCTGGAAGCTGGTGCACAATGGCGAATTTTCACGGCAGGGCAGGCTGCCGGTGTGCACCATGGGCGGCATGAAGGGACGCGGCAACCCGCTGGGTGCCGCCGGGGTTTACCAGGCGGTCGAAGCCGCATTGCAGTTGCGCGATGAAGCGGGTGAGAATCAGGTCGCCGGCGCCCGGCGGGCGTTGGTGCAGTCGCTGGGCGGACCCGCCTCAACCGTGGTGACGCACGTGCTGGAACGTTATCCATAAAATTGCACAATCCGGAGCGATATTGATAAGATTGACACAAAGTTGATAGCATTTGAGAGTCTTATCTGGCTAGACTCGATGCACTGTTCGAAGGAAGGAGTGATTGGAGATGGAAATTCCGCGCCATTGGCGATTACGACAGCAGCGTTACGCCCTGGTAGGCGAAGAGTGCCCGCATTGCGAGACCAAAATCTTCCCGCCCCGCGACGTTTGTCCCGAGTGTGGCGGCGAAGCCAAAACAACTTTCTCCTTCAGCGGCGAGGGTGAAGTCTATTCCTTCACCGTGATGCATGACGCCCCGGCGGGGTATGAGGAAAACACCCCCTACACGGTAGCGTTGGTCAAGCTCAAAGAGGGACCGGTGGTGACCGCCCAGCTCACCGATTTGGATGAAAAGGGCGCTGAGATCGGCATGCCGGTCGAGATGGTTACCCGCCGCATCCGCCAGGACGGCGACGATCGCGGTATGCTGGTGTACGGCTACAAATTCCGGCCGGTGGGACTTGGTCCGCACTAGGTCGTTGAAGAATCATCTGGAGGGGATTTAAACGGATCGTAACCTCTAAAGACCGATCCTTGTGGATGTAAATACATCGTAAAGTAAGCTTTTGGCAAAAGCAAGCATCTGGTAGAAAATAGCCAGATGAACAAACAACACATACAACTC
>JBBIKU010000066.1:0-13119 GCA_037445245.1 Anaerolineaceae bacterium
GGCAGCATCCCGGGCGCGCTGGTCGGGGCGCTCATCATGGGGCAGGCGGAAGCGCTCACGATGGGCTTTATTTCCACTCCCATGCGCGACGCTGTGGCATTTACCATCCTGATTCTGGTTTTGTTGATTCGACCGACGGGTATTCTCGGCGAGCCAGAGCGAGAAAAAGCGTAAAAGGACGCCGCTATGGAATTAGGATTTCTTTTTGGTTCGTTAGTCAAGATCGCCGCTCTGCTGGCATATTTATTCGGGCTATTAAAAGTTCTCGATTATCCGTCTAAATGGGTCAAGATTGCCGGGGTGGTGGTGGCTTTTGGCGTGGTGCAGGTGGCGCTCTCGCTGCGCTTCGGCAATTTTCAAATATTTAACGATTTCGATCGCGGACTGCTCTTCCAGGCTTGTTCCATGACCATGGTGGCACTGGGTTTGAACCTGATCTACGGTTTCAACGGTCAATTTAGCCTGGGGCAGTGGGGATTTTACGGCATCGGCGCCTACGCTGCTGCCGACGTCACCTATCGCTGGGTGCTCGGCGACGCCCGCGGGCTGATTGTTCTCGGCAGCGGGGTCATCCTGGGTGGTTTGATGATCCTTGGCATTCGCTCGTTCATCCAACGGACGCGCGGCATCCCGGTGCTTTCGCAGTTCACGATTTATTTGATCGGCAGTGTTCTCATAGGCGCCATTGCGGTTTGGATCGGGGCGCAGATCAATCCCCTGCTGGCGCCTTCACTGGGAAGCAATGTGGCGCCTGGCCCGCTGAACAGCAACACCGCCAGGCAGGTGGTGTATTTCCTGGCGGTCCTCTTTGCCGGCATCTTCGCCGCCGAGGTCAGTTTTCTGTTCGGGCTGCCGGTGCTTACACTGGGCAGTGATTATTTCGGTATTGCGACGCTTGGCTTTTCGATTGTGATCAATACCCTGATGGTCAATTCAGATACCATTCTGCCCTTCCCCGAAATGAAAGGCGGGCGCGGCATGGTCGGCATCCCGCAATTAACCACCTGGCTCTCGGCATTTTTGTTCATGCTGCTGGTGATCGTCATCATGCGCAACCTGATCCATTCTTCGACCGGGCGTGCCATCGTCTCGGTTCGCGAGGATGAGATTGCCGCCCGCGCCATGGGTATTGATGTAGCCAACGCCAAATTGCTTGCTTTTGTGCTGGGCAGCTTTTTCGCTGGTTTGGGCGGCGGCGTTTATGCTCATTACATTGGCTTCCTGAGCCCGGGTACGTTCACCTTCCTGGTCGGGTTCAATCCCATGATCATCGTGGTGTTTGGCGGCTTAGGCAGTATGACCGGCACGATTGCGGCATCCTTCGGATGGATTTTCTTCCTCGAAGGCTTGCTGCGGGTATTCCTATCCCAAATGGGCACGGAGGCGCCGACCTGGCGGTTTGTGCTGTATCCGATCACCTTGCTGTTGATGATGTTGCTGCGTCCGCAGGGCTTGCTGGGCTCGGTTGAATGGGGCTTTTTGAAAGCCAAGGAAGCTACATTAGCCAGACTGGACGCTAAAAAACCTCCAACGGCTGCTGCATCGGCGGCGGAGTGAGGGGAGAATGAGGACGATGGAAGAATCCCTTCAGAAAAACGAAAAAGAAACCCTGAAGATTGAAGGCTTGACCAAACACTTTGGCGGTTTGCGCGCCGTCAGCAATTTTGATCTGACGGTCAACAAAGGCGACCTGGCTGGATTGATCGGCCCAAACGGCGCCGGAAAAACGACCGTCTTTAACATGATTACCGGGCTGTACGAACCCACCGGCGGTGATGTATTTTTCCAAGGCGACAATGTGGTGGGGTTGGAGCCGTTTGAGATCACCAACCTGGGGATAGGACGCACTTTCCAAAATATTCGCCTCTTTCAAAACCTGACCGTGCTGGATAACGTGCGCATTGCCTACCATCCACACGCCGGTTACAACATTTTCGATGGCATTTTGCACAATGGCAAATATGGCGCAAAAGAAAAAGAACTGACCGAGATGGCGCAGGATTTTCTAGCCATCTTCGGATTGGAAAATCTTCAAAATGAGGTGGCAAAAAACCTGCCCTATGGTGCCCAGCGCCGGGTTGAAATTGCCCGCGCCCTTGCCAGCGAACCCAGCCTGTTGCTGCGGCATGAACCCGCGCGAGATCGTCAATTTGATGGAACTGATCCACTTTATTCGAGACCGCTTTGATCTGACAATCTTGCTGATCGAACACCAGATGCGGGTGGTGATGGGAATCTGTGAACACATTACGGTGATGGATTTCGGTGAAGTGATCGCCCGGGGTAATCCCAAAGAAATCCAAGACAACGAAAAAGTGATTGAAGCCTATCTGGGGAAAGGGGCGGTACATGCTGCTTGAAGTTGATAACCTCCACGTATATTATGGAGCGATCCACGCTTTGCAGGGCGTCTCTTTCCACGTCGATGAGGGTGAGGTTGTAACCCTGATCGGCGCCAACGGAGCCGGCAAATCGACTACGCTGCGAACCATTTCCGGCTTGCTGCGACCGCTCACCGGTTCGATCAAATTCAAAGGACAGGAGATAACCCTAACACCTGCTGAAGAGATCGTGCGGATGGGGATCAGCCAGGTGCCGGAGGGGCGCAAGATTTTTGCCCCTCTCACCGTCCGTGAAAACCTGGATATGGGCGCCTTTACCCGCAAGGACCCCGCCGAAATCAAACAATCTATGGAGCAGGCTTTTGCCAGTTTCCCCCGCTTGAAAGAGCGTTTGAACCAATTGGGAGGGACGCTCTCGGGTGGCGAGCAGCAAATGCTGGCGATGGCGCGCGGATTGATGAGCCGCCCGACCCTGCTGCTGCTGGACGAGCCTTCGATGGGTCTCAGCCCAATTTTGGTGGAGGAGATTTTCCGCATCCTTGGAGAACTCAACTCGCAAGGCATCAGCATTCTGCTGGTGGAGCAAAACGCCCAGATGGCGCTTTCGGTCGCGCACCGGGCGTATGTGCTCGAAACAGGCAGAATCATTCTTTCAGGAAGCGCCAAAGAAGTCAGCAGTAATCCGCAGGTTAAAGCAGCGTATCTCGGTATCTAAATCCATCTGAATATCAAAAAGCCCCGCGGCAGGCAACGAAACGATTGAAATGGGTGCTGCCGGGGCAAGTACAGTCAGACCGGGCAAGTGATGGCAACCATCGGAAGCCCGGTCGTTGCGTTTGCCCTGGACGGCAACCTCTTTTTGTATTTTGCATTGCGCTTTTAAACAAAATCCCATATAATGGCGTCACTATACTCGTTCCGGAAGGAGGAAGAAATGGCAAGTGTAACCTACGATCATGTTTGGAAGCGGTTTGGTGACTTCGTCGCTATCGATGACCTCAATATTGACATTGAGGACAAGGAGTTTTTGGTGCTGGTGGGTCCCTCGGGGTGCGGAAAGACCACTGCCCTGCGGTGTCTGGCTGGGTTGGAAGAGGTCTCAGCGGGCAGGGTGCTGATCGGTGCGCAGGTCGTCAATGACGTCCCGCCCAAAGATCGCGACATCGCCATGGTGTTCCAGTCCTACGCTCTGTATCCGCACATGTCCGTGTACGACAACATGGCGTTCGGGCTCAAGCTGCGCAGGTTGCCCAAAGCCGAGATCAAACAGCGGGTTCAAGAAGCCGCCGAAATTCTGGGCATTGAGCACTTGCTCAAACGCAGGCCGCGCGAACTTTCGGGTGGTCAGCGACAGCGTGTAGCCGTCGGACGCGCCATCGTGCGTGAACCCAAAGTGTTCCTTTTCGATGAACCGCTTTCGAACCTGGATGCCAAGCTGCGGGTGCAGACCCGGGCTGAAATCAGCAAGTTACATCAGCGCTTGCAGACTACATTTATCTATGTAACCCACGATCAGGTAGAAGCCATGACCATGGCATCCCGGATTGCGGTCATGAATAAGGGCATTCTGCAGCAATTGGATACACCCCAGGTTTTGTATGATCGTCCCGCCAACCTGTTCGTTGCCGGGTTTATCGGTTCGCCTGCCATGAACTTCTTCCCCGCCAAACTGCGCAAGGATGGCAACAATCTATTTGTGGATACCGGCGATTTTTCGGTCAAGATCCCCCAAGAGCGTACCGACGTCTATATGCCGATGGCTGATCGCGAAGTTATTTTTGGCATTCGCCCCGAAGACATCCACAATCCCGACTTTGCACCACCCGGCATCCACGCTGCCCCTGTCGGCTGCAAAGTGGATGTTACCGAGTTGATGGGTAATGAGATTTTCCTGTATTTGGTTTCGGGCAAAAACAGTTACGTGGCGCGGGTCGATCCGCGCACCCGCTTCCAGGTTGGAGACCAGGTTCAGGTGGTCTTCAACATGGATAATTTCCACATCTTCGATCCGGCTGTGGATAGAGAGAACCCGGTCGCGGTTCGCTGAATCGGTGTTTAAAATCCCAATATGGATGACCGCATGTAGCGCAAGGTTGCATACTTGCGCTACATGGTATTTTTGATCGGAAACCATTGTGCTTGAGGAAACAAAATGACATTTAAAAACATCTCTGCATTATTAGCTCCGGCGAACACGAAGATCGTGTTGCTGGTCATGGATGGCTTGGGCGGCATCCCCCTCGAAGCGGGCGGGCTAACCGAGCTTGAAACGGCGCGCACCCCTCACATGGACCGGCTGGCAGCAGAGGGCATGCTGGGGCAGTCTCTGTCGATTGCCAATGGGATCACCCCCGGCTCGGGACCGTGTTGGAGTCGATTGGGGGCGGCATGCATATCCATAAGGGCGACGTGGCTGCCCGCGGCAACTTTTGCACGGTTGACGCCGAGGGGAAGATCGTCGACCGGCGCGCCGGCAGAATCTCCAGCGAGGATGCCTACCCGCTGGTCGAAAAACTCAAAACCGTCACTGTGCCGGGCGTCGAAGTGGAAGTTCGCCAGGTGAAAGAGTATCGTTTTGCAGTGGCGATGCGTGGCGAAGGGTTATCTCCTGAACTGGATGAGACCGATCCGCAGCGCACCGGCGTTCCGCCGCTGCCGGTGAAGGCGCGCACCCAACAGGCGCAGCGCACAGCCGAGCTGTTCAACCAGTGGATTGAAGCAGCCCGCGCCCAACTGGCGCATCACCCCACGGCGAACGCCCTCACGTTGCGCGGTTTTGCCACCGACCCTGGCTTGCCCAGCTACCAAGAAATGTACGGTCTGCGGGCTGCCTGCGTGGCGGTTTACCCGATGTATCGCGGCGTGGCGCGGCTGGTTGGCATGGAGGGGGTGGCTTTCGAGGGTGACAGCCCCGCCGATGAATTCCGCGCCCTCGAAAGCGTATGGCAGGATTACGATTTCTTTTTTGTTCACATCAAAAAGACTGACAGCTACGGCGAAGATGGCAATTTCGAGGGCAAGGTCAAAGTGATCGAAAGCGTCGACCAGGCGTTGCCGCAATTGCTGAAACTGAAGCCGGATGTGCTGGTGGTCACCGGCGACCATTCGACCCCCTGCAAGCTCAAGAGCCACTCCTGGCATCCGGTGCCGTTCTTGCTGTGGGCACCGGGAACTGTGCGCCCTGATAACCAGACCAACTTTGGCGAACGCGCCTGCGCCCAGGGTGGGCTGGGCACCTTTCCGGCGCTGGATACGATGGCGCTGGCGTTGGCGCACGCTCAGCGTTTGAACAAGTTCGGGGCATAATTGCGTTGCCGAGAGTCGATCAGGAGGGGCGGTCTGGAAAGGCGCAGGTGTCTCTCAGACAGCCCCTCTTTGATTCCGACGTAATGGGGGAAGTGAAACGATTGGCTGACTGCCGCTGACGATTAAAACTGCCCGGCAAAGCTCTCTGTTACAACCGGGAAGATCATTGCTTTTTGGCGAGCTTTTTCCCTAAAAGGATGAACAGAACCGCCCCAGCCAGGCTGAGCACACCCAGGAAGATGAAGGCGTCTTGCCAGAAGCGCAGCGGAAAGAGGCGGATGAGTGTGTCGGTCCAGGCAAAGATCCAGGTATCGCCTTCGAAAAAGAGGCGGTGAAAGAGGGTGAAAAGGGTGTTGAAACTCAACGCCACGCTGAGCAGGATGGCGGCGATCAGCCCAACCGTCAGCCAGCCGCCCTTTGCCAGCGCTCGCCAGTAGGCGGGCAGCCAGCGTCCAGCCCGCGCCCATAAGCCGGTTGCCAACAGGATCAGGATGATGACATACCAGACGGTGATGGTTTGTTGCACCAGCACCTTGACGTCGTGCATGTGACGCAACTCGCGTTGATTGAAGAGCGGACTGCCGTCGGGGAATTGCAGGTTTGCCAGGAAAGCAATTTCCTCATCCTTGAGCAGATAATCCACCGCGAGGCGTGACCAGTACAGGCGGTCGTCCATACTGAAGCCGTATTCATCCGCTGGGAAAGCGGGCATACGGTATTCTATCTCTAAAAAGAGGGGGGTCAACAACAGCCGCACGGAGGTCATGATCAAAAACAAGGGTAGCAGGATGACGACCAGCCATCCTGCCGCGGTTTGGGATCGGGTCATTGTTGTGGTGCCTCCACTTCATTGAGGAACAGATAATTGAGGATCATCTCGTTGGTGATCCATTCCACTGGCGCTAGGTCATCGGTAAAGACCGTCGCCGGCGGCGGAGGGGGCTGTAGGTTCTCGACCGTGCGCTGCATGGCAAAGATCAGGAGTGGATGCACATCGCCACGCTCGCTCAGGATTTTTAGGTTGTGCAGCAGGTTTTCGGGTTGGGTGGGCTGCCTCGTGGCGAAGATCATGGAGTTGAAGGTGTCGGGGATGTCCATCACATGCACGGTGGGGAACTCGCTCAGGATGGTGGCGCTGAGAGCGTTGATCAGACGCCGGTCATTGCGACCCCGCCCGACGTTGATGACCAGCACGCCGTCGTCGCTGAGTCGCTCTCGCACGGTGGCGAAAAATTCGCGGGTGGTCAAATGCCAGGGGATGTACGGCGGACGGTAAGCGTCGATGCTGATGATCTGGTAGCGGCGGCGGGATTGCTGTAACCCCCATCGTCCATCCTGCACGATCACGTTCAGATTGGGCTGATTCATGTCAAAGTAGTGGCGCCCGACCTGCACGATTTTCGGGTCGATTTCGATACCGTCGATGGCAATCTCGCCGAAGACGAGGGTCGCCTGGCGAGCAGTGGTGCCGGCAGCTAGACCGACGATTGCCATCGCTTCAATGTTCGCCGGGTCGTAAGGCGGCGGGTTGAAAAACGGCGCTGCCAGCACCAGTTCCCACGGACCAAAGTAGGCAAGCTGTTGGGGGTGGTAGACCGAGTGCACGCCCTGCCCCTCGTTCAAGCGCAAGAAGCGAAAGTCGCCCAGCTCGAGCACCTGGATGTAGTTGTACGCTGATTCGGTCTCGAACACCAGACCTTGGGTGACTTTGTCGCTGCCCGGCAAGCCACGCCAGGTAAGCGCTGCTACCAGCAGCGGCATCCACAGGTAAGGCAGGATCGCCCTCCAGCCGCCGGCGCGCCACATGCCGTAAAGGGCGAAAATCAGCAACACGGCGCTGATTGCCAGAAAGGTGCGGTAGGTGCCGATGGTCGGAATCAGCACCAGTACCGGCAGGAAGGTGCCGATGAACGAACCCAGGGTCGAAATGCCGTAAATCCTGCCCGATATGCTGCCCAGTTTATCCGTATTTTGGGCGGCGAGGCGGATGGCAAAAGGAGATGCTGTTCCCAGCAGGGTGATGGGAATGCTGAGCAGCACGATCACCGCCGCGAATGACCCAAAAAGGATGCCCATTTGAAGGCGGTCGAAGGCATTGGCAGCGATTTGGAGCACCGGACGCGAGATGACCGGTGTCAGGGCGATTAGGATTGCCGCCCACAACAGGATGGTGTAGAAAGTGCGGAAGGAGGGCGAACGGTCAGCCCAGGCGCCTCCCAGAAAGTACCCGCCTGCCAGGCAAATCAGGATCAGCCCGATGATGCTTGCCCAGACCAGGTTACTGGTGCCGAACACGTTGCCCAGCAGCCGCGAGGCAGCCAGTTCGACCGCCAGGGTGGTCATCCCGGAGATGAATACGGCAACGTAAAGGTCTCTACGCATGTGACTTCCCGTCGTTTTTGGCATGATGAACAGAATTATACCCTACGCAATGGCGGGGCAACTGCGACGAGATTGGCTTGTTGTATAATACGGTCAGTTGCAAACGGGAGGACGAAACCATGAAACTGGTCAGTGTGACGGAGATGCGGGCAATTGAAGCCGAAGCCGACCGCCGCCGCGTCAGCTATGAGACCATGATGGAACGCGCCGGCGCCGGGGTGGCGGAAACGGTGCGGCGCTATGGGTCGGTTTTTGAGATCAAGGCAGCGCTTGCTTTGGTCGGTAGTGGGAACAATGGCGGTGATGCGCTGGTGGCGCTGGCAGATCTGGCGCAAAGCGGCTGGCAGGCGCGGGCGTATTTGCTGCGTGAGCGACCGGACGATCCGCTGGTGGAACGGCTGCAAACGCAGGGGGGTGAGGTGTTGCTGGCACAGGACGATGCAAAGTACGAAAAGCTGGATGAATGGCTGAAGCGCAGTAGCGTGTTGATTGATGGGGTTCTCGGCACCGGGGTGAAACTGCCGCTTAAGGAGGACATTGCCCGGCTTTTAAACCACACCCGCAGCCACCCGATGCTGCCTTTTGTGGTGGCGGTCGATTGCCCTTCCGGGATAGATTGCGACAGCGGCGAAATGGCAGACGAGACCATCCCGGCAGATTTAACGCTGTGCATGGAGGCGATCAAACATGGCTTGGTGCGCTTTCCGGCGTTCGAGCGCGTCGGCGAGATGCGGGTGGTGCGGCTGGGGCTTCCGGCGGATCTAGAGTCGTTGCAAAAGAGTAACGACGTGGTGGCTTCGCCGGAATGGGTGAGGGGGGTGTTACCCCGGCGGGGGATGCAGGATCACAAGGGCAGCTATGGCACGGCGATGGTGGTGGCGGGTTCGGTCAATTACACCGGAGCGGCGCTGCTGGCAGCCAAAGCGGCGTACCGCGTCGGCGTTGGACTGGTACAACTGGCGGTCGTCTCCCCGCTGCACACTGCCCTGGCGGGGCAGGCGCCCGAGGTGACCTGGCTGATCCTGCCGGCAGAGATGGGCGCTATTGCTGCCGCGGCGGCAAACGTGGTCTATGAAAACCTGGGGCGGACAACGGCGATGCTGATCGGACCGGGCTTGGGGCGGGATGAAGACACGGCTGAGTTCATGCGACGATTGATCGGTGGAAAAGCGGGGCGCCCCAGCAAGTCGCGCATCGGGTGTGTGGTTTCCTCTGATGGCGAGGCGACGGCGCAACCCGCCGCTTTGCCGCCGCTGGTGGTGGACGCCGATGGGTTGAACCTGCTGGGGAGCATCCCCGGCTGGCAGCAAAAACTGGCGGGCGAGTCAATCCTCACCCCACACCCGGGCGAAATGGCTGGCTTGACCGGCTTGAGCGTAGCCGAGATTCAGGCAGAGCGGTGGCAAATTGCCCGCAAGTATGCCGCGGAGTGGGGGCAGGTGGTGGTGTTGAAAGGCGCCCTGACCGTGGTGGCTGCGCCGGATGGTAGAATAGGCGTGGTAGCGGTGGCGACCCCCGCCCTGGCGCGCGCCGGGACCGGTGATGTGCTGGCGGGTGTAATCGTTGGGTTGCGCGCCCAGCGGCTGCCCCCCTTTGAAGCCGCCCTGGCAGGCGCATATCTGCACGGGCGCGCCGGCGTGTTGGCAGAGGATCGTTTGGGTCATCCCGCTGCCGTGATCGCCGGGGATGTTCTGGACCAGCTTCCGTCGGCTCTGTGTGAGACGCTTGAACAATAAAAAAACCTCCCCACTCAGGCGCGTTGACCGTCTAGGCGAGCGCGCTTATTTGCAGGGAGGGACTGTTAACCCGCTTATACCCACTGTGTGGGTACTTGTTACGAGCCTGTGATTGTTTTGTTTCGGTCAGGCGGCGGCTTTGCCCTGATCGGTTTTGGGGGCTTCAGCCGCTTTGGGTTTGCCTTGCAGTGCTTCGCCTAGCTTTGCCTTTTGTTCCTCAAGAATCACCTTGCCGCGGTGTTGCAGTTCCTCGGCTCGTTTTTGGGTCATTTCAGCCAGCTCTTCGAAGCGGGCACGCGCTTCCGCCGCGGCGGCTTCAGCCTGTGAATAGGCTTCGTCGATCGTATCGGCTGCTTTTTCCTTTAACTCGATAGCTCTTTCTTTGATCATGGTGCGCGTTTCTTCACCGGATTGCGGCGCGAGCAGCAAGGCTGCAACCGCTCCAGTGAGACCACCGACCAGAAAACCGACCATAAAGGCTCCAAACTCATCTCGTTCAGCCATTTTTTATCACTCCTTTCATGTTGGTGTTTGGTTTGGTTCGATAAATGCGCTTCAATCGCGACCTGGGCGCAGTAGGTCTGCCAGTTTTTTTAACCCAGCCAGATAGCCGTTTAGCTTGATCACCGGTTCTACCAGATTATTGCTCAAAAAGGTGACAGTACCTCGCATGGTGTTGACGGTTTCGTTGGTGGAATCGAGGATCGGCTTGATCTCGTTGCGCAGCAGGTTGGTCAGCACCGCCAACTGGATGATCAGGATGATCAGGGCGATGCCGATGATCAGAAATTCCAACGCCATGAAGATGATGAAGACATCCCGGATCTGGCTGGTGACTTCCGCATCCGCCCGGATCAGAAACACGGCTACGCTAATCACCGCTGCTAACACGATCACTCCCAGAATTACTGCCAGGATGACTTTTCCCTGCCCCTGACCGCCGGCTTCAACCACGGGGGGTTCGGGTGGTAGCGTTGTTGCGTTTGCTGGTGGGATTGTCTTCGTTTCGTCCATGATCCTTTGACCTTCTTTTAATCTGCACAACCCATTCCAGGGTTTTTCTGATGCACCCCTTCCAGGTTGAATCACCGATTATTTTTATTATACCCCGGAATTAATGCTTCATCAACCAAGACCACTTTTATCCAGGTTTTTCAGAAGTTGATAAAGTGCACCGGGCTTAAAAAGTTTGCATCAAAAAACCATTCGTGATAAACTTGCCAGTTACGATGAAAATCTGTCAGTCTCCGATTTTTTGCCTGCTGGCAGTTTCCTTCTTGCCGTTATGGTCGGCGGTTCTACCGCAGGAGCGACCGCGGGTGGAATATCCGCAGGCGGGGGAGGTGCTACAAGGAGTGGTGACCATCCGCGGCACTACTCGCACGGTGGGTTTTGTCTCTGCTCAGGTCGCCTTCCGCTATGATGACCCTGAAGCCGAAACCTGGTTCGTGATTCACACCACCCAGCAGGCGGTTGACGATGATGTTCTGGCGGTCTGGGATACCACCACGATCACTGACGGCGATTACCAATTGCGGATAACGGTGGATTTAAAAGACGGGCGCCAGTTGACCACCGAAGTACCCGCCTTACGGGTACGCAATTACAGCGCGGTGCAACCTGAACCAGTGACGGTACAACCTGGCACATCCGAGCGGTTCACCCTTGACGGAATGCAGGCGCCTGCTGTTGCCTCAACCTTGACCGCTACGGTTGTAGCGCCCAACCCGCTGCAGATCACCCCTCAGCGGCTGGCAGTCAGCCTGATGATGGGATTGGCTGGGGCAGTGGTGTTGTTCGCGGGCATCGGGTTGTATCTTGGCATCCGCGCAGTTGTCCGCCGGCGCTGAGGCGAACCGCAGCCTATCGCGAGTAAAAAGCATGCGATTGATCTCGAACCTCTCCAAATTGGTGCGACCGGACCCGACCTCCACTGTCTTGATCGTGGGATTGGGCAATCGCGGCAGGGAATACCGCCATAACCGCCACAATGCCGGCTTCATGGTAGTGGATGCGCTTTGCCAGCGTTGGTCGGTCGTTCCCCACCGTTTGCATTGCCGGGCGTTGGTGGCGATGGTGAAGATCGAGAGTGTACGAGTGCCCACGCAGTGGGTACGAGTTGTGCTGGCGAAACCTCAGACCTACATGAACCTTTCGGGTCATGCCGTGGTGTCGTTGTTGAAATTCTATAAAGTCGATCTCGAGCAGATGCTGGTGATCCACGATGATATCGATTTGCCTTTGGGCACCATCCGGCTGCGCCCAGGTGGGGGAGCCGGTGGGCAAAAAGGTTTGGCATCGATCATTCAGCAGTTGGGAACACAGCAATTCCCGCGCCTGCGGGTGGGCGTCGGAAGACCGCCGGGGCAGATGAATGCCGCCGCCTACGTGCTGCGCGACTTTGATTGTTCAGAACTGGACACCCTGGATCGGGTGTTGGAACGGGCAGCCCAAGCGGTGGAGACCTTCGTGACCGAGGGATTGCAGCCCGCCATGAACCGTTACAATGGCGGGACCGATGAGGATTGATGCTTGAGGTAATTCGTTCTCACCCGGCGTATCGGCAATTGCTGGCGGAAATCGAGCAAGGCGACGCTATCCAGGGGCTGGGGTTGCCGCGGGCGGCGCGGCTGCCGCTCCTTGCGGCTGTGCACGGTGACCTGAACCGCCCGTTGCTATATCTCACCAGCCGCAGCGACCGGGCGCTGGCGCTGTTTGATGAACTGGTGTTTTGGGCGCCGCAGATCGACCGGCGTCTCTTCCCGGAGCCCAACCCTTTGTTTTATGAGCGCGGCGCTTGGGGCACCGTTACCCGCCGTGACCGGTTACAGGCGCTGGCGGTACTGGCGCAATACCATTTGCCCGCCGCCAATAATGGATCATCACCACCGCCGCTGCTGATTGCGCCGGTGCGGGCGGTGATGACGCGCACCCTGCCGCGCCGCGATTTTCTGAAAGTCAGTCACACCCTCCGTCCGCGGCAGGAGGCGCAACCGCAGCAGCTTCAACGCCAGTGGGCGGCGATCGGTTACCAGTATTCTGAAATTGTGGTCGAGCCAGGACAGTTTTGCCGGCGCGGTGGCATTCTGGATATCTGGGTGCCGGCTGAAGCCAGACCGGTGCGCCTGGATTTCTTCGGAGACGAGATTGAAACCATCCGCAGCTTCGATCCAGCTACCCAGCGCACCGTAGCCGCTGTGCAGGGCGTGACGATCACCCCGGCGCGTGAGCTGCTTCCCGCTTACGCCGAAGCGAGGGGGATTCCCCTTTTGCCCACCACAGGGGTAGTTGAGCCGATCGAAGAATTCTTCCTGCCGCTTGTGCACCCAGTGCCAGCCACGTTGCTGGATTAA
>JBBIKU010000067.1:0-12988 GCA_037445245.1 Anaerolineaceae bacterium
TAGAGCGTTGCGTTGACATCGCAAAGGTCGTAGGTTCGAGTCCTATACCGCCCACCTGAAGAAAGACGCTGAGACCAGGACGAGTAACCGTTGCTGTTCCGCCAGAGAGAGGGGCCCCGGCTGCAAGCCCCTTGGGAAAATAACGGCGAAAACCCCCTACGAGCGTGATCCCCAACCAGGCTGACATAGCCCGCAGTAAGGAGAACGGATGACCCCGTTATCGGTCACTGGAGATGGCTCGAGCGAGCCAAACTGGGTGGAACCGCGTGACTGAACTCTCGCCCCAGAAAGGGCGAGAGATTTTTGTTAATGATTTAGTGGAGGTAAGTATGCCTGAAAAATCCAAAGAGCGCTATGAAGATTCGCTCTTATATCGCATCCGCCATTCCACCGCCCACGTGATGGCGCAGGCAGTCATGGACCGCTTCCCCGGCGCAAAAATCGCCATCGGTCCGGCAATCGATGACGGCTTTTATTACGACTTCGACCTGCCCCGCCCGCTCACGCCCGAGGATCTGGAACAGATCGAAACGCGCATGCGCCAGATCATCCAAGAAGACCATCCTTTCAGCCGTCGCGCCCTCAGCGCCGAAGAGGCGCTGCAGATCTTCAAGGATCAGCCCTACAAGATCGAATTGATCGAGGGATTGGAAAGCGGCGGTTTCGACGAGGACGGCAATCCGCTGACCGAAAAACCCGAAATCTCGATCTACCAGCACGACAAATTCGTTGACCTATGCCGTGGACCGCACGTCGAACGCACCAGCCAGATCCACCCCGATGCGATCAAGTTGATGAACGTCGCCGGGGCATACTGGCGCGGCGACGAACGACGCCCGATGCTGCAGCGCATCTACGGCACCGCCTGGTACACAAGCGCAGAATTGAAAGAATACCTGCAAAAACTCGAAGAGGCAAAAAAGCGCGACCACCGCCGGCTGGGACGTGAACTGGATTTGTACAGCATCTCTGAAGAGGTTGGTCCCGGGCTGATTCTGTGGCATCCCAAAGGCGCCATGATCCGCAAACTGGCGGAAGACTTCTGGAGCGAAGAACATGAGCGATCTGGCTACGATTTCGTATACACGCCCCATATCGGCAAAGCCCAGTTGTGGGAAACCAGCGGGCACTTGAGCTTTTACACCGAGAGCATGTACGCGCCGATCGATATCGAAGGGCAGCAATACTATCTCAAGCCAATGAATTGCCCTTTCCACGTTCATATTTACAAAGACCGGATACGCTCCTACCGCGAATTGCCGATCCGCTTTGCTGAGCGGGGTACGGTCTACCGCTACGAACGCAGTGGCGTGCTGCACGGCTTGCTGCGGGTGCGCGGCTTCACCCAGGATGACGCCCATCATTTCTGCCGCCCCGACCAGATGCCGCAGGAGATCGACGTCGTGCTCAATTTTTGCCTTCACATCCTGCGATCCTTTGGGTTCACCGATTTTCAAGCCTACCTCAGCACACAGCCTGAAGAGTCGGTGGGAGAAGCCCAACGCTGGCGCGACGCTGAAGCCGCCCTCCAGTCCTCTCTCGAACGCGCCGAAATTCCCTACGAACTGGATCAGGGCGGCGGCGCATTCTACGGACCTAAAATCGACTTGAAGATCAAAGACGCCATTGGGCGCGAATGGCAGCTATCCACCATCCAGTTCGACTTCAACCTGCCGGAACGCTTCAACCTGGAGTTCGTCGGCGAAGATGGGCAACCCCACCGACCCTATATGATCCATCGCGCCCTGCTGGGCAGCATGGAACGCTTCTTCGGCGTGCTCATCGAGCATTATGCCGGTGCTTTTCCGGTCTGGCTGGCACCCGTTCAGGCGATATTGATCCCCATCGCCGATCGCCATCTGGATTATGCCTACGAGGTGGTCAAAAAGCTCAAGGCAGCCGGGCTGCGCGTCATCGTCGATGAGCGCAGTGAGCGCATGAACGCCAAAATACGCGACGCTCAGAATCAAAAAATTCCCTACATGCTGGTGGTCGGTGACAAGGAAATCGAGCAGGGCGCCGTAGCACTACGCCTACGCTCGGGTGAAAACCCCGGCACAATCCCCCTGGAAGATTTCGTCCAACGGGCAAAAGAAGAGATCGCCAATAAATGTTGACGTTTTTCAGGGAAATATGGTATATTCTATTCTTGAGCATGTCCGAACAACCTTTAAGGACATACTCAATATTTCTTTGTTAAGGAGAATGCTATCAGCACAACAGGTTATCGGGTAAACGAAACCGTCCGAGTGCCAGAAGTTCGATTGATCGGTCCTGAAGGCGAGAACGTCGGAGTGGTCAACATCAAAGATGCCTTACGGATGGCACAAGAAGCCGATCTCGACCTGGTGGAAGTCGCTCCTAACGCTGCCCCCCCCGTGTGTCGCATCATGGATTTTGGGAAGTTCCTCTACGAGCGAACCAAAAAAGAGCGCGAAGCCCGGAAGGCACAAACCAAGATCGAGATCAAAGAAATACGCCTGCGCCCGAAAACCAATGAGCACCACCGCTCTTTTAAAACCCGCGACGCCCGTCGCTGGTTGATGGACGGAATGAAGGTCAAGGTGACCATTCGTTTTCGTGGTAGGGAGATCACCTATCCCGAAATTGCCTTGGAAGACCTGAAGGAAATCGCCGAAGAATTATCCGACGTCGGGAGCATCGAGCAAATCCCAAATATGGAAGGTCGCGTGATGACCATGGTGCTGGCACCGATAAAAGCTTCTCGAAAGAAGACTCCCAAAGTAGAAGAAAGCGGCGAGGAAACCGAAAGCTGACCTGCACCTTGTTTCTCGAAATCAAAACGTTACCTTGCGGCTGCTCACACAGCAAGCCGCAATATTTTGTCAAGAAGGAGTTTCGCTGTGCCACGCAAACCAAAGAGCGGTAAGATCAAGTTGAAGACCCACAAGGCGACTTCAAAGCGGTTTCGCCTGACCAGCTCCGGAGTTCTGGTTCGCACCAAAGGCGGCAAGAGCCATCTGCGCCGCCGCACCTCAAAGCGCACCAAAGCTCTGTTCACCGAAATGGTGCCGGTAAAGGGCAACAAGATTGCCATCCGTGTAAAGCGGCTGGCACCTTATCTGGGCGATAAGGACTAGGATCGCCCGATCATCATTTTCTGTTTTGGCGCGGCTGTTGGGTGCTCACAACGGGTGAAAACCACCGGCGCCCAGGGGTTCGCAAAGGAGTAAGGAATGACACGCGTAAAGACTGGACCGCATCGCAATCTGCGGCACAAAAAAGTCTTAAAAATGACCAAGGGACAATTTGGCACCCGCCATCGCCTTTATCGGCGAGCCAATGAAGCCCGACTCAAAAGTTTGTGGTACGCTTACCGCGACCGCCGCACTCGCAAACGCGATCTGCGCCAGTTGTGGATCGTGCGCATCAATGCTGCGGCGCGTGCCAACGGTATCAGCTACAGCAAACTGGTGTATGCTCTCAAGAAAACCGGGATCAGCCTCAACCGAAAGATGCTCGCCAACCTGGCGGTGCGCGACCCGCACGCTTTCGCCGCCGTGGTACGCCAGGCAACCAAGTCTTAATTCATCAGCGAATCTTCACCGGGCTGCCGAGCAGGGCAGCCCTTTTTTATTTCGGATACCTTAGGAGATCAACGATGCCGCTGACAAGACACCGCAACCGGGGCGCATTCGCCTTCGCCCGTGTTAAAATACTGGCGGAGGACGTATGGGAAATCTCATCATCAGCCTCGAATATCCATCCGGGCAACGCCTGGAACTCTGCCACGGCGACCTGACCGAAGAAACCGTCGATGCCATCGTCAACGCCGCCAATGCCCACCTGCAACACGGCGCTGGCGTCGCCGGGGCAATTGCCCGCAAAGGCGGACCCACTATCCAAGCTGAAAGCGATGCCTGGGTGCAACAGCATGGTCCTGTGCCACACCACCAGCCCGCTTACACCACCGCCGGCGATCTCCCCTCTCGCTTTGTCATCCACGCCGTCGGACCGGTGTGGGGCTCAGGCGACGAAGACCACAAGCTGATGGCTGCGATTCACGGCAGCCTGATGCGGGCGGAACAACTGGGGTTGACCTCGATCGCCTTTCCGCCCATTTCCACCGGAATTTTCGGGTTTCCGACCCGGCGCGCCGCCGGCGTTTTCCTGGCTGCCATTCAGGAGTATTTTGCCGCCCACCCGGAATCGCCACTCCAACTGGTGCGACTGACCATTATCGACCAAGCGACCCTGCAGCCGTTCCGCAAAGCATTCCATTCCCACATTTCTGGAACAGCATGACCATCACCTCAAATCAAAATCCCCGCTTTCGCTGGGTGCGTTCGCTGATCAAGCAGACCAAACAGCGCCGCCAAGACGCCAGTTTCGTAGTCGAAGGAGTGCGCCTGGTGGAAGAGGCGCTGGCAGCCGGCTGGCAGCCGCTGCTGGTGCTTTACAGTTCACAGCTTTCCAAGCGCGGTCAAAAATCGCTTCGAACGATCTCGTCAGCAGGTTGTGAAACGATTGCAATCAGCCCGACGCTGATGGCTTCCCTCTCTGACACCGAAACCTCCCAGGGCATTGTGGCTGTCTTTCCGATCACTACCTTTCCTCTGCCTGCTGATCCCACTTTTTTATTGATCGCCGACGCCCTGCGTGATCCCGGCAACCTGGGAACGCTGCTGCGTACCGGCTTGGCTGCCGGGGTGCAGGGAGTGCTGCTGACACCTGGCAGCACCGATGCCTGGTCGCCCAAGGTGCTGCGCGCCGGTATGGGAGCGCATTTTCGCCTGCCGATTCACGTCCTGGGGTGGGATGAGATTGAACAGCTTGCCAAATCACAAACTGACCCACCACTGAGGCTTTACCTTGCCAAGAGTCGGGGCGGACAACCCGCCTGGCAGGCAGACCTGCGTTCGCCGCTGGCGTTGATTGTGGGCAATGAAGCTGCAGGCGCTGGCAGCGAAGCCCGCCGGCGCGCCGACACGGCGTTGTCCATCCCCATGCCAGGTGGCAGTGAGTCGCTCAACGCCGCCATCGCCGCCGCCATCCTGCTGTTTGAAGTCGTTCGCCAGAGGAGCCAATGAAAATTCGATCCATCACCGCTTTCTTCGACCTTGCCGACCTACCACTAGAGAAAACCCTCGACCGTCTGTCGTCCTTGAGCGGGGCTGCCCGCTCAGCCTGCGAGGAAGCCGGTTTCGAAGTGCAAACCACCCGCCTCGCCTCCACTCCCTTTTCGGAATACGTCGCCGCCAACCCGCAGGTCGACCCACTCGAACTGGCAGTCCGGCTGGAAAGGCTTACCACCGAGCGCGGCTTTGCCTACCTGGCGTTGGGGGCAGCGTTGCCGCAGTTTCCTGTCAGCTATGCCATAATCCCAGATATATTAATGGCTACGCGCAATGTGTTCCTGAGCGGCGTGATGGCGACCGCCGATAGCGGCGTCGACCTGCCGGCGCTGCGCGCCTGCGCCGAGATCATCACCCGCAGTGCCGTGATCACCCCAGATGGCTTCACCAACCTGCGTTTCGCCGCCCTGGCAAACGTGCCTCCCTTCGCCCCCTTCTTCCCAGCCGCCTATGCCGCCAGCAGCCAGCCCGCCTTTGCCCTAGCAATCGAATGCGCTGACGCCGCCGTTGACGCCTTCAATACCGCCAACAGCCTAGAAACTGCCCGCCAATTGCTGCTCGCCACTCTCAACACCGCCGCAGCCACCCTCACCCGCACCGCAGAACCGCTGGCGGCGCGCTACCAAGCGGATTTCAAGGGGCTGGATTTCTCACTGGCACCCTTCCCGGCAGACTGGTGCTCGCTGGGCGGCGCCCTCGAACGCCTGACGGGGGTGCAGCTTGGCTTGCATGGCTCGCTGGCTGCCGCCGCCGCCGTGGCGGATACCCTCGATCAAGGCAGTTGGCTGCGTGCTGGGTTCAACGGTCTGATGCTGCCGGTGCTTGAAGATTCGGTGCTGGCGCGGCGCACCGCCGCGGGCTGCCTCACCCTCAAAGATCTGCTGCTCTATGCAGCGGTGTGCGGTACCGGTTTAGACACCGTTCCGCTCCCCGGCGATGCGACCCCCCAGCAGATTGCCGCCCTGTTGCTCGACCTCGCCGCGCTGGCGGTGCGCCTTGGCAAACCGCTCACCGCTCGCCTGATGCCGGTGCCGGGCAAAAAAGCCGGCGAGATGACCGGCTTTGAGTTTGATTTCTTCGCCAACGGACAGGTCATGCACCTGCCAGCAACGGCGATGAACGGTTTGTTTGGCGGCGATGAAACCGTGCCCCTTCATCCCCGCCGCACTTCAAAATAAATTCAACGAACCTGCTTGAAGTTGATTATGATCAGGTTTTTATCACAATCGGCGCTGGTGGAAAAATAAACCCGCTCCGATAGTGGCATCTTCTGCTGATCGAGTAGCTGGATCCACACTGTCCGGTCGGAAGCGAGCGGCTTTTCCGCCAGGGTCACCTCGTACCCTGCCGGTCCGTACTTGAGTGCCGTCCCCGTCAGGCTGGGATAGAGGGTGACCGTCTTGTTATCTAGCCGTCCACCCACCTGCACGGTGATGCCGGTGATGCCGCTGCCCTGCAAATCGAGCACCTGCCCGCCGACCCCCATCCAGTTACAGCTACGGTCGGGATAGAGCACCGAGGCATCTATCGCCGCCGGCTCGCTTTGCAATGCAAAGGTATAGCGGGCGCTCGAGGCGGGCGTAGCGGTGGGCACGGTGAGGATTCCACCGTCGATCGGCGTCGGCAAACCGGCGTTCAGATCGGGCGTGCTGGTGGGGAACAGCGTCTGGGTTGCGGTCGGTGTCCAGGTTGGTGGCAGACTCATCGGCGTCTGGGTAGCGGTGGGCAGCACGATCTGCGCCGGCATGGTCGGCGGTGGATAGGGATTGAAGGCTGCCTGCGGGTTCATGTAAATCAGTCCGAACCACAACGCCACAAACCCGATCACCGCCAGCAACAGGATGCTCAGGAAATTCCACACCCGCTCGCCGCGCCGTTGGGGTTGGTCGCCCCACTCATCTGGCAGAGATTCTTCGCGCTCGCTCATGTGTCTCCATCCTGGGCGACCATCAACTCGATTTGGCTGGCTATCCGCTGCGCCTCAAGCCAAGCCGCCACTGCATTGTGTTGCAGCACGCGCCGCGCCTCCGATGAGAGTGGTCGCGACGGACTGCGTTCCATCATTTGAACAATATGAAAACCGTACACGCTCTCGATCACCTCGCTGTATTCGCCCGGCGACAGGGAAAACGCCGCCGCTTCGATCTCCGGCAGGGTCAGGTAACCCCTGGGGAACCAACCCATCTCGCCGCCGGTGGCAGGATAATATCTTCTCGCTGTGGTTGCAAAATCTGCGCCAGCTTCGAGTTGACCGAAAACCTGTCGCGCCAGCTCTTCATCCAGCAGCAGAATCTGGCGCGCCTGCACCTGCTCGACCGCATCCGGCACCTCGGCAATGATGCGGTTGCGCTGCCATTCCGCCGCCATCATCCGTCGTAGCGCCAGCCGGAAGCTTTGCCCGTCGTAGCCGTGCCGCACCTGCCAAGCTGAAAGGTTTTCAGCGCCGCCCATTTGCGAAGCCAGCCTTTCGATCCGCCCGTCCAACGCCCCCTCGTCGACTTGAAAACCCGCCTGCTCCGCCGCCTGCGCCAGCAATAATTGATCGATGAAATCCTGGATGACCTGCTGGCGCAGCTTTGTCTCCGTCAAATCCTTGCCGCTCTCCTCCGCAGTCGCCCGCCGCCGCTCCACCTCGGCTTCATACTCCGAGAGCAGAATCCCGCCATCATTGACCCGAATCGCCAGTGGCAGCGGGGTGATGGTTACGGTCGGGGTAACCGAGATGGTCGCCATGGGCAGCTCTGCTTCGCCAGTCGACTCTCCCCCCCCACTCGGGCGGCAACCAGAGAGCAAGGTAAATCCACCGATCAAAACCAGCGCAAGCACGCTTTTTCGCAGCTCAAGCTTTGAGCACATTGACCCGATTATACCCGGTCTGTCTGCTTTGCGTTGAAAAATTGTGTTCTCGCCAGCAGAAATGTACTGATCCTGCCTTTTGTGAGCGCCTTACAATTTTTTAAGATTAGAGTTCGTCGAGGGGTATTGCATTGATCAAACTGATGTGCTAAAATGATCAAGCTAGCAAATATACGCTTTCGTTCTACATCAACCCCCATATATGGGGGTATCCTTTTCAGAATCATTCACCTGAAAACCCTGCCGGCTCGTCATCAGGGAGGAAACGAATGCAGTGTCCTTATTGCAAAGACGAACATTCCAGAGTTCTCGACACCACCCACGACAGCCGCGGCGGGGTGCGTCGCCGTCGCCAATGCGAAAATTGCAACCAGCGTTTCAGCACCTACGAACGCCCTCTGCTCGGCGCGCCGTTGATCATAAAGGAAAACGGCGTGCGCGAAGAATTCGACCGCGAAAAACTGGCGCGGGGCATCCGCATCGCCTGCGCCAAGCGCCCGGTATCAGCCGCCAACATCGAACGACTGGTCAGCGGCATTGAAGCCCGGCTGCAAACCATGGCACGGGCTGAAGTCCCGTCCCGCATCGTCGGCGACATGGTCATCGCCGGGCTGAAAGAACTCGATCACATCGCCTACATTCGTTACGCCATCGTATACCTCAAACTGGATGATCTACACGCCCTGCGCGATGAGATCGATCAATTACTCGGTAGCGAACCGCAAGGAGATTAGACATGTCCTTCAAAACCCACCTCGACCGTGACAACCTGCTGCCCACCCCGCCGCTTCCGGATGACCTTCCGACCATCGAGCTGACCGAAAACGCCCGCCAGGTGCTCATCCGGCGCTACGTCCGCCGCGGCGACGACGGCAAGCCCGCTGAAACAATCGAAGAGATGTTCTGGCGGGTGGCGTACCACGTAGCAGCGGTCGAAACTCACTGGGCGGGTGATGTGGTCGAGCGCGCCCGCCAGTTTTATCACCTTTTGACTTCCAAGCGCTTCTTTCCCAACTCGCCCACCTTCACCGGCGCCGGCACCCCGCTGGGACAACTGGCGGCATGCTTTGTGCTGCCCATCTCGGACGACATGGGACGCCAACCAACCGGTATCTTCCAAACCCTGCGTGACGCCGCCCTCATTCAGCAGACCGGCGGCGGCAACGGCTTTTCCTTCTCCCGCCTGCGCCCGCAGGGAACGTTGGTCAAATCATCCGCCGGCCGAGCCACAGGACCGGTCGGCTTTTTGCGCGTTTACGATCATGCCTTCGGCGAGGTCGCCCAGGGTGGTTCGCGCCGTGGCGCCAACATGGCAGTGCTGCGCGTCGACCATCCGGATATCGAAGACTTCATCACCTGCAAGACCAACGAGGACGCCATCACCAACTTCAACATCTCGGTCGGCATCACCGACAAATTCATGGAGGCGGTTGAAAATGACGAGGACTGGGAATTGCGCTTCCCCGATGTGCTTTCGCCGCGCTACCGCGACTTTTTGGGCACACTGGAAGAAGCCGAGGCGGAAGGCATCCCCATCAAAACCTACCGCAAGGTGCGCGCCCGCCACCTGTTCGAAATGATCGTCTGCCAGTCGCACCACAACGGCGAGCCGGGTGTGCTCTTTTTGGATACCGCCAACCGCAGCAACCCGGTGCCGCATCTCTACCCGCTCGAAGCCACCAATCCCTGCGGTGAACAGTGGCTTGGACCCTACGAAAATTGCTGCCTGGGTTCGATCAATCTGGCACAGCACACCGCCCACGCCGGCAAGGTCGACTGGGAAAAACTACGACAGTCGGTGGTCACTGCCACCATCTTTCTCGACAACATCGTCGACGCCAACAAATATGTCCCCGCCGTGCCGCAACTGAAAGAAGCCGCCCTGCGCGCCCGGCGCATCGGTCTGGGCGTGATGGGACTCGCCGACCTGATGTATCACGTCGGCGTGCGTTATGGCGCTGAAGAAGGACAGGAATTTGCCGCCCAGGTGATGGAATTTGTGCGCTACCATACCATGCAAACCAGCATTGACTTGGCGCAGGCGCGCGGTGCCTTCCCGGCTATTCGCGGCAGCATCTACGACCCCGAAAACCTGCGCTGGCAACCGTCCGAATCGATCGTCCGCTACCAAAACGACTGGCAGCGCCCACCGCTCGACTGGCAGGCGATCCTCGAAGGCATTCGCAGTCACGGCATCCGCAACGCCGCCCAGACTACCATCGCCCCCACCGGCACCATCGCCACCGTCGCCGGCTGCGAGGGTTACGGCTGCGAGCCGGTTTTCGCCCTGGCGTACATTCGTCACGTCAACGACAACGGTAACGATTTACAACTCACCTACGCCAGCCCGCTCTTCGAGAAGGCGCTGGCGGCAGAGGGGCTGGATTCGGCCGCCCGTCAGGAGATCTTCGAACGGGTGATGCACGCCGGAAGCTGCCAGGAGGTCGATGGCGTCCCCCCGGCAGTGCGGCGAGTCTTCGTCGTCTCGCAAGACATCAGCGCCGAAGAACACGTCCGCATGCAAGCCGCCCTGCAGGCGTTCGTCGACAACAGCCTCTCCAAAACGATCAACTTCCCCCCCGCTGCCAGTGAGGACGATATCGCTACCGCCTACCTGCTGGCGTGGAAGCTGGGCTGCAAAGGCATCACGGTTTATGTCACCGGATCGCGCGAAACGGTGGTGCTCGAAACCCACGCCACCGCCAGCAATAAAAAGGCGCCCGGAAAATCTGCCGCCGCTACCCTGCAGCCCTCGCTGTTAATGGACGATCCCAAGAAACCCCGCCCGCGGGCGCTGCCCGGTTACACCCACTCGGTCGAAACCCCGCTGGGCAAGGCGTTCATCACCATCAACGAGAACGGCGAAAGCCAGCCCTTCGAGATTTTCATCAACACCTCCAAAGCCGGCTCCGACACCGCCGCCGTCTCCGAAGCCATCGGGCGGCTGATCTCGTACATCCTGCGGCTGGTCTCGCCCATCGAGCCGGCGCAGCGCCTGCGCGAGGTGGTGCGCCAGCTTAGCGGCATTGGCGGCGGTCGCTCGCTCGGCTTCGGCGCCAAGCGCGTGCGCTCGCTGCCCGACGGCGTCGCCCAGATTTTAGACGAATACCTGCACAGCCGCAGCGAACGGCTGGCGGGCGAGCACGGAGAGGGCAGCAACGGTTCTCGAACCCTTCTGGCAACTGCCGAAGATGACCCACGCGACCAGCCCCTGCCGCGCATCGGCGACCTGTGCCCCGAATGCGGGGAGGCTGCCGTGGTCAACGAGGAGGGCTGCCGCAAGTGCTACGTCTGCGGCTACAGCGAGTGTTGAGAGAGAGATAGCTACACAAATACAAGGTTAAGTGGTGAGATTTCATACGAAGGCAAATTATTTTGGATGCCCACCACCCAACCTGCAGCTCGTTTTGAATTTTTTAAATTTTTCCTAGACATTTTTACATTTATGAGGTAAAATTGCAAGCTGTTCGAGTTCGTAATTTGCTGGAGGAGTGATTTTGGCTAACATTAAGTCTGCAATCAAGCGCAACAAACAAAACGAGAAGCGCCGCCTGCGCAACCGCGTCTACCGCGGCCGGGCGCGCACCTTCATCCAGAAGGCGCGCATCAGCATCACCGCCGGCGACGTCGAAACGGCGGAAGCCGCCGTCTTCACCGCCGTGGCTGCCCTCGATAAAGCCGCCGAGAAGGGCATCATCCACAAGAACAACGCCGCCCGCCGCAAGAGCCGCCTGATGAAACGTCTGGCAGCCATCAAGAAATAACCCTGTCGTTCCTTAACCATTTTTCCTCCTTTTTGGTCAATGCGGGAGTCTCGTACTCCCGCATTTCCTTTAATGTTATAATCCGCACGCCGCACCGGATGATCGCCACCCAACTCGCTCCGCGGGCGAACGCAAAAAAAACAGAGGGATAGCCAATGTTCGAAGCCGAACAAAAAATCATCGAAGCCCACATCCGCCACTTTTGCGAACAAAATGGCTTGCCCGAACCCGCCTTGCAGTGGAGCTGGATCCCCTTCAGCGGGCACTGGGGAATCTCCACCGCCTTCTTTCAACTGGCTGCGCAGGAAGTCCGCGAGGGCAAAACCAGCCTCAAGGTCGCCGAGCGGGCGCAGCAGATCGCCGAAGCCGTGGCGCAGCACCTCGGCACGCCCGCCGGTTTCGAGCGCCTCGAGGCGGTGCGCGGCTATCTCAACCTGTATTTCTCGACTGCCGAGTATGCCCGGCGCGTGCTGGACACCGTGCTGGAGCAGAGCGAGCGTTTCGGCGCCGCTGATCCCCGCCATGAGCGGGTGATGGTCGAGTTCTCGCAACCGAACACTCACAAAGCCTTTCATGTCGGACACCTGCGCAACGTGGTGCTCGGCAGCGCCGTGTGCAATATCCTCGAACGAGCCGGTTCCGAAGTGGTACGTGCCAACTACATCGGCGATATCGGCTTGCATGTCATCAAGTGGTTGTGGAATTACCAGAAACGTCACGCTGGCGAAGAGCCCGGCGAAGATGTCATCCGCTGGATCGGCGAGCTGTACACCGAAGCCAACCAGTTATACGAAGAAAGTGAACAGGCACAGGCGGAAGTGCGTGCCCTCTTTGCCCGTTGGGACCGTCGCGAGCTGGAGATCGTCAACCTGTGGGAAAAGACCCGCCGCTGGTCGCTGGAGGGCTTCGATCAAATTTACCAACTTCTGGGCGTCCATTTTGACCGTTACTATTTCGAAAGCGAAATGGAAGAACCCGGCAAAAAACTGGTGGAAGAATTGATCGCCCGCGGTCTGGCGCGCGACGAGCGTCCTGAAGGGGCAGTCATCATCCCCCTCGACGAACTGCTCGGCAGCCAGGAAAAATACCGCGTCCTGGTCATTCTGCGCTCCGACGGCACTTCGCTCTATTCCACCAAAGACCTGCCGCTCGCCATCCGGAAAGTGGAAGAGTACAAGATCGACCGTTCGGTTTACGTCATCGACGTGCGCCAATCACTCTATTTGCAGCAGATCTTCAAAACGCTGGAACTGATGGGCTACGAATGGGCAA
>JBBIKU010000068.1:0-12894 GCA_037445245.1 Anaerolineaceae bacterium
CTCGGTGGGGGTGGGGGAGATGGTCAGTTCATATTCGAGGGTGATGACCCGTTCGGAATGGGGCTGCGGGGTGAGCACAAATTCAATCGCTCGCCGCACCGCAGCAGCCAGCCTGCCCGGCTGGGGCAAAAATACCTGCGTCCGCATTTCACCCGGCATCTCCCACACCGCCAGGTCAGCTGGCTGCAGGGTGAAATAGCCAAATTGATCGAGATCGCCAAGTTTGAGTGCCAGGGGAAGACGCTGCAATAAATCGTCCAGCGTCAGATTGCTCTCCACGTAGGGCGAAAGGTTCTCGTAGATCTCTTTCAATCGCACCAGATTGCCACCCTCCACAATGCGCAGAAAAACCAGGCGGAATATCTCTTGCTGGCGGCGATTGCGGGCAAGCTCGTCCATCCCTTCCCGAAAACTGACGTAACACAACGCCTGGGCGCCGTCCATCGCCACCACGCCGGCTTCGATCCCGCCGCAAGCGTGCGGATACGCCTGTGGCACAACCACTTCCAGCTTGCCAATATGCTGCACCAGCGTGCTGAAATCATCGGCGTGGATCAACGCCCATTGCGCCGGGCGCAAGCCTAGGTTGTATTCTAGAGCGCTATTGAGCTGCCGCATGCCGCCAATGGCGTAGGCAATTTGCAACCGCTGCATGGTATATCCCGGCAGGTAAACGAACAGGTCTGCCGGAATCGACAATAGGCTGGCACGCCCCAAGTCTGGGTTGTAAAAGACCAGCAGCATGGCATCGGTGCGGCTGACGTGCGGCGCTTGGCTGGCAGTGCCCATCAACAGCAGTACCTGCACCTGCGGTGGCAATACCAGGGGCGTCTGCGGCGGCGGGATCGGCGTCACCGGCGTCAGCCGCGGGGCAGCAAAGCCCTGCCACGCCGGCTGCAACAGCAGCGAGCTTTCGGATGGAGCGGCAGTAGTTGAAGCAGTGGGGGTGTTCGAGACGGTTGCCGAAGGAGAAGAGGTGTTCGTTCGCAGCAGGTATGGCAGACTTCCCAGCAGCGCACAGGAAGTCGCCATAAAAAACGACATCACAACGCACACGCCGTAGGCGAGACGCTTTAAGGACAAGACGAAAAAAGCAGAGGGCGGCAGCATGGACAGGAAAAATGGCGACTGGCAGGGGCTTGCCTGCATTATAGCACGGCTGGCACGGCGGCTTGACACCCCTTTTGGCGGGAGTATAATCGTGTAAATATTACACAAACCCGGCAGCAGCCGGTGGGAGCCCCCATGAGCCTCTTCGATGGCAAGCGTTTGAGCGACGCCACCTTCAAACTCGATGTTGAACGCATGCGCAAAGGGTGGTACACCGATAAATATTTCACCAACATCGCCACCATGTTAACCCACCTGGCAGAGCAGGCGTACACCTATCAAGGCAAACACCACCGCTTACCGCCGGAAGTTTCGGCTGAAAATATTTATCCCGGCGACATCGAAGTCGAAATGCAGTGGTTCACCCGCCGCACTGGCAAAACCATCGTTGTCGGTGTGGATAAAGCGCTGAGCATGCTGCGGCAGTGCACCGGCTACTGGCAGGGCGATCAATTTATCCAAACCGCCGACCAGCTCGAAGTCTACGCTGTGCACGACGGCTGCATCACGCAAAGCAACGGCGACCCGCTGAACGTTCAGCCGGTGATCAAGGTGCGCGGACGATACCGCGATTTTGCCATCCTCGAGACCCCCACCCTCGGCATTCTCACCCGCGCCAGCCGGGTTGCCACCAACGTCTACCAGGCGTTGCAAGCTGCCCGCGGCAAACCGATGCTCTTCTTTCCCGCTCGCTTCGACCTGCACGAAGTTCAAGCCGCCGACGGCTACGCCTACAATATCGCCGTTCAGCGTTTCAACATGGATTTCGCCAGCACCCTCGGTCCATATGTATCGACCGACGCCCAGGGTGATTGGTGGGGCGGCAACGGCGGCGGCACCGTCTCGCACTCGGCGATCGCCTGCTTTCTCGGCGATACCGCGGAAGCCATGCTCTCCTTCGCCACCACCCTGCCCGGCGACATCCCGCGCATTGCCCTGGTCGATTTCAACAACGACTGCATCGCCGATTCGTTGGCGGTCTGCCGGGCAATGTTCAACCGCTATCGCCAGATGGTGGACGCCGGCAACCTGAAAGAAGCCGAGCGCTTCCGACTCTTTGGCGTGCGCCTGGACACCAGCGCCTCGTTGCGAGACGCCGCGGTGACGCCCATCGGCGACCCCGCCCTCGATCTGGGGGTGACGCCACGCCTGGTTTTCGCCGTGCGCAAGGCGCTGGATACCGATTGGGAAAGCTGGAAATTACCGCAGGAGTGGCGGCAGCGCGCCCGAGCGTACTGTCAGGCAATCAAGATCATCGTCTCGGGCGGTTTCAACCCGGAAAAGATCTCACGCTTCGAAATGCTGATGGTGCCGGTGGATATCTACGGCGTCGGCTCGTCGCTTTTCGACAACCACAGTGCCACCGTCACCGATTTCACCGCCGACGTGGTGCGCGTGCGGGTGCACGGCGAATGGATCGATCTCGCCAAGGTGGGTCGTCGCCCGTGTAAAAATCCGGATTTGGAGCGGGTATGGTGATTCAGGCGCGCAGCGCCAGCGCCACCCAGTCCTCCTGCTGAAGTCGTTCCAGCTTCTTCAATCCAAGCCGGACGGCGGTGGCTTCGACCTCCGCCGCCTGCTCTTCCAGGATTCCAGACAGCACCAGAACGCCACCACTGCTCAGGATTTCAGGCAAGCCTTCAGCCACCAGGTTCAGGATCACCGGCGCCAGGATATTGGCAAGCACCAGCGGCGCTTTTTGGATCGAGAACGCGCCGGAGCGGATCTCAGCCAGCGAGCCCCAACCGCACTCAAAACGATCCAGCACGCCGTTTCGCTCGGCGTTGTCCCGCGCCACGTCCAGCGCCTGGGCGTCGATGTCCACCCCCAGCGCCCAACCAGCGCCTAGCAACAGGGCGGCAATCGAGAGAATTCCAGAACCGCAACCCAAGTCGATCACCGGGCTGGCGGGCGGCAGGTACTTTTCGACCATCTCCAGGCACAAACGGGTGGTGGGGTGGCTGCCGCTGCCGAATGCCATGCTGGGATCGAGCCGCAATGCCACCCGCCCCGGAGAGGATTTCTCGACCCAGGTGGGAAGCACGAGCAACCGCTCTCCGATTTCAATCGGATGGCAATGCTCTTTCCAGGCTTCCATCCAGTTTTGCTCTACAATGGGGCGAAAGGCGGGTTCAGGAATAGGTTGAATGCGGCTCATGTGCCACAATGCCTCACTCAGCCGTTGGCGCGTTTCCTCCAGTTGCTCATCGACCGGAATGTAGCCGTACACCCGCACCGTGCCGCTGGGAACCCCCTTTTTATGGGCGTCATCATAACGCAAATCGCTCTCCATCACCACGCTGTTGACGACGAAGAGAGAAAGCGTTTCAGCGAGAGCTTCAGCCAGTTCGCCGTCGGTCTTGAACCAAACCTCGAGCCATCGCGCTTCAACCACCCAGTACGTCCTTAAGGCGATCGAGGAAGCTGCGCTCCTGCGGTCGCACTTCGCTGCCCAGTGTTTCTGCCAGCCGCTCGAAGAGCACCTGTTGCTCGCTCGACAAGCGGGTGGGGATTTCAACATTGACGATCACCAACTGGTCGCCGCGACCATTCCCGTGCACATCTGGCACCCCTTTGCCTTTGAGCCGAAAGATCTTTCCCGCCTGCGTCCCCTTGGGAATCTTGAGCCTGACTGGTCCGTCAATGGTGGGGACTTCGACCTCCGCCCCCAGCGCCGCCTGGGCAACGTTGACGTCCAGATCCAGCAGAAGATCGTTGCGGCGACGACGGAAGAATTGATGCGGTTTTACTTTGATCTCAATATACAGGTTGCCGTTCGGACCGTTGTTCACCCCCGGCTGTCCTTCGCCCGCCAGGCGGATCTGGGTGCCGTTATCCACACCGGGAGGGACCGAAATGGTCTTGTGCACCGTAACGCGTCGCAAGCCGCGCCCGCGGCAGTCGGGGCACGGCGCAGCGATGGTTTCGCCCTGTCCCCGGCAGCTCGGGCAGGTGGAGACCTGCACCATCGAACCCAAGAAGGTCTGCCGCACGCTTTGCACTTCGCCATGCCCGTTGCAGGTGCTGCAACGGATCGGGGTCGTTCCGGGGGCGGCGCCACTTCCCCTGCAGGTGGAACAGGTTTGGTCGCGAGTGATTTCGATCTCTTTATCGACGCCGAAGACAGCTTCTTCGAAACTTAACCCGATCGTCTGGCTCAAATCGGGACCACGCCGGGGCGCGTTACGCGTACGGCGACGGGTCGAAGACCCGAAGCCAAACAGATCGCCGAACAGGTCTCCAAAGTCAAAACTGGAGAAGTCCGGCATACCACCCATGCCGTTCAAGCCGGCGTGTCCAAAGCGATCGTATGCTGCCCGTTTGTCTGCATCCGAGAGCACGGCATAAGCTTCGTTGAGCTCCTTGAAGCGCTCTTCGGCGTCGGGTGATTTATTCACATCGGGATGATAATTGCGCGCCAGCTTTCGAAAAGCCGATTTCAGCTCATCCTGGGTAGCGGCACGGCTCACCCCGAGAACTTCGTAATAATCTCTCTTAGACATTCGTTACCGTTCAACCATTTCTCTTGCGCCGCATCACCTGATCCCAGAGAGAAACCATTAAACAAACGCTTCGGTCAGGCGCTGGTGAACTCCCCGTCGACCACATCTTCATCGCTGGCTTCGTCCTTCGGTTCAGCAGAGTCGGAGGCGCCGGGCTGCGAGCCGCCTTTACCGTCGCTGCCGGCAGGCTGCTGGTACATGCTGGCGCCGAGCTGTTGCAGGGTCTGACTGAGCTGGTCGCTGGCTTTGCGGATGGCTTCGACATCTTCGCCCGCCAGAGCCTCCTTAAGCCGCTTGGCGCCGTCTTCAGCTTCTGCCTTCTTATCCGCCGGGATTTTGTCGGCGTGTTCTTTCAGCGTTTTCTGGGTAGCGTAGACCAGGTTATCAGCCTGATTGCGAACCTCGATCACCTCCTTGCGTTTACGGTCTTCTTCGGCGTGCGCCTCAGCGTCTTTGCGCATCCTTTCGATTTCGTCCTCGGTGAGACCCGAAGAGGCAGTGATGGTGATATTCTGGCTGCGTCCGGTTGCCTTGTCTTGAGCGGTGACCTTGAGGATGCCGTTGGCGTCGGTGTCGAAGGTGACCTCAATCTGAGGCACGCCGCGTGGCGCCGGCGGGATGCCATCCAAGATGAACTTGCCCAGTGATTTGTTGTCCGTTGCCATCGGGCGTTCCCCCTGCAACACGTGAATCTCGACCTGGGTCTGGCTGTCGGCAGCGGTGGAGAAGATCTGGCTCTTGCGGGTGGGGATGGTGGTGTTGCGTTCGATGATAGGGGTCGCCACCCCGCCCAAGGTTTCGATGGATAACGTCAATGGGGTTACATCCAGTAGTAAAACGTCTTTGACCTCGCCGCCCAGCACGCCCGCCTGAATGGCGGCGCCCACCGCCACCACCTCGTCCGGGTTGACGCCCTTGTGCGGATCCTTTCCGAATTCGCGCCGCACTGCCGCTTGCACGGCTGGCATGCGGGTCATGCCGCCCACCAGCACCACCTCATGAATATCGGTGGGCTTCAAACCAGCGTCAGCGAGCGCCCGACGCACCGGCTCTAGGCTGCGCTCGATCAGGTCGTGAGTCAACTGCTCCAACTTGGCGCGGGTCAGGGTCATCACCAAATGCTTGGGTCCGCTGGCATCGGCGGTGATGTAAGGTAGATTGATTTCAGTCTGCATCACGCTCGAAAGCTCGATCTTGGCTTTCTCGGCAGCTTCCCTCAGACGTTGCAACGATTGACGGTCATTGCGCAGGTCGATTCCCTGCTCTTTCTTGAATTCATCCACCAGGTGATCGATAACACGCTGGTCAAAATCGTCGCCGCCCAGAAAGGTGTCACCCGAGGTGGCGCGCACCTGGAAGACGCCTTCACCGACATCGAGGATCGAAATATCGAAGGTGCCGCCGCCCAGGTCGTAGACCGCGATTAATTCGTTGTTTTTCTTGTCTAAGCCGTACGCCAGCGAAGAGGCAGTAGGCTCGTTGATGATGCGCATCACTTCCAGCCCGGCGATGCGCCCGGCATCTTTGGTGGCGTTGCGTTGAGCGTCGTTGAAATAAGCCGGAACGGTGATGACCGCCTGCGTCACTGGTTCTCCCAGGTAGGCTTCAGCATCGGCTTTCAGCTTGGCAAGTAACATCGCTGAAATTTCCGGCGGTGAATACTCCTTATCGTCCATCATCACCCGCACGTCGCCATTCACCGCCTTGCTCACGCGATAGGGCACGCGGCTCAGGCTGCGCTGCACTTCGGGATCATCATATTTCCGTCCCATGAAGCGCTTGATGGAGGTAATGGTATTCTCTGGATTGATGATCGACTGGTTGCGCGCTACCCGTCCGACCAGACGTTCGCGGTTCTTGTTCACCGCCACCACCGAAGGCAGCAGACGCTCCCCCTCGGCGGTCGGGATCACGGTCGGTTCGCCGCCAACCATGACCGCCATGACAGAATTGGTGGTACCCAGGTCAATGCCGATGATCTTTCCCATGTTTACGTTAATTCTCCTAGCGGGCTACCCGGACGAGCGCCGGACGGATGACACGTTCGCCAAGCTGATACCCTTGTTGAACGACTTCAATAATCTCCCCGCTCTCACAGCCGGGGCAGTCTTCGTGTGATATGGCTTCGTGAAAGGTCGGGTCAAACTGATCCATCGCAATAGGGGTGACGCCCTTGCTTTCGAGGATCTTTTGTAATTTGCGGTAGATCAGTTCGATCCCTTCCGCCCAGCCGGCGCCGTCCCCATTCACGGGGCGGGCTTTGAGGGCGCGTTCCAGATCATCTACAATCACCAGATACTCCTTGATGATCTCGGCGGTGATGGACTCGCTCGTCTGCGCATAATCGCGTTCGACGCGCTTCTTGAAATTCGAAAAATCGGCTCGTTCGCGCTGCCAGCCCTCAAAGTTCTCGGCGGCTTGCTGGCGAGCCTGCTCCAGTTCTTTTTTCAATTCTTCAAACTCTCCAGCAGACACCTCAACCCTTTGAGGTTGTCCCTCTTCGGATTCGATCAACTCTTCGGCAGCCGTCGACTGCCCACCCGACGAATCGCCTGCTTTGAGCATTTCCTGTTTTTGCTTCTTCGTATCTTTCCTCATCAATTTCACCTCGCAAGATCATTCAACCCGCGTTTCGGTCACCATGTCGCTCAACAGACCGGCTAGAAAGCGCACGGTGGAGATCGTCCGTCCATAGGGCATGCGCATCGGACCGAGCACACCTAGCGTACCGGTCGCCAACCCTGGAGCCCCGTAGCGTGCCAGTACCATCGAACACTGGCGTAATTCGTCCCAGGTTCCTTCGCCGCCAATGATGACCTGCACCCCACCGATGCTACCGGTCAAGATGGTGCGTGCCAGCAGGTCGTGTAGCAGCGAGCGTTCTTCCAGCAGGCGCAGCGCCCGCCGCGCCTCGCTCGAATCCGAAAATTCGGGTTCAGCCAGCACGTTGGTGAATCCATCCAGATAGACTTCACCCGCCGCCAGCATTTCGCTCTGGCTGATCTCGTCCTCGAGGATAGCCACCACGTCGCGTTCCAGGCTGTCCAGATTGAACTGATCGACAGCGATCTCTTCTACGCCCTTGCCCTGCAACTGTCGCGTCAACCGGTCGGCAGCCGCCGAGAGCCGTTCTTGAGGCACCGCTTCGCTCAACGTGACGAAACGTTGATGAATTTCACCGCCCATCATCACCAACACCATCAGCACCTGCCGCCCGCGGGTGGCGATCAGTTCCAGGTGCTTGAGACGCGCCTGTTCGCTGTGCGGTGCGGTGACCAGGGAGGCCGCCCTGGACTGGTTCGCCAGCACCGAAGCCGCCAGCCGCATCGACTGGTCAACATCGTGGCGCATCTGGTGAAACTGGTGACTGATCATCTTGCGGGTCGGGTCGGGCAATTCGCTTTCGTGCAGCAGACGGCTCACAAAATAACGGTAGCCCTCCTCAGTCGGCACCCGCCCGGCAGAAGTGTGCGGCTGGCGCAGATAACCCAGTTCGGTTAGCGCTGCCAACTCATTGCGCAGGGTGGCAGAACTAAAGTCCAGCCGGTATTGCTCCACCAGTGGCTTGGAACCCACCGGGTTGGCGGTGCGGATATAATCATGAATGACCAGCGTCAAAATGAACCGCTGGCGGTCGGTCAGGTTCGTCATCGCTTCATCCATTTAGCACTCTCGAAGCGAGAGTGCTAACAACACGAAATTTATGATACCATGCTCGAAAACTGGCGTCAAGTTCGCACCGAAATTCTGATGAAAATCTAATAGAATTGACCGGAATCGATTTTGTCCTTACAATAGAAGGCAGTCAAAGTCCAGTATCCAGGCAATTCGGGCGAACGCCTCGCGCTGCCGTCAGGAAGCTAGTACCCCCTTCGTAAGCACTTGTCGCCCGTCTGCCCGAATTTGTCACTTAGCCGTAGAAGGAACGGAAAAATGACCCCCAAAACGTTCGTTTCCCGCCGTGCGCCAGCCTACCAGCACATACCCGACGAGCAATGGAACGACTGGCGTTGGCAGCTCAGTCATCGCTTGAACAGCGTCGACGATTTCCAAAAGGTGATCCAATTGGACGAGAGCGAATGCAAGGCGCTTTCTACCCAGGGATTATTCCGCGTAGACATCACCCCCTATTTCGCCTCGCTGATCGATCCGCATGACCCCAACGACCCGATTCGCAAGCAGGTCATCCCGCGCGCCGAAGAAATTGTGCCCTTTACCGGTATGATGGAAGATTCGCTGGCTGAAGATCGTCATTCACCGGTGCCCGGCCTGGTGCACCGCTATCCCGATCGGGTGTTGATGTTGGTCACTACCCAGTGCGCCTCATACTGTCGCTACTGCACCCGCTCGCGCATCGTCGGCGACCCGGCAGCCACCTTTTCGCGCGCTGATTTCGAGATGCAGATCGAATACCTCAAAAACACGCCCCAGGTGCGCGACGTGCTGCTCTCCGGCGGCGACCCGCTCACCCTGGCGCCAAAACTGTTAGACGAACTGCTGCAGCGCCTGCGCCAGATTCCCCACATCGAGATTGTGCGCATCGGCAGCCGGGTGCCGGTTTTCCTGCCAATGCGAGTCACCGACGAGCTATGCGACACGCTGCAGAAATACCATCCGCTGTGGATGAACATCCATGTCAACCACCCCAACGAGATCAGCGCCGAGCTAGCGCAAGCCTGCGACAAATTGACCCGGGCGGGCATTCCGCTTGGCAACCAGGCGGTGCTGCTGGCAGGCATCAATGACTGCGTCCACATCCAGCGGCAACTGGTGCAAGAGCTGCTGCGCATCCGTGTCCGTCCCTACTACCTTTACCAGTGCGATTTGGTCGAAGGCGCCGGGCACATGCGCACACCAGTCGCCAAAGGGATCGAAATCATCGAAGGTCTGCGCGGGCATACCTCCGGTTTTGCCGTTCCTACCTACGTCATCGACGCCCCCGGCGGCGGCGGTAAGATCCCGCTCATGCCCAACTATCTGGTCAGCATGTCGGATCACAAGATCGTATTGCGCAACTACGAGGGCTACATCACCGCCTACGAAGAGCCAGTGGAATACAAGCTGCACGATCCTGCCGCCTGCAAATACTGCCAGAACAAGCGCCTCGAACCCGGGCAGAGTGGCATCACCGGGTTGCTGGACGGCGAGGGCATGTTCATCAAACCCGAGGGCTTCGACAAGTTGCACATCCGCGGCGGCGGCAGCCACCGCCTACGCGCTGGCGAGGATAAATGGAAGCCGCTCGGCATCGGCTCCGGCGAGAAGGAGCAGTAAACCAAAACAATGCGACCGATTCTGGCGCTGGCGTCGTTCATTGCCCACATCCTGCCGCTCTCTTGGCGCAGTGCTTTTTACCGCATCGACCCGCTGGCGCGCCTGATTCGCACAACACTAAACCGCGTCGCGCCGCCTGGTCTGGTAGAGGTAACCCTCGCTGCCGGCGATCTGGCGGGCTTTCGGATGCAATTGGACCTCAAACGGGAGAAGGACTACTGGCTGGCGACCTACGAGCCGGAGCTCCAGACAGCCGTTCACGATCACGTACAGCCCGGCATGGTCGTCTACGATGTGGGCGCCAATATCGGTTACGTCAGTCTGCTGCTGGCGCACCAAGTCGGCGAGGACGGCAAAGTGTTTGCTTTCGAGGCGTTGCCCGCCAATGTCGAGCGCCTGAAAACCAACATCCGACTCAACCGCCGGCAGGAACAGATCAGCGTGGTGGCTGCGGCAGTGATCGACCGTGATGCGCCAACGACCTTTCTGGTGCACGATTCAACCAGCATGGGCAAAGCGGCGGGTTCCGCCGGTCGCGCGGAGGTTTATCGCCAGGGCATCACCGTGGATGGCATTACGCTCGACCGTTTCGTGTTAGACCACCATCATCCGCTACCGCAGTTGATCAAAATCGACATCGAGGGCGGCGAGGTGTTGGCGCTGAAGGGCATGTGTCGCTTGTTGCAGAGTGCGCGACCGCAGCTGTTCGTCGAACTGCACGGCGAGCAAGCCGCCCGTGCCTGCTGGGAAATGCTGACCGCCGCCGGCTACCGCCTGAGGCGCATGGCGCCCGGCTACACCCTGGTAGAAGACGCCCGTCAGTTGGGCGATAAGGCTTACGTGATCGCCCAACCCATGAACGAGAGGTGAACAGAATGCACTACCGTCGTCTGGGCAGAACCGGTTTGAAAGTGAGCGAGATTTCGCTGGGTGCGTGGGTAACCTTTGGCAACCAGATTGACGAAGCTACCGCTACCCGTCTGGTGCACGCCGCTTACGAGCAGGGCATCAACTTCTTCGACAACGCCGACGTGTACGCCAACGGCGAAGCCGAGCAGATGATGGGCAAAGCCATCCGCGATCTACCGCGCCACGCCCTGGTGCTCTCCAGCAAGGCTTTCTTTCCAACCGGCGCCGACCCCAACAGCCGCGGCTTGTCGCGCAAACATGTCATACAGGCAGTACACACTTCGCTGCGCCGCCTGGGCAGTGACTACCTCGACCTGTTTTACTGCCACCGCTTCGACCCCGACACCCCGGTGGACGAAGTAGTGCAGACGATGGACATCCTCATCCGTCAGGGAAAAATCCTCTACTGGGGCACCTCCGAGTGGAAGGCGGCGCAGATCGTCCAGGCGTACGGGGTAGCCAAAGAACACGGCTTGATCGCCCCCAGTATGGAGCAGCCGCAGTACAACCTTTTCCGCCGCCAACGGGTAGAGGAAGAACTTGCCCCGGTGTGTAAGGAGTACGGATTGGGGTTGACCACCTGGAGCGCCTTGTTCTCCGGTATCCTCAGCGGCAAGTACAATGAAGGGCTCCCTGAAGGCAGCCGTGCCACCCTGCCGGATATGGGCTGGATTCGCGACCGCATCACCCCCGAACGCCTCCTCATCGTGCGCCAACTGACCAGCCTGGCACAGGAGATGGGTGCAACCACCTCCCAACTTGCCATCGCCTGGGTGCTGCGGCGCAAGGAGGTCAGCAGTGTGATCACCGGCGCCACTCGCTTAGAGCAACTGGACGAGAATCTCGGCGCGGTTGATTTCGTCGACAGCCTGACCAACGAGGTACTGGAACGCATCGATCGGATCGTCGATAAGGAAGCAAAATAATACCCACCATGAACTTGCAACAGAAAAAGACCCTTGCCATCCTGCTGCTGGTGGCTGCAATCTACTTCATCCTCTTTATTTTCCCTAACCTGCAGGGCGCCAGTGACCTCAACATGCTGGCGGTCTTCGAGATCGACGAATTCGCTCAGTACCCGCACGTGATCCGCATGCTGACCCCCGGCGATACGCTCTACCAGTCGATCCGCAATTTCTCGGTTTACCTGCACTATTTTTACGGCTACCCCTTCTATTTCTTCTCGGCGCTGGCGCTGCTGCCGTTGCGCCTGATCCTCGGCGAGGGCTGGCACACCAACACCACGCTGATCGTCGCCGTGCTGCGTCAGAGCATCAACGTCCTGCCGATGCTGGCAGCGTTGATGATCCTGGTGTTCATGCAGACCCGTTTCCGCTCCTGGGTGCGCTCCCTCTTCCTGTTCATCCTCCTGCTGATCATCCCAGCAGTGGTGATCAACAACCTGTGGTGGCATCCCGATAGCCTGGTTTTCATCTTCATCGTGCTGACGCTGTTCTTCCTGGATCGAGATAACTTTCGGTTTGGGCGCAATTTTCTGTTCGCCGCCACCGCCTGTGGGCTGGCGACCGGCACCAAGCACTTGGGACTGTTCTTTATCCTGACCGTGCCGGTGTACCTTGGATGGGGCATTTTCCGTCGCGCCCTTAGCTGGCGGCGGGCGTTGTGGATGGCAATTGCCTTCGTGGCAGTTATGGTGGCAGCAATAGTGATCTCAAACCCGTTGCTGTTGCTGCCCATCGAGCGCAGCGAGATCATCGCCACCCAACGCTGGCAGTTTCAGCAAACCTCAGCCGGGATCATCCTGGCAAATCCTGAGCCCTATTTCCGTTGGGGCGAATACCCTGAAGACTTTCGCATCCACTACGGCGAGTTTTATTTCCTCATCCTGGTTCTGGTGGCGCTGTTTCTGGGGATACTCGATCCCCGCCAGCGGCGATTGAACGTCCTCATCCTCACCTGGATGATCCCACTGACAGTGGTCATCCTCAGCTTTGCCACCCGCCGCACGCATTACTTTATCCCAGTGGCGCTGCCCCTCTTTTCCAGCCTGATCAATCTGTTCCCGGTGGGCGGCTTGTTTTCGAGCGGAGAGCATGGGCATGCCTGGCTGATGCGTTTTCCCTGGCTGGGGCGAGCC
>JBBIKU010000069.1:0-12485 GCA_037445245.1 Anaerolineaceae bacterium
GAGAACCTGATCGAAAATGCCATCAGCAAACTGGAAGCCAAACAATTGGACTTGATCGTCGCCAACGACATCAGCGCCCTCGACGCCGGTTTCGAGAGCGAAACCAACCGGGTTGCCTTAATTTCCCCTGATGGGACGAAGGAAACCCTTCCCTTGATGCAAAAATCTGAAGTCGCCGAAAAAGTGATCGAAAAGGTCATTCAATGGTTTTGAAAAGAATGCGGAGGCTTTTTCAATCCGGCGCTCTGTGGCTTTTCCTGGGCGTATCTCCAATTCTTTTCATCCCCTCACATCTCCATGAAACTCTCCCCCTGGTTGAGGCTACTCCCGAAACCGACCACGCCGCAGATTCCAACTCGCGCATCGTCGGCGTTTTTGGTTTTCCCGCGGGGGTCAATCCCCTCACCGGCATGCCCGCCCCCAATCCCAATCTATTGAACCGCCGTCCGGTGATGGTTAAGGTCTCTAATTTCCCACCCAGCGGCAGGCCACACGCCGGTTTATCGTTTGCTGATATCGTTTTCGAGTACTACATCGGCGAATACACCAACCGCTTTCTGGCGTTGTATTTCAGCCAGAACACCCCCCTGGCAGGTCCGCTTCGTTCCGGTCGGCTGGTAGATGCCCAATTGGTGCGCATGTACCAGGGCGCGCTGGTCTACGGCAACGCTGATCCGGCGGTGGATGTTGTCTTGCTGGATGAATTGGGCGAGCGCGCCATTGGCTTCGGCGACGCCCCCTGCCCCGCCATTTGCGGCAGCGATACCCACAGCGTAACTGGTGTGTTCGTCAACAGCGAGGCCATCACCCAATTCAGAGCTCGCCAGGGTAGCCCTGACCTGCCCGGCAACCTCAACGGCATGATCTTTGATCCCCTGCTACCACCCAGTGAACGTTACGCCGTGCAAATTGGCGCCCAGTACATCCGCTGGAACCGGGGCGAGTGGCGTTACGATCCTGAAAGCGGGCTCTACCGGCGATGGATCGAATCATGGGATGATGGTAAGCGATACCCACAAATCCCACTGGTTGACCGTGTGACCAACGAGCAACTGAAATTTGCCAACCTCATCATCATTTTTGCCGAATACATTGAGTTCGCTCCCACCCTACACGAAATTGAAATCTGGCACAATACCAGCGGACAGCGCGCCATCTTCTTTCGGGATGGGATGATGTACGAAGGCTCCTGGCTCGCTGCCGGATACGACCGACCAATGCAATTTTTCAACCAGTGGGGGCTGCCGATGCCACTCAAACCCGGGAATACCTGGATTGTGATTGCCAGTCTCAATTCAAACTTTTTCGAATCCACTGCAGGCGTGTGGGAACTGCATTTTGATCTTCCTTGAGCAGTTTTGGGTACACTTGTTACAACAATGCAGGTGAGAAAAAATGGATAGCAACAAAGGGATCATTCTGATCGTCGCCGGTTTTGTGCTGCTGCTGATCATTTCTTGTGCTTTGGGTGAATACTGGGGTGGTTGGTTTGGCTTGCTCGCTGCTGCCAGCCCGCTGCCAACCGAAACGCCAACGCCGACTGTCACTGCCAGCTCCACCATCACGCCCACCCCTACCAACACCCCCACGGCAACCGCCACGCCAACGCCAACCCCGATCGTGCTCGGTCCTTCCGGCTTCCCTCCAGACATCAATCCCCTCACGGGTTTACAGGTTGAGCGGCAAGAAATTCTACAACGCCCGCCGGTAATGGTTAAGGTTTCCAATTTCCCTCGTGACGGTCGCCCGCACGCTGGTCTTTCCGCCGCCGACATCGTGTTCGACTATTATATCGGACAGGGCAGCAACCGCTTCCTTGCCCTGTTTTATGGCAACAACGCTCCCAAAGTCGGTCCGGTACGTTCGGCGCGGCTGGTCGATCCACAACTGGCGCGCTTATATCAGGGTGTGCTTGTCTTTGCCGGCGCCGATTGGAATGTGGTGTACCCATCCATCAACCGCCTGCTTGGAGACCGCGCAATCAATCACTCGCCAGAAACCTGTCCAGCCCTGTGCAGCGCTGAACAGCCGCAGACGGTTTTGAGCGTATTTGCCGACACCGAAAAGTTGAGCGAGCTAGCCCAATCCCGCTTGACCCCACCAGAGCCGCCTCCCAATTTGGATGGAATGGCGTTCGACTCTCGGGCGCCGCAAAACGGCTTGCCAGTCGAGCAGATTACTGTCATCTTCAATGTCCAAAACCAGGCAGCTTGGAAGTTTGATCCGGAATCTGGAAAATATTTACGCTGGATCGAAGCGGTGAGCAACAACAACCTCTCCATGGTGCCTTTGACTGACCGCAATAGCGGGGAACAACTTGCGTTTGCCAACGTCGTGCTTTTGTTCACAACGCACAATGAATACTCTACCACCTTGCACGAGATCAATTTGTGGTATAACCAGGGCGGCAGACGCGCCGTCTTATTTCGCGACGGACAGGCACTGGAGGGCAACTGGAAGACGCCAGCCACCGACCAGCCGATCCAATTTTTCAGCAGCGACGGTGATCCGCTGCGATTTAAACCCGGTAACACCTGGGTGGTCATCACCGGGGTTAACTCCCGCCTCGAACAAACCTCACCCGGTCAATGGGAGCTGCGGTTCTTTCAACCCTGATTTCCTATGCGAATACTGGTGATCTCGGATATTCACGCCAATCTGACCGCTCTCGAAGCTGTGCTTGCCGACGCCGGCGACATCGACGCCGTCTGGTGTCTGGGTGATCTGGTTGGTTACGGACCCGATCCAAACCAGTGTATTGAACGGGTAGCGCAATTACCGCAATTGACCTGCTTAATCGGCAACCACGACGCCGCCGCACTGGGGAAAATCAACCTTGAGGCGTTCAACCGTGAAGCTCGTCAATCCATCCGCTGGCTGATATCAAATTTATCAGCAGATAGCAAAGCCTTCCTGCAGGCACTACCCGAAAAAGTTTGCTTGGATGAGGTCACCCTCTCGCACGGCAGTCCGCGCAATCCGGTATGGGAATATGTGCTGGATACCTGCACCGCCACCGCAAATTTTGCCCATTTCGATACACTCTATTGTTTCGTCGGGCACACCCACCTGCCCGCGCTTTGTGTTTCGAATAATGGGACGAAACCAAATAATCTGATCTTGATTCGCAGCGACGCAGACATCACGCTCACCCCGCGCACGATCATCAATCCCGGTTCGGTGGGACAACCCAGGGACCATAACCCGCGCGCCGCCTATGCGCTCTTCTATCCTGCAGAAAAGATCTGGCAGCCGCGCCGCGTGAATTATGATATCAGTGCTGTTCAAGAACGAATTTTTCAAGCAGGCTTACCCCGCCGGCATGCTGTTCGACTTTCACAAGGCTGGTAAAGACGGAACGATTTATCCAGTTGATACGTCTATACGTTAAACCAATGGAGGAGGAATCCATGACAAAACGCACATTAACTGCTCTTCTGATACTCGCTTTTTTGCTGGCAGCCTGCGCACCGGCTTTTACCCGTGAATCCAAGGCTTATGAAATGGATATTGCCCCCATGGCGCCATATCCACCGTCTGAGGCTGCGGTTGCCGAATCGGGTTACAGGATGGAAGAAATCGCCCCGGCTTTCATGCTGCAAGCGGAAATGCCGTCAATCGAAAGAGTGGTTATCAAGAACGCCTCGATCACCATCATTGTGGATGACCCGATTAACGCCATGACTGTCATCGGCGACATGGCAGAGGCAATGAACGGCTTTGTCGTATCTTCCAATTTGTACAAGGTGACCACCCGCGAAGGGAGGGAAGTGCCCCAAGGCGACATCACCGTGCGCGTGCCAGCCAACCAACTCAAGGAGGCGCTTGATACCATCAAGAGCCTGGTCGCTGAACCTGAAGAAGATGTGCGCTCCGAACAGGTTTCCGGAGAGGACGTCACGCGTGAGTACACCGATTTAACCTCGCGCCTGCGCAACCTGGAACAGGCACAGCAACAGTTGACCAAAATCATGGAAGAAGCCCGCCGCACCGAAGATGTGCTGGCGGTCTACAACGAGTTGACCCGCATCAACGAACAGATCGAAGTGATCAAGGGGCAAATCAAATACTACGACGAAGCCGCCCGGCTTTCTGCCATCAATGTCACCATCATCTCCAAAGAGACCATCGCCCCCTTGACGATCGGCGGGTGGCAGCCAGTTGGCATCGCTCGCGACGCCATCCAGCAGCTGATCAACACGCTGCAATTCCTGGGCGAGGCGCTCATCTGGCTGGTGCTTTTCTGCCTCCCGGTTGGTATCATCGTGGCAATTCCACTCTACTTCATCATCAAAGGCTTCCTGCGCTGGCGAAGGAAGCAACGGGCGAAAAAAGCGCAGTCGGCTTCCGCCGAATAAGGTGTGGAATAATACAGAGAGGCATAAGAACCGCAGCCGTAAGAGACATTTTCGGCTGCGGTTCTTAATATTTTCCAATAAAAATTCCCCGCCCCTCCATTGCATCAGCGCTGCGTCACCGCGGCAGCACAAAATTTTTGAGATATTGCCGATGGTATAATCATCGCATGTCTTCTCTCGTCACCTTGGATATCGAAACCACCGGTTTGGACTCATCCAGGGATGCAATCATCGAAATCGGGGCAGTGCGTTTCAATGGCAAACGGGTGGAAGGCGAGTGGGAATCGCTGATCAATCCCAATCGCAAAATACCCGCCCTCGTTACCCAACTCACCGGCATCACCGATGATATGGTAAACAAGGCGCCACCCCTGCATGCGGTCTTGCCGGAACTGGCGGACTTCATCGGCAACGCGCCAGTGATCGGGCACAACGTTCAGTTTGATCTTTCATTCCTGCAGCCTCACCATATCTTAAGCCTTAACGAAGTTCTAGATACCTACGAGTTAGCGGCGGTTCTCATGCCAAGCGCCGGACGCTACAATTTGAGCGCCCTGGCAATGGCGCTGGGCATTCCGCGCCTGGACAAAGCCCACCGGGCGCTTTCAGACGCCCGCGTCACCTGTCGCATCTTTTCAAAGCTCTACCAGAAGGCAACTGAACTGCCCACCGCCTTGCTGGATGAATTTGTACGCCTCAGCGAGCCCTTCGACTGGGGGGCAGCGTGGGTTTTCCGCCAAGCGCTGAACGAACGCCTTGGACGCGAGGTAGATGCAGACAAGGAACGCAGTTACGATACCCTCTTGCTGTTCCGGCCCGCACAACAGGTGTTCGAGAAACCCTTGACAGCGGCGGAACAGCCTCAGCCGCTCGACCCCGAAGAGATCGCCGCCCTAATGGGTCCCGGCGGTCCCTTCGCCCATTACTTCCCCGCCTACGAACAGCGCTCACAGCAGATTGAAATGCTACACAACGTCAGCCGCGCCTTATCCGAAAGCCGCCACTTGATGGTCGAAGCTGGCACCGGAACCGGGAAATCCTTTGCCTACCTGCTCCCAACAGCACTTTGGGCAACCCAAAACGGCATGCGGGTTGTGATCTCAACCAATACCATCAACCTGCAAGATCAGCTCATCAACAAAGATATCCCTGACCTGCGTCTGGCACTGGACCTTCAGGTCAACGCGGCAGTGTTGAAAGGACGCGCCAACTACCTTTGTCCACGTCGGTTGGAGTTACTTCGCCAGCGCAGACCAGATTCAATAGAGGAAATGCGCGTGCTGGGCAAAGTGCTTGTCTGGCTATACGAAGGTGGGGATGGAGATCGAACCCAGATCAATCTTACCGGCGCCGTCGAGCAAGAGATCTGGAACCGCCTCTCCGCCCAAGACGAAGGCTGCTCCGCTGAGACCTGTCTGAGCCGCACCGGCGGCGTTTGCCCCTTCTATCAGGCACACCAGGCTTCGCACGCCGCCCATCTTATTATTGTCAACCATGCCCTGCTGCTGGCAGACGTGGCAACCGGCAACCGCGTCCTGCCCAATTATGACTATTTGATCGTCGATGAAGCCCATCACCTCGAATCTGCCACCACCAACGCCCTCAGCGTACGGATCACACCCTTTGAGCTGTCTCGTCTTCTGAAGGAACTGGGCGGCGTCTCCGGCGGTGTTTTTGGACATCTGCTCTCGCTCTTTAAGGATGTGGTCACCCCCTCTGAGTTTGCCGCCCTGAATCAGGCAATCCGCCGCGCCACCGATCTTTCTTTCCATTTCGAGCGCGATCTAAAAACCTGTTTTCAGGCGATCCATGATTTCCTGAGCGAACAACGCGAGGGCAACCCCATCAGCCCTTATGGTCAACAAGAAAGAATATTGCCTGCCACCCGTACCCTGCCGCTCTGGAATGGAGTGGAGCAGACCTGGGCAACTGCCGAAGAAACGCTCAAACTGCTGCTTGGGATGGTCAGCGAGACTCACAAAAGGACTGGCGAAATCAAGGCGGACATCCAAGACGAGCTGGAAGACACGCTGACGAGCATTGCCGGCATCCATCGTCGTTTGAGCGAAATCGGCGCACATCTCAACGATTTCGTTTACGGCGGTGAAGGTGACTTCGGGCAGATCCACTGGGCAGAGATCAACGCCGCCAATGGTCAACTGAGCTTACACATCGCTCCCCTTCATATCGGTCCGTTGATGGAAACCTACCTGTGGCACGAGAAAGCCAGCATGATCCTGACCTCAGCGACACTGACCACCGCCGGCTCCTTCAAGTATCTGCGTCAGCGTCTGAACGCCGACGAAGCGGACGAATTGGCGTTAGGGTCACCGTTTGATTACGAGACCGCCGCGCTGCTCTATCTTGTCAACGATATCCCCGAACCATCGGACGGCGCCGCTTACCAGCACAGCGTCGAGCAAACCCTTATCCGGCTTAGCAAAGCCACCGGCGGGAGGCTGATGGCGCTGTTTACCTCCTATGCCCAGTTGAAACGCACCTCGCAGGCAATCACGCCCGCCCTCGCCGACGCCAGCATCCTGGTCTACGAGCAGGGAGAAGGTGCTTCTGCCAACATGCTGCTCGAAAGCTTTCGCGAAGCTGACCAGGCAGTCTTATTGGGAACCCGTGCCTTCTGGGAGGGTGTCGACATTCCCGGCGCAGCCCTCTCCACCCTGGTTATCACCAAGCTGCCCTTCGACGTACCGACCGACCCCATCATTGCCGCCCGCGCCGAAACCTTCGACGATCCGTTCACAGAATTCAGCCTGCCGGAAGCCATCCTTCGCTTCCGGCAGGGGTTCGGGCGCTTGATCCGCACCCAGTCAGATCGCGGTGTGGTCGTCCTGCTCGACCGCAGGATCATGACTAAACGTTACGGCAAAGCATTTCTCGATTCAATTCCACAGTGCACCCGAAAAGTCGGTTCAATGCACGAATTGCCAGCCATAGCCGCCCGCTGGCTTAATTTATAACCGACCACGTTCGATCGATAACGATACGACGCTTACTCCGCTGGCGGAAGAGACGCCATATGATATTCACTCGGGCGCTCGCTGTCCTCAAACCCGGCAATGACGATGATGGCAGTGACAACCGTCTGACCGATATTTCGCCAGCGGTGCATCAACCGCGATGCAAACACCAGCGTATCGCCCGGCTCCATCACGAAACGCTGACGCTCGACCTCATACTCCAGGCTTCCCCGTAGACAATATACAAACTCGTGCCCGGTGTGCAGCAAACCGTGCGGTCCGCTGCTGCTTCCCGTTTCCAGGGTCAGCGTGAACGCCTCAAGCGAACCGGAAAACGCCTCGCCACCCAGCCCTTCCCACAACCCACGCAAGAAACCAATCCGGCTTCGTTCCGCTGCCTTGCGGAAGACAATATTGTTGCGCGCTGTTTCATGACGGAAAAAAGCCGTGATCGGAACCTCAAGCGCGGTAGCAATTTTATTCAGCGTGCTGACCGATGGTGAAGTCAAGCCGCGCTCGATCATACTCAAGGCATTCGCCGACAATCCGCTCCGCCGCGCCAGTGCCCGCATCGAGATGCCCCGCTCGCGTCGCAGGTTACGCAGGCGACTGCCGATATCAATCGATACCGCTCCTTTTCCAAATACGTCCATACCGGTCTCCTGACTTCAGGGATTATAACCACCCCCGCAGTCGATAAGCGAGGAAGCCCAGGTATTCTTTCAAAGTGTAAGTGGTCAGGGTCAAGTTCCCTTCTGAGGGCATGAACCCGATCAATTGCGATTGGATATCGCCTTCGAATAAATCCTCCCAACCGGCTTGGGTGACCTTGTAGTCAACTGGCGCGGGAATGACCTCAATGCCCTGCTTCTCGAACAGCGCCACCGAACGCGGCATGTGCATGGCTGAAGTGACCAGAATGATGCGATCGATCCCTTTCTCGTCCAGAATTGTCGCGTTGTAAACTACTTCTTCATAAGTGTTGAATGAACGGCTCTGTAGCCACAGCGCCTCTTCCGGCACGTTCATCCATTGCAGAATTTCCGCCATTTCTTCGGCGGGTGTCGTGGAACGGGAGCCCAGCCATTCGATATTGCCACCGCTGACCAAAATATAGGGCGCCTTGCCCTGCTGGTACAACCAACCGGCATAGAGCACACGATCCCCCGCCCCGTTGACTTCGACAATCGGGCGGGGATAATCCGGCGAATCGGTACCCCCGCCCAACAAGACGATCACTTCTGCCGGCGGCAGCTCCGGCACTGGAAGATAGCGCCATTCCATCGACCGCGCCAAGCCCATTGCGACCCAGCGATTGCTGCTAAGCCACAGCAGCACGAACGCCACGCCCAGAATGATATTGCCCCGCCGACTGCGATTGCGAAACAGCAGCAATGCAAGCAGGAGCAGAACACACACCAGCCCCAATGGGTAAACGAATAGCGGTAAAAGTTTCGACAGAAAAAGAAACATATTTTTAGAACAAACCGATCACCCTGCCGGTCTTCTGGTCGATATCCACATCGAAGAACACCGGCCGGGTGGGCAAACCGGGCATGGTGCTCATCATGCCAAACAGGGGATAGATGAATCCCGCCCCGACCGAAGCCCGGATATCAACCACCGGCATCCGAAATCCCTTGGGGACGCCCTTGAGCGCGGGATCGTGGCTCAAGCTGAGGTGGGTTTTTGCCATGCAGATCGGCAATTTATCGAAACCCAGCCGCGTATATTCGGCGATGCGGGCGTCAGCTTCGGGGGAATAATCCACCCCGTCGGCACCGTAGATCTCACGGGCAATGGTCTCGATTTTTTCTTTGATCGAAATATCTAAGGGATAAAGGAACTGGAATTTTGAAGGCTTTTCAGCCGCTGCCACAACCGCTTTTGCCAGATCGACGGCGCCTTCTCCGCCCAATTCCCAGTGGCGAGATACGACCGCCGCTTCTGCCCCACCTTCTTCCATCGCAGCTTTGCGGATCATTTCCAATTCCTCTTCGGTGTCGGTCGCGAATGAATTGATCGCCACAACCACCGGGATGCCAAACTTGCGCGCCGATTGGATGTGGTGCAGCAGATTCGGCAAACCCGCTTGCAATAACTCCAGATTTTCATCGGTGTATGCCGTTTGCAATGGTTTACCGGCAACCACCTTGGGACCACCGCCATGCATCTTGAGCGCTCTGACCGTCGCCACCATCACCACCACACCGGGTATCAATCCGGAATAGCGGCACTTGATATTGAAGAATTTTTCCATACCCATATCGGCGCCGAAGCCCGATTCGGTCACCACAAAATCAGCCAGTTTGAGACCGATCTTGTCCGCCAAGATCGAGCTGTTGCCATGGGCAATATTGGCAAACGGTCCGGCGTGCACAAATACCGGCGTGCCTTCCAGAGTCTGCATGAGGGTCGGTTTAATCGCATCCCGCATCAACACCGTTAGCGCGCCCGCCACACCCAGATCTTCCGCTGTAATCGCTTCACCGCTGCGACTGAGTGCCACCACGATCTCGCCAAAGCGACGGCGCATGTCCGCCAGATCGGTTGTCAAAGCCAGAATTGCCATGATTTCGCTCGCCACCGTGATGTCAAAACCGGTGTAGCGCTCGAAACCCTCCTCGCTTGGACCTTTCCCGAGCACAACACCCCGCAAAAAACGGTCGTTGGTATCTACCGCCCTGCGCCAGGTGATCGCCGCCGGGTCGATATCCAGGCGAAACATCTTTCTGCGCTGCTCTTCGGTCAATTCATCTGGATCGTTGACCTGGATGCCGAGCTTCTTCAAGCGCCCCAACATGCCCACGCCAAACTTGCGTTTGCCGTTCTTACCAGGGGGGCACAGGCGGTTAAACAATTGTTCGTCGCTGGCACCCGCCTCGTGTAACATCCGCACGTCAATTGCCGCCGCCAGCAGGTTGTTGGCGGCAGTAATGGCATGGATGTCACCCGTCAGGTGCAGATTAAAATCTTCCATCGGGATCACCTGGCTGTATCCACCCCCCGCAGCACCGCCCTTGATCCCAAACGTCGGTCCCTGACTGGGTTGGCGGATGGCGGTCATCACCCGATAACCGAGATGAGCGCCCAACGCCTGACTCAACCCCACCGTGGTGGTGGTCTTGCCCTCTCCCAGCGGGGTCGGTGTGACCGCCGTCACATCAATATACTTTCCATCTGGAACATCCTTGAGTCGTTCCAGCACGTCCAATTTGACTTTGGCTTTATAAGGTCCGTACAATTCAATCTCATCCGCTAATAGTCCCAACTCTTCGGCAATTTGGGTGATCGGCTTGATATCGGATTCTTGAGCAATATCGATATCGGATGGAACTGGGGAACGCAACTTGAGTTTAATAGGGGTAAAAGGACGCTTGTCATTTATTTTCTTATCTGCACACATCATATTTCTCTCTTTTTTAATGTGACACGTGATGATTTGACCTATTATCAAACAAGTTGTACAAAAATGCAAGACCAGCTTTTTCTAGTTGTATAATAATAAAAACTAATCTTAGCAACAAAACACAGCGCAAGCGAGATGATCGATGATAAAGAGTACGAGCGAGAAAATCATATTCATTAAAGGTGCGGGAGAACAGGCGTCCGGCGTCGCCATCCGGCTGTGGCGTTGCGGATTTCGGATTGTGATGAGCGAGCTGCCCCAACCGCTTACGATTCGTCGCACCGTGGCTTTTTCTGAAGCCATCTACGAAGCCAAAACGCGGGTGGAAGAGGCTGGCGCACAACGGGCCGAGAACGTGAAACAGATTTACCGCTGCTGGGATCAGGATATTTTGCCCGTTGTTCCGGACCCGCATGCTAGCTTGATCCCGCAGATCAACCCCGCCGTGATTATCGACGCTATTCTGGCAAAGTTCAACACCGGCACCGCAATCCAGGATGCTGATCTGGTGATCGGACTCGGTCCCGGCTTTACTGCCGGCGAAGATGTTCACGCCGTGATCGAAACCAATCGTGGGCATTACCTAGGCAGGGTTATTTGGAAGGGCAGCGCAGAACCCAACACGAACCTGCCGGGCGAGATGCGTGGCGTACGTTCCGAACGGGTTATTTATGCACCGACATCCGGCATTTTTAAACAAACTCTGTCCATCGGCACGTTTGTTCAAAAAGGCGAAATGGTCGGCACGATCGACGGCATACCGGTGCAAACATCCATCGCCGGTGTCTTGCGTGGCTTAATACACAATTCCATCCAGGTGCACGAGGGTCTTAAAATTGGCGATGTCGACCCGCGTAATGATCCGGCATTCTGCTGGACGGTATCGGACAAGGCTCTGGCAATCGGGGGGGGCGCACTAGAAGCCATCCTGCAATGGCAGCATAAAAGAGGACTGATCGATCGAGTTTAGCAGGAGTCCGCATGTCAATAAGGAAAACTGTATTCTTAACCATCGGGGCAGCCTTCCTCGGTCTCTTTGGTGTTCTTTACATCACTATCCGCAGCACGCTTCTTCCTTATTTCGACCGGTTCGAAAAACAAACCGTCTACCTCAATCTGGATCGAGCCATTTCGGTGCTCGAAAGCAACTTCGTGTACCTCGATCGCACCGCCAAAGATTGGGCACGTTGGGACGACAGCTATGAATTTGTACGAACGGCGAAACCGGAATATATCCAAGAAAATCTAGCAAAGAACACTTATGTTGATCTGCGCATCAATCTGCTGGCATTCTATGATCGTTCGGGCAAATTGATCTATGGCAATCTTTATAATCCGGAAAGCGACCAACTCGAGCCGCTACCCGAAGACCTGATCGATTATTTTGAAAATAGAAACCTGGTTGGCGCAACCGCCCTACACACGAAAACCCAACAGGGCATCATACCCCTCGACCCTGCACCCCTGATGCTGATTGCCCACCCCATTCTACCCAGCGGGGTTGACGCTTCCCCGGCAGGCACGCTCGTGGTCGGGCAGTTCCTCAGCCAGAGCGAAATCCTCAGACTGGGCGGTATTGTGCAGCTCCCGATCACAATCATTCCATATAATGACCCCAATCTGCCGGAAGATTTTATCGCCGCCCGCCAAATGCTGGAGAGCTCGATCCAGTACGCCGCCTTGCCGCAGGGCGAAGACCTGATGGCAGGTTTTACCACCCTCAACGATATCGAAGGCAACCCG
>JBBIKU010000070.1:0-12381 GCA_037445245.1 Anaerolineaceae bacterium
GGTGGCTGGCAGGGTTTCGCGATGGGGCGGTTTATTGGTGAGAAGGGAAGCGAGGTGAAACCATGAAAACAGTCGTGGCGAGCGCACTGGGAGAATGCGTCCATGTGGCGGGCGTGATGAACTTTCTGAGGCTGGCGGAGATGGCTGGCTGGCGGACGGTTTTTCTAGGATCGGCGGTGTCCCCTGAAAAAGTGCTGGAGGCTGCCAAAAAGGAACGAGCAGAGCTGGTGGCGGTATCGTATCGCTTGACGCCCGAAACCGGAGAACGGCTGCTGGGCGACTTCGCTGAAATGGCAGATGAACTGCGCTCGGCGGGTGTTCGTTTTTTCTTTGGCGGCACCCCCCCGGTGGCGGAGCGTGCTCGCGCCAGCGGTTTTTTCCATGCCATATTCGACGGTGAACAACCGGCGGAGGAAATTCTGGCGCATTTGAAGGGCGAGCAGTACAGCAACAAAGGGGAAGCCGATTTTCCGCAGCGCACAGTCGAACGCATCCAATGGAAGGCGCCCTTCCCCCTCCTGCGCCACCATTTTGGTCTGCCTACCATGGAAGACACGCTGGACGGCATCCGTCAGATCGCAGAGGCGCACGCTCTGGATGTGATCTCACTCGGCATTGACCAGGATGCCCAGGCAAATTTTTTTCACCCCGAGCGGCAGGAGGCGCGCCGCACCGGCGCGGGCGGTGTGCCGGTGCGCAGCGCAGAAGATTATTCGGCACTGTATCAAGCGAGCCGCAGCGGCAATTATCCCTTGCTGCGCACTTACTCAGGGACGGATGATTTCATCAGGCTGGCGGAGATGTACGTCGAAACCATCAACATTGCCTGGTGCGCCATTCCCCTTTTCTGGTTCAACCAGATGGATGGGCGCGGTCCGTGGGATCTGGTGGGATCGATCCGTGAGCATCAACAAGTGATGGCTTGGTACGGCAAGAACGACATCCCGGTGGAACTGAACGAGCCGCACCACTGGGGGATGCGCGACGCGCCGGATGTGGTGTTTGTGGTCTCGGCTTTTCTTTCAGCATATAATGCCCGCGCTTTCGGCGTACGGGATTATATTGCCCAGCTAATGTTCAACAGCCCACCCGGGCTGTCGGATCGCATGGATCTGGCGAAGATGCTGGCGGTGCTGGAAATGATCGCGCCTCTGGCAAGTGAAGATTTTCGCATCTGGCGACAGTCGCGCACCGGGCTGCTCAGCTATCCCCTCGATCCGGCGGCAGCCCGCGCCCACCTGTCTGCCAGCATCTACCTGCAAATGGCGGTCAAGCCGCATATTGTGCACATCGTTGGACACACCGAAGCCCATCACGCTGCCACCGCTGCTGATGTGATCGAGGCTTCGCGCATGGCACGACGGGCAATTGAGAACGCCCTGTCGGGTCAGCCGGATATGACCGTCGACCCGCTGGTGCAGCGGCGCAAACAAGATTTGATCGCAGAAGCGCAGTATTTGTTGGAGGCGCTGCGTCAACTGGCAGCGGAGGGGATTGAAGATGCCTGGATCGATCCTGAAACGTTGGGCAGGGCAGTCACCAGCGGCATGATGGACGCTCCGCATTTAAAGTCCAATCCGTTTGGCAGGGGAGAGGTGGTCACTCGCGTGATCGAAGGCGCCGGCGTAGCGGTGGACGCCGACGGCAACCCGCTTACAGAGGCGCAACGCATCGCCCCCATTATGGAGAGGAGCAAAAGATGAGACAACCCAGCAATTACACCGTAATCGGCGCCGGTAACGGCGGCAAGGCAATGGCTGCCCATCTGGCGCTGAAGGGGATGAAGGTCACCCTTTTCAACCGCAGCCATACCCGAATTCAGGTGATCGAAGAACGAGGCGGGTTAGACCTGGAAAGCCCCTATGATGACGCCCGCGGCTTTGGCAAGTTGGCGCTGGTCACCTCTGATATTCAGAAGGCGCTCGAAAAGGCAGAGGTCATCATGGTGGTGGTGCCTTCATCGGCGCACGTCGATATCGCCACCATGGCGGCGCCGCACCTCAAGGATGGGCAGATCATCATCCTGCATCCGGGGCGCACCTGCGGGGCGATTGAATTCGACCAGACGCTGAAGAAAGCGGGCTGCACCGCCGAGGTCGTGCTGGCGGAAGCCGAGACCTTCATTTATGCCAGCCGTTCGGATGGTCCGGCGCAGGCGCACATCTTTCGCATCAAAGAAGCCGTGCCGCTGGCTGCTTTGCCGGCGAACCGCACCAAGGGTGTACTGGAGGTGCTGAGGGGGGTTTATCCACAATTCATCGACGGCGGCAACGTGCTCATCACCGGGCTGAACAATATGGGCGCCATCTTCCATCCTGCCATCACCATCCTCAACGCCGGCAGGATTGAATCGACCTTTGGCGATTTTGAGTTTTATATTGAGGGAGTCACCCCTTCGGTGGCGCGGGTGTTGGAGGTGCTCGACCGTGAGCGGGTGACTGTGGCTTCGGCGCTGGGGATTCGCGCCCGCACGGCAATGGAATGGCTCAACCTGGCGTACAATGTCAGCGGCGAAGACCTCAATGAAGCCATACATAATCAAACTGGCTATTACGGCATCAAAGCTCCCGCCACGGTCAACCATCGCTACCTGTTTGAGGATGTACCGATGAGTCTGGTACCGATTGCCTCCCTCGGTCAGCATTACGGGGTTTCGGTGAGGGGGATGGACGCCACCATCCGAATGGCATGCATCATCGCTCACACCGACTACTGGCGGCGGGGCAGAACGGTGGAGCAACTGGGCATCAAAGGTTTAAGCGTGAGCGAATTGACTCGCTACGTGAACGAAGGTCATTTGGACGGTATCCTGTAAATTGGATACTTGCCGCATGTGAAAAATGCAGCCTGCGCGAATATCGTAATCCTGTAAGAGCAGCGTCATCCCGGGCGCTGCTCTTGATTTAATTCTCCTCTGCGCCGCGGTGGTAAAGAAATTAAGCTAAAATAAAATTGCACTTTCACGAGGGAAGTATGCATCCGGCATTTATCAGGATAATCGAGCAGTTCCACCGGTTGACCAAGAAGCGGAAGCTGTATCTGCTTCTTGTGAGTATCGTATTTTTGTCTGCCGTGATCGCCGCAGTTGCCCTGTTTATGCCCGAACAAATCGATTGGGTACGCACTTATCGCCCCGCGGCGTTGAAATTCGTTGGAGGTCGATCACCCTACGAGATCCCCTCGTTTCACAATCCGGTGTGGATGCTCTTTCCGCTCGTCCCCATTGCGCTGCTGCCCGTAAAAATCGGCTGTGGGGTTTTGTTTGTCGTCGAACTGCTGGTAATCCTGGCAGTCGCCGTCAAAATGGGGGCAAGCCCGGTCAGCCTGGTGGCTTATTGCCTGTCATTTCCCGTCATGTTCCTGCTGCTGTTCGGTCAGATCGAATGGATTGTTTTCCTCGGATTGTTTTTTCCGCCGTGGTTGAGCCTTTTCTTTCTGATCGCCAAACCCCAGGTCGGGTTTGTGATCGCTTTGTTTGTCGTTGTCGACGAATGGCGAACCAAGGGTTTTAAGGCGGTTCTCAAGGCGGTTGCGCCGGTCAGCATTGCTCTTGGCGTGACCTTTGTGCTCTACGGTTTCTGGTTCCTGCAGGTGAGTCGCGGCATTGTCAACGCAATCTATAACTTTAGCCTGTGGCCTTTATCCATTCCTTTTGGGTTATATTTTCTGGTTCACTCTCTGAGAAAAAGGAAGAAAGAACTCAGCCTCGTAGCCAGCCCGCTTTTATCCCCTTACGTTGGCCCGCACACCTGGTCTGTGGCGTTGCTGGCAATCCTTCCGAATAAATACGAAAGCATTGTCGTATCGATTTCCACGTGGATGATGTTACTCATCGGGCTGCAACGATAGAGAACCACCCGCCAACCCGCATCGATTTGCGATTAACAGAAGCCGATTGACCGCCAGGATCAACAGATGGCGGTCAGCGCCCCGCCGGTCATTTTTTGCAGGTCGGCGGGGTTGAGCGGGAAAACTGCGTGCGGCGTTCCAGCCGCCGCCCAAACCTGGTCGTATTGCAGCAGATCCTGATCGATGAAGGTCGCCAGCGCCTCGCGGTGTCCTACCGGGGGGACGCCGCCGATGGCGAAGCCGGTACGCTGCCGCACGAAATTGGGGTCGGCTTTGGTGATCGGTTCCCCGATCTGTGCTGACAGTTTGCCTTCATCGACACGGTTGGCGCCGCTGGCGATCACCAGAACGGGTTTACCGCTGTGACCGCCCTTGAAAACCAGTGATTTCACGATCTGTCCCAACCGGCAGCCGACTGCATCAGCCGCTTCGCCGGCGGTGCGGGTCGAAGCCGGCAATTCGTGCACCTTGCAATCGAAGCCCATCTTTTTCAGGATTTGCTGCACTTTTTGGGCGCTGGCACTTAAGCTGTTTTCTTCCATGATGGTTTCGGCGACCTTTCTGAAATGGTTTCGCACCATTATAACAGGCAGGTGTTCCCCCCCGGCAGGGTGACTTCTCATTGAAATCCAATCCATCTCTCACGCACAATTAATCTAAATCGTAATAAAGCGGGCTACAATAATGGCAGTGTAATGGTTGACGTGGAAATATTTTTATTATTATTGGCTGCATTTTTGTTCACCCTGATCAAAGCGGACAATAAAAACCGTTTGTTGAACGCGGCAAGGGCTTTTTGCCGGGGATATGCCTGCATCCCCGCCGCGATGGCGATTTCGACTCCACCAGGGTTGGCAACGACCGCTGCCGAAAGAGGTTAGTCATGGGCGCTGCTTCACTCCTTACCATTCTTTCACTGGCGCTGGTTGGCTCGCTGTTCTTTATTTTCAGGCGAATTTTCAGAACGGGTCACAAGAGGGGAGGTGGGGTGAGGGCAGCAGGAAACGCCTCCGCTGCTCGTAGTGAACGAGCGCGCCCCGAAAGAAGCAGGCAATCAACTGGCAGGCGGTTGCAATCGCCGACGATCGAAGAGGATGCCTTGGAAGAGATGATCGCAACCCATCGGCGCATTCACATCGAGAAAACCACCGGATTTTGCTTCAAATGCGGCAGCCCCCTCAAACGCTCGGATCGTTTTTGCCCGAAGTGCGGGGCGGCAACATGATATCCGCAGTGTTCGGGCTATTATTTCTGGTGGTCATCGGGCTGCCTCCCTGCGGGAAAGGTACGTCCGTGGCGGAGAACCCGTCTTTGCTGGCAAGGCAGCCTTCGCCGCAGCAGGTGTTGGTGGCAGGGCTGACCTTCAGATGCATCTCCATCCCAAAGCAGCACACAGAGGAAGTCGGTGAAACGGGGGCGATCACGCCGATGGCAACCCCAACCGGATTTGTTTTGACAGAAACGGAGGAGCTAAAGCGAGAACGAGCCGCGGCGGAGGAAGAGGAAGCTACCCGCCCGATGAAAATGAGGGTGACGGGAAAAGTGATCAATGCCTCGGGGGGCAAATTGCCGGAAGATCTGGCGGTAACCCTGCTGGGGTACGAACACAATCAGGCGGTGACGGCGATGCGCACGCACGTCGAGAGGGACGGTAGTTTTATCTTTCCGGATGTCGATTTCGCCCCGGGACGGATGTTCCTGGCGTCGGTGCGCTTCAACGCCGAGGTCTATTATTCCGAGCCGATCCAACCGGTCGATTTATCCCCCGAAAGCGACGTTCATGTGCCGATTTTTGTCTACGAAACCACAAATGACACATCGGTGTTGGTGGCGGAACGGGTGCACATCTACTTTGATTTCATCCCGCCCGATTCAATTCAGGTGGTTGAGCTGTTCGTGATCTCGAACCGCTCAGAAAAAGTGGTTGTCCCTGACCGGCGGGGTGAACCGCTGCTGGAATTCGAGCTGCCAGATGAAGCCGTCAACCTCACATTTCATCAAGCGCCATTTGAAAAGCAGTTTGTAAAAACCATCCGAGGGTTTGGCGACACCCGCAGCATCCCGCCCGGGAAGGAGCACCACCAGGTGATGTTTACATTTGAGCTGCCTTATAAAACTCAGCTTGAGGCAATCTTCACCATGCCACTGGCGGTTGAGACAGCGCTGGTGGCGCTTCCGGCGGGCAACGGCGCAAAACTGTACAGTAATCAGTTGCGCCAGGCAGGCAGCCGCACGATGCACGAAAAGCAGGTGCAGTTGTATAGCGCCAACGCTCTGCCGGCGGGCAGCCGGCTGGAATTGAGGATGATCGCGGCGGGCAATTGGATGGAAACGGATGCGCAGCCGTGGATTGAGCCGGGGATATGGATCGGCGGCGGCGTGCTGTTGCTGGCGGTGGCTGCAATCTGGCTGGCGCGCCAGCGCCGGAAGGGAAGGCTGACCGCCAAGCAACCCATTCTTGCTGCTGAGGGGGGAGAGACGGCGGATGCGCTGCTGGATGCCATCGTGGCGCTGGATGATCTCTACCATGCCGGAGAATTGCCAGAAGCAGCCTATCGCGTCCGCCGCGCCGCGCTCAAGGAACGTTTGCGCCAGATGCTGGAGAACCTCTCTCAAACCGAATGACTCGCTCCAAAACAGGGGGAAATATACGGGCGCATTAATTTCGTATGCACGATTGACCAACTGCCGCAGCGCAGCGAGAAAGGCGTGTGTCTACAGCGCCGGCGGGGACTAGCCGGCGCTACAGCCGGCTATTTCTGTTAAACCCAAATCCTACACCAAGGCAGGCAGCCAAATCGGCGGCGACCTGCACAAAGGTGCAGCCGGATTGCATAAAGATGCAGATTGTCGTGAGTGGGGTAATCTGCCATAATCACCTTGAATAGAACAATCATTCTAATTAATGAGAAGTGTGATGCCAAACAGAAACGATCTTGACCCGCTCCAACCCCGCCCGGCGCGCCGCCGGCGCACCAGCCCCCCGCCGGCGCTGACTGACGTGCCCGGGCAGCCAGCGCCGGGACTCAAGGACGAAATTGCCATGGTGCGCACCGTCATCCGGCGGGTGATGGCGCTGGCGGACAATGGACATTCACTGGGCGAGCTGCTCAAACTGCTGGACACGCTCAGCAAAGCGAGTGGGCGCCTGGCGACTTTGCTGAAAGCCGAGCGCGCCCTGTGCGAAGATGTGGATGTCGCCTCGGCACTGAAACGGGCACTGGCAAACGTGCTGGAAGAACTGGAATCCGAGACGCAGGAGCAGAACCGACCATGAGCGCAGCCCAGTTTCGCTGCCAACCGAGGCGCTTCTTTTTTTTCGGTGGTGGTTGGCTGGCGGTGCCGAAGGGCTATTCATTGGCGTACTCGACGGCTGATTTGCCAAAGGCGGCGGCAACGCCTGCCCTACCTGAGGCAGGTTACACTTCGCCCCGCCCCCCTCGGGAAGCGCCAAGCCGCCAGCCACTTGCTCTTGAAAGCGGGAGCAGTCGAAAGCAATGAATGATGATCAGGCGGCGCTGCTCGCCGAACAGATGCGGCGAGCGCTGGATTTGATGAAAGCCGAACTGAACGCCCTCAGAGCGCAGCAGACGCACGACCGCGAACTGGTTCGTCACCGCCTCTCGGCGTTGGAAGGGCGCGCCGATGATCATGAACTGCGGCTGCGCTCGGCAACCGACGGCGTGACCCAGTTCAAAATGTGGGCGGGGCTGGCTTCCGGAGGGTCGGGCTTGATGGCGCTGGTGGCGTTGATCCGGGCGTTTTTCGGTGGTTAAGGCGGCGTAGCGTGGCAAGTAGGGAGGAGGAGGGCTTGGGGACGAAACGGCACGGCTCTGATCTGGATGGTTTGCTCAGCCAGATCACCCCCGGCTTGCGGCGGGTCATGGCGGATGTGTGCGCCTTCAGCCAGGGCGGAGGCGGGCTGCAATTGCGCACCTACCAGCGTCAGACTGCCCGGACGGTGGTCGCCTCGGTGTTGAGCGGCGCCGGATTGTCGCTGGTGGTGATGTTCCCGCGCCAATCGGGCAAGAACGAACTTCAGGCGCAAATCGAAGCCTATCTGCTGGCGTTGTACGCTTCGCGCCCGGCGGAGATGGTGCACATCTCGCCAACCTGGAAGCCGCAATCACTCACTGCCATGCGCCGCCTGCAGCGCGTGCTGCAAAACAACCACATCACCCGTCGCCTGTGGCATAAAGAAAGCGGATACATTTACGCCATCGGTTCGGCGCGGGTGGTCTTTCTTTCCGGCGCCCCGACTGCCAACATTGTCGGCGCCACCGCTTCGACCCTGCTTTCAGTCGACGAGGCGCAGGATATCCCTATCGAAAAATACGATCGCGAAATCGCGCCTATGGCAGCTTCGAGCAATGCCACCCGCGTCTTCTGGGGCACCGCCTGGAGCGAGCGCACGCTGCTGGCGCGTGAGCTGCGCCAGGCGGAGGCGGCACAGCAAGGCGACGGCAGGCGGCGCGTATTCGTATTAACCGCCGATGAGGTGGCGGCGGAGGTGCCCGCTTATGGGCGTTTTGTCGCCGCTCAGGTGGCGCGCTTTGGACGCAGCCATCCCATCATCCGCACCCAGTTCTACTCGGAGGCAATCGACGCCGAGGGCAGCATGTTCCCGCCTCAGCGCCGCCAATTGATGCAGGGTGCTCACCCCTCCCTAGAGAAACCCGAAAGCGGACGCGCCTACGCCCTGTTAATCGACGTTGCCGGTGAGGACGAAGACCTCAGCCGCGCCCACCCCGAACGACTTCTGGAAGGTAGCGCCTCGAAGCGGCGAGATGCCACCGCCCTGACCGTGGTCGAAATGGATTTCAGCACGCTTACGGACGACTTGTTGTGCGCCCCGACTTATCGGGTGGTGCATCGTCGCCAGTGGCTGGGCGTCAAACACACCTGTCTGTACGCTGAATTGCGCACGCTGGCAGAAACCTGGCGTGCCCGTCAGGTGGTGGTCGACGCTACCGGGGTTGGCGCTGGCTTGGCATCTTTCCTGGCGCGTGCCCTGACCGCAAGGGTGACCCCCTTTGTTTTTAGCCGGGTGAGCAAGAGCCGTCTCGGCTGGGATTTTCTGGCGCTGGTGGACGGCGGGCGTTACCGCGAGCACGCCGACGATGGCGACCGTTTGCAAGCGCTGTTCTGGCGGCAGGTGGCTTTTTGCGAATACGAGGCACTGCCGGGGGCAGAGAAAATCCTGCGCTGGGGCGTTGGCGATGGCAAACGCGATCCCAGCGATGGCACTTATGTCCACGACGACCTGCTGGTGAGCGCCGCCCTGTGCGCCGCCCTAGACCGCCAGAGCTGGCGCCCGGGGACAGGAGCGCCGCTGGTGGTTGCCGGCAGAGATCCGCTGGCAGAGTTGGACCGAGGTTTCTAGAAAATCGTTCTCTGACAGGAACAGGAGGCGCAATGGAACTTGCATATCCGGTCGACGAGGGGGCGCCGATCACCCAGAAATTTGGTGAAAACCCAGCGGCATACCGGCGTTTCAATCTGGCGGGTCATAACGGCATCGATTTTGGGCTACCGTTAAGTCAGCCGGTGCGGGCGACGGCAGACGGTAAAGTAGCCAGCGTGAGCAGCGACCCGCAGGGCTACGGGCTACACGTACGCATCGAGCACCAGCAGGCACAGCAGCGCTTCCTTGCCATTTACGCCCATCTCAGCCTGGTCAAGGTGCACGCCGGGGAGGCGGTGGTCACTGGGCAGGTGATCGGCATGAGTGGAAATTCGGGCAACAGCAGCGCACCCCACCTGCATTTCGAGATCCGCCCGGCCCAAGGGGGGATGCCCGGCTTCAACGGTGCGGTCGATCCGCTGCCCTATCTGCGACGCAGCATGCTCGCAGTCGATACCCTCAAGAAGAGCGATGTTCTCGGCGGCGCCAGCAACGGCGTGGTGCAGGTAGAGGCGCTGCGGGTGCGCCGCGGCCCGGGAACGCAGTACGCTCACATCGGCTGGTTGCGCGCCGGAGACCTCATCCAGATCGAGTGCATTCAGGATGGATGGGCAAAACTGATCTCGCCCGAGCAGCGCTGGTGTTTCACCGGCGACGGTTGTGTGAAGTTGTTTGCCGCTGTTGCCGCCACGAAGGGTGAGGAATCCCTGCTGGAGTGGGCGCGGGCGCTGGACGCCTGGGCGCGCACCCAGGGCTATAGCGGGCAGGGGGTGGTTTGATGGGCTGGCGGCAACGTTTTTTGGAACGCTTCATCGGCGGTGAGGTGCGCCGCAGGGTCGAGCTGGCGCTGCGTGAGACCGACGCCGCTTTCTTGACCGTCGGGCGCAGCCTCAATCGCAGCGAGCGCGACCGTTACGATCACGACCGCCAGGAAGTGCTGCGGCAAGCCATCGAAGCCTGGCGGGTCAACCCACTGGCGCGCCGCATCGTAACCTTGACCTCGCAGTACGTGGTGGGCGGGGGTATTTCGATTTCGTGCAAGCACCCGCCCACGGCTGCCTTCATTCGCCGCTTTTGGGATCATCGCCTCAACCGTATGCAGGTACGGCTGGTGGAATGGTGTGACGAACTGACCCGCAGCGGCAACTTGTTCATTCTGGTTTCCACCGATGAGTCAGGTATGTCGTACGTTCGGGCACTGCCGGCAACCGATATCGAGCGCATCGAAAGCCGCAGTAACGATCTCGAACAGCCGCTGTATTTCCACCCCAAGCCGGGGTTCGAGTATCCCGACCCGCTGCCCTATCCTGCCTACGATCCGCTGCAGCCGTCCGGAACTTCGGCGGGCGGAACTGCCAACGGCAGACGCTTCGAGGCGGTCATGTTGCATTACGCCGTCAACCGTCCCGTCGGCGCGCAATGGGGTGAAAGCGATTTGGCGCCGGTGCTGCGCTGGCTGGCGCGCTACGCCAACTGGCTGGAGGATCGCGCCCGACTCAATCGCTTTCGGAACGCCTTTCTGTACGTGGTGCGCGCCCGTTTTGCCGCTGAAACCGACCGCATCGCCCGCCAGCAACTGCTCAACGCCAATCCGCCCGCGCCGGGCTCGATCTTGGTGACCGATGAGAGCGAGAGCTGGGACGTCATCGCCCCCAAGCTGGAATCGCAGGACGCTGCCAACGACGGGCTGGCGCTGAAGAAGATGATCGCCTCGGGAGCAGGGTTGCCGCTGCATTTCCTCGCCGAACCGGAGAGCGCCACCCGCACCACCGCCGAAGCCGCCGGGGGACCGACCTACCGCCACTTCGAGCAGCGTCAGCAATTCTTCGTGTGGCTGGTGGGCGATCTGCTGCAGGTGGTGCTGCAGCGGCGCGGTCTGGTGGATGCGAAGATCGACCCGCTGGTGACGCTATCGGTGCAGGGAGCCGACATTTCTGCCCGTGACAATGTGGCGCTGGGTCTGGCGGCAACCTACGCTATGTCGGTGATGGGGCAGTTGCGTGACCGGCGACTGGTAGATGACAGCGAGTTGCTGCGTTTGGTATATCGCTTTGCGGGTGAAACGGCGGATGTTGAGGCGCTGCTGGCGTTGGGGAATAAGGCGCCGCCGCTGACGCCGCGGCGCCTGCCGCGTTATTCACCGTTGCAGCCGCGAGCGGTCAAGGTGGATGCGGAAAGCGGCGAACCAAAGGGGTGATGCTGTGGAAGGAGGCATATGGAGATCGAATCATCATCGAATCGACAGCGGGTGAGGCTCTCAGCAGGTGCCGTCGTCCAGGGGGACGGTGAATTCGAGATCCTCGCCATCAGCGCCGGCAACGGCAACGGCTGGGAATTTAGTGAAACCTGCCTGCGGGCGAGCCTGCCCCTATGGGAAGGAGCCGAGTGTTACATCGATCACCGCCCGTGGCGCTCGGTGCGCGACTTGGCGGGAATTTGTCGTAACCCGGTGTGGGATGCGACTCGCAAGGGGGTTACGCTGCGCCTTAAAGCCCTGGGACCCTCCGCAGCGGTGCTGACCGAACTGGGGAGGCAAATGCTGACGGAGCGGGAACCCAAGCCCAGCGTCGGTTTTTCGGCGGACGTGCTGTTCACCGCCCAGGGCAAACGGGTGGAGCGACTGTTACGCGTGTTCAGCGTTGACTTGGTGGTGCAACCAGCCCGCGGTGGCGCTTTTCTGCGCGCCATCACCCCAGCCGGCTTGTCTGGCTGCATCACCGCCGGCGCGGCAATCGATATCCGATCCAATCAGGAGGTGTGCAGGATGGAAGAAACGATCCACAATCAAGAGCACTCGTCTGTGGCGGCGAGTGCAGAGGGGGGCCTGGGTCGGCAGGACGCGGCGTATGCCTGCCTGCTCGAAACGTCGCTGGCGGCTTCGCAACTGCCGCCCGCGGCGCTGAGGCGCCTGCGTCAGCAATTCGGCGGGCGTACCTTTGACGCCGGGGCGCTGCAGGCTGCCATCGAAGACGCCCGCCAGTTGGTCAGCGAGCTGACCGCGGCGCAGGTGGTGCAGGGTCCCGGTCGTATCCACGGCATGTTCAGCAGCGAAGATCAGCTTCAGGCGGCGGTGGATGATCTCTTCGGCGCGCCGCGCCAGCCCGGAATGGAATCACTGCGCCCGGCGC
>JBBIKU010000071.1:0-12312 GCA_037445245.1 Anaerolineaceae bacterium
GCAGGCGTATGAGTCGCGAAGCCCCCGAGGAGCGAGCCGTGATCCACAGCCCAAAAGACGCTGCCGATCTGGTGCAGTATGAGATGGGCGCCTTGCTGCATGAGGAATTGTGGGTGCTGTTGCTCGATACGCGCAACCGCGTGCTTGCGATCGAGAAAATTTATAAAGGATCGTTGAATGCTTCGATGGTGCGGGTGGGTGAATTGTTCAAAACCGCCCTGCAACGCAGCGCGGCGGCGATCATTCTGATTCATAACCATCCCAGTGGTGATCCCACTCCCAGCCCAGAGGACCTTTCCCTGACGCGGGCGACACAACAGGCGGGCAGACTGCTGGACGTGGCAGTGCTCGATCATTTGGTGGTCGGTCAAGGCTGTTTCGTCTCGATGAAAGAGCGTGGTTTGGGTTTTGCTTAATCGGTCAGCGGGCTGCGCTGGGCAGCCTGGCGACGCATGTGGGGATCGAAAACATCCTGCAACCCGTTTGCCACCAGATAGAAAGCGGTGGCAAACAGGGAAAGGGCAAGCGCTGGGGGAATCATAGCGTGTCAGGTGATCCGGTGGTAGATGAAATCCTTAGCCCACATGATCATGGCGCCCCAGTTGAGCCGTTTCCAGCCGGCGCCGACACCGTACCAGGCAATGAAGCCGGCGGCGATGACCACGCCGGCGACCGCCACAAGCGTCTGTATACCTCCCATGGGGATCATCTGCGGTACGAGATGGTGGCTGATGATGCGCCAGGGTCCGCCGCCGGCGATTCGGGCGGCTTCGATGAATTTGCGGCTCATCCCCCCCAGCGCTTGTGAGCGCATGACAATCGCTGCCGAGCCTAAACCGGTGATCAACCCGTAGCCAATGCCGAATCCAACTGGCCCGAAGGCATCGCCAGCCCATACCGATACAATGACCATAAAGATCGGCGCCGGGAGCAACGACAGCGCGCTTGCCAGATGGCTGATGAGAAAATTGACCCAGCCGCGAAAGTAAACCGCCAGCGCTGCGGCGACAATGCTGGTAAAGGCTGTGGTGAGGGCGGCGGCGATAGCCAGCAAGAAGGCGGGCTGGGTGGCGTAAAGCAAGCGACTGAGAACGTCGCGACCCATCGAATCGGTGCCCAGCAGATGATGCGCCGAAGGCGGTGAAGGATGGCTGACAACAAATTCGGCATCGAATCCGGTTTCGGGGTTGTATATGCCGCGTTGCCAGGCGGTTTCCATAAGGGCAGGGTGTGAGATTGCCATCAGCGCGTAGGTGACACTCAGCGTCAGACCCACTAGCGCCAGCCGGCGACTCAGCCGAGCCATTGACCGACAAGAAAGGCTAAGATTGTTCCGCTGCCAAAAACAAGAAGGGTTGCCGGCAGAACGTTGGTGATCACGTTGACGAGCCCATCGCGATAGAGGCTTGGCTGCCAGAGCACAAAGCTGTTCAGCCAGATCAGATATTGACGCCATGTCGGAAGACCCAGCCCGAGGGAATGGCGAAGCTGCGCCATTTCCTCGGGGGTAATAAATAGAGGGTGAATTGACTGGCGTAGTCGCCAGGGAAGGCGGAGCGAATTGAGAAAAAGAGGATAGTTTGAAAGATGAATCAGGCGATCAGCCCTGAAGAGCAGCGTCGCAAGAGATACCGCATTGTGGAATTCCTGATCTGACCGCTATTGCGCCGGTTGGCAGTTGCCTGCCGCTGTCGTGTGCCGCTTGCTGTGTCGCTTCGGGAACTCGAAGGCGTGATCGACCACGCAGCGCAAGGTGGATCAGTGGGGGTGCTTGAAGTATACCAGATACTGATGCGATTCAGCGCAAGTGGGACTGAATTCTGTGTGAACCACCTCTGAAAGGGGGGTACAGCAGGTGGGGTGGAGATAGTTGTCTAACAACCTGGCTTCGTTGACAATCCGAGCATGTCATAGTAATATTGCTGCGCTGCAAGACCGGCGAGGTAGCTCAGTGGTAGAGCAGGGGACTCATAAGCCCTTGGTCGTGGGTTCGACCCCCACTCTCGCCATAAAAAATTCAAGTGGGTCTTCTTCATTACCGGTGGCGGCTCCTAGAGAAAGGAAACCACCATGTTTGCTTTAATTCATCAAGTGCAGGGGACTATCGAAATTTCAAATACTCGAATGGATTATCTCTGATCTCATCGGGTATGGCCCCCTCGAGTCGCTTCTGAACGATACTGATATCACCGAGATCATGGTAAACGGTACCAACGACGTATACATCGAACGATTTGGTATCATTGAACCTACCGCCATAAAATTTTCAAGCGACGCTCATTTGAGGCGAATTATCGACCGCATCTTAGCCCCCATCGGCAGACGGGTGGATGAGTCTTTGCCATTTGTTGATGCCCGGTTACCAAACGGGTTCCGAGTCAATGCAATTATTCCACCCCTTTCACTGGATGGACCTATTCTAACCATAAGGAAATTTGCCGTTATTCCCTTCACCGCTCAAGATTTAGTGAACAATGGTACATTCAATAACCAGTTCGTTGCATTTATCAAAGCCTGTGTTGAAGCCAAGATTAATATCGTTATTTCTGGGGGCACCGGCAGCGGCAAGACTACTCTACTCAACGTTGTATCTACCTACATCCCTTCTCATGAACGGATTATTACTATCGAGGAAACTGCCGAGTTAAAGCTGAATCAAAAGCATGTTGTACACTGAATCCATGCGAATGATCTAAAGCTTTTTACCGTAAGTAGGGTTACCATGCGAAAATTGTTTGCGGATTATTTTCGCTGAAATCGAAGAGCACTTCCTTCTCTTGCGAAGAATGGAAGGTCCTTGGAAGGGGTAACCACGCAAATGGTTCGCTCATCCAATCCCTCAGGCGGTATAATATGAATCATGGCCGGAAGGAGAAATCTATGCCGCAAAACAAAAATAATAAGGAACCGCAATTACCGTTCTACAAACGCTGGCAGTTCTTCATCTTCATTGGTCTGGTGTTGATCCTGATCGGATTGACGCTGCCGCTGGTGATCAACATGCCGTGACGCGGCGCGGCATGTGTGCCTAATTTACGTCCACCTGGGGGCTGCACCTTTCCCGCTCTCAGACTGAGCGTGGGAGAGGTGTTTTTTATTGGTCAGGATTGCAGATGATTTCAGAACGATTGCTCACAGCTTATTTGAAATATGCTACGCGCAAGCTCTCCCGCCTGCAGGCGGCGGACGGGACGGCGCTGCCACCACCGCGCCCGCAGCGCCGCTACCTGCTTTACGCCCATGTGCCCTTTTGTGAGAGCCTGTGTCCTTATTGTTCGTTCAACCGCTTTGTGTTTGAAGAGAAGCTGGCGCGGCAGTATTTTGCAGACTTGCGGCAGGAGATGCGCATCGTCGCCGGGCTGGGCTATCGCTTCCCCTCGATGTACATTGGCGGCGGCACGCCCACCATCCTGGTGGAGGAATTGTGCGAGACGATCGACCTGGCGCGCTCGCTGCTGGGGGTGAAAGAGGTCTCGTGTGAGACCAACCCCAACCACCTCAACGACACCATCGCGAAGCGCTTGCAGGGGCGCGTGCAGCGTCTCTCGGTTGGGGTGCAGAGCTTCGATGACGACCTACTGCGCCAGATGCAGCGATTGGAGCGCTTCGGTTCGGGCAAAGCGATCCTGGCTCGCATCCAGGCTTACGCCTCGGCTTTCCCTTCCTTTAATGTGGATATGATTTTCAACCTGCCGGGGCAGTCTGCGGAATCGCTGCAACGGGATGCCGATATGGTGCTGCGCTCGACTGCCAACCAGACCACGTTTTACCCGCTGATGACCTCGTACCCACGAAGAAGTGGGTGCTCGCCGGCGGTCGGGCAGCAGATCAGGCGGGAGGCGGGCCTACCTCCCTCGGAGAAGGAAGCCCGCTTTTACTTTTTACTGACGCGCCGGCTGGCTGGGGAATACCTGCCGGCTTCTGCTTGGACGTTTTCGCGGCGCCCTTCGCCGCTGATGGACAGGGGCAGCACGCCGTTCATCCTGCCAGGCGGGAGCGCTGAGCGAACAGATTTGATCGACGAGTACATTGTGGATTACGACGATTACCTTGGGGTTGGCTCAGGAGCGTTCAGCTACCTGAACGGCAGCCTGTACGTGAATACCTTCTCGTTGCAGGAATACCGGCGCCTGATCTCGCAGGGGCGCACGGCACTGACGGCGCTGCGCCGCTACTCCCGGCGTGATCAGATGCGTTACTTCTATATGATGCGCCTGTTCGGTCTTAAACTGGATAAGCAGCATTTCCGGAAAGCCTTTGGGGTTGCACTGGAGCGCGGGCTGTGGCTGGAAACGCTGTTCATGCGCTTCTTTGCAGCTTATCAGCAGGATGACGGCCGCTGGCTGACGCTCACACCCACCGGGCGCTATCTGATGGTGGTGATGATGCGCGAATTTTTCACCTCGGTCAATTACTTGCGCCAGCAGGCGCGCCAGCACCTGCCGGTGGAAGAGCGCGCCCTCATTCATTGAACAAAGCACCCCCGCCGGTTTACATTCCAGCGGGGGCGTTAAGTTGTTGTTTGAACTGCCTATCCGAATTTGTACGCCACGCCGAAGCCGCCGCGCGGTAACTTCCAGCCGATGTTGGAATAGGGACAACCCACCCGGCAACTGGCACATTCGACGCAGCTCTGGTAGGCGACCTGAATCTGCGTTTCGCCTGTGCCGCAGACCGAATAAACCCCCACCGGGCAGAAATACAGGCAAGGTTTGTATTTGCAGCGGGCGCACACACTCTGATCTTTGATCCACAGGTGCGCTTCTTCTTCATCGAGGAAGTACTTGAGGGTCATCAACATGTCATCGACATAAACCACCGGTAGTTCGCCCACATCCGCAGGCAATTCTTTGATCTTGAAATCGTCACCGCGTTTCATTACCATCCCATCACCGCCTTTCCCATTGACACGATGTCGCCGACGGCTTTAAGCACGGGTCGACGGCGGGTCAATGAGCCAAGGATATCTTTAAATAGTTGCTTCTTGGGTTTGCCGTAGGCGCTGAACCACTGTCCCAGGGCATCATTGAGGAAGTTGGGGTAAACATCCATGAAATGAGGGTGCGTCTCTAGGAATTTGGAGAAGTTGCGGTACTGGCGCAAATCCTGCAGGACGAAGCGGGCTTTGAGCCGATCCTCGTAAGCCGATAGCGTGCGGGCAGAAAAGTCGCCCTTGTTATGAGCTTCGATGGCGGTTTCAGCGGCGAGACTGCCGGCGATCACTGCCATGTTGGTGCCTTCCCAGTGCAGGGCGTTGACCATGGCGGCGGCGTCGCCGGCGACCATGGCACCCCCGCTGTACAGGCGCGGTTTGTCGCGCCAGCCGCCTTCCGGGATGAGATGCCCGCCGTACTCCATCAACTGCCCGCCTTTGACCAGCGGGGCGATTGCCGGATGATCGAGATAGCGCTGCAGCACTTCATACGGGCGCAGGCGGTACTCCGCCAGCACGTCCAGGTTGATGCCAAACCCGACCGAGACATTCTTGACGCCGGTGTAAATGAAGCCCATGCCAGGCAGCCCCAGCGACACATCGCCGAGCACAGAAAGCGCCACGCCGTGCAAATTATCGGGCAAGCCAAAGCGCGCGTTGATGGTATCGGCTTCGAGTGAGATGAGTTGCTTGACGCCCAGCGCCACCCGCGCCGGCTCGATGTCGTGATCGATCAGTCCCAGTTTCTGGGTCAGAAGGTTGTTGACGCCTTCGCAGATGATCACCAGTGGGGCGTGCACCTCGCCATCTCGGCGGTCGGTGGTCACGCCGATGACGTTGCCCTGCCCATCGCGCAGAAAATCCAGCACCGAGGTCTTGGGGATCAGAAAGGCGCCGGCTTCCTGCGCCTGTTCTGCCCACCAATGGTCGAAATCAGCCCGCAGGGCGACGTAGGCGTCGATTGGATCGTGGTCCAATCTTCCACCCTGCACGGTCATTTTGACCACTCCGTTGTTGGAGAGGAACCAGAATCCGGCTTCGGTCACCGGACGTTCAAAGGGAGGGTTCTTCTGCATGAAACCGGGCAGCACTTCCTCGAGGGCATGGGTGTAGATGGCGCCGCCGAAATAATTCTTTGACCCCGGGCTGTGCCCGCGCTCGATCAACGCTACCTTCAAGCCAGCCCGGCTGGCGACGATAGCCGCTGCAGAACCCGCCAGTCCGGCGCCGACGACGATAACATCGAATTTTAAGGACAGCTCGTTGGAGTTGACTTGCTGGCTCATGCCCACGACTCCTTCATTTCCTTGATCTGTTTGGTGAATTCAGGGATGATTTCGAATAGGTCGCCGGTGATGCCGATGTGAGAGAGCTCGAAAATGGGCGCATGGGGGTCTTTGTTAATGGCGATGATAAAGTCGGAGTTCAGGATGCCGACTTTGTGTTGCAAGGCGCCCGAAATACCGGCTGCGACATAGAGCTTGGGGCGCACGGTCTTACCGGTCTGCCCAACCTGGTGTCCGTAGTTGATCCAGCCGGCATCGACGCAGGGGCGGGTGGTGCCGACCACGCCGCCGAGCTCGGATGCCAGTTTCTCGAGCAGTTCAAAGCCATCCGGGCTGCCCAGACCGCGCCCACCGGAGATGATCACATCGGCGTATTCGATGTTGACATCTTGAACCCGATCGCGGATGACCTCAAGCAGCTCGACCTTGTCCATCTTGTCATCATTGGACAGTTGCTCGCGAATGATTTCAGCCGTGCGGGTGGGGTCGCGTTGCGGCATTGGAAAGACACGCGGGCGGACGCTTGCCATCTGCGGCGTGGTCTTATGACAAACGATGGTCGCCATCACGTTGCCGCCGAAAGCGGGACGGGTTGCCAGGAGCAGTTTCTTGGGGCTGTTGCGGGCAAAGCCCATCTCAAGCTGGGTGCAGTCGGCGGTGAGTCCGGTGCCCAGCGAGGTTGCCACTGCGCCTGCCAGATCGCGCCCCAGGGTGGTGGCGCCGATCAGAAAAACTTCGGGCTTGTACTTGTTCACCAATGCGGTGATGCCCTTGTAATAGGGTCGATTGCGGTAATGCTTGAGGCGGGCGTCGTCGATAAGGTATATCCGCTCGGCGCCATATTCTATGGCAGTGTGGGCGATCGGTTCAACGTTTTCGCCGAGTAACACGCCTTCCACCACAACCTTATCGCCGCTGGCTTGGAGTTCATCCTCAATTTCGGATGCCAGCTTGTGGGCAACCCCCAGCAATTCCCATGAGACCGGGCTGGGTTTTCCTTCTTCCTGTTCAATAAACACCCAGAAACGGCGTTCTGCCATTACGCACCTCCAAAAATCGAACTGATAATCCCGGCAGCTTTTGCCTTATCGAGGGCGTATTTCACCGCGGCTTCCACACCCATTTCATCGGCGTGGATCACTTCACCCGGTTCGGTGGGCTCGGGCGTCCCGGTTTTATATACCCAGGTCGGTGAGCCTTTCATACCGACCAGTTCGCGCTTGAAGGGCACCGGACCTTCGAAAGTCCACACCGCCGGTTCATAACGCAGCGAGCGCACCAGATCGGGCAGTGAGGCGTAGGGGATTTTAGCGATGGAATTCTCGCAGGTGACAACGGCGGGAAGGGGTGCCTTGAGCACTTCGATCCAGCGCTCGGTTTTGCGTTCGACGATGATGTGTTTCCGGTCGAGATTGATCTCGCGGATGTTCACGGCGTAGGTGATGATCGGTAAATCCAGTCGGCAGGCAACTCCGGGACCTACCTGGGCAGTGTCGCCATCGATTGCCTGTTTGCCGAAGAAAACAAGATCAACCGGGTGCTTGTGGTGGATGGCTTTGATGGCTTCGGCAAGCACATACGAGGTGGCAAGCGTATCGGCGCCGGCAAATTCACGGGCAGATAACAAGATTCCCTCGTCAGCGCCGAGTTCGATACATTCCCTGATTGAGGCGACGAATGACAGCGGTCCCATCGAAAGGACGGTAACCTTTCCGCCCAGTTTTCGTTTCCACTCCACCGCCGCAGCCAGGGCGTGTGCGTCATAGGGATTCAGGATTGCCGGAACGCCTGCCCGAATCAGGTTTCCCGTCTCGGGGTCGATTCGGATGTTGGTGGTATCCGGCACTTGTTTCACTGCAACTACTGCATGGAACAAACCACACCTCCAAATGTAGAAATGGATAAGATTAAAAAATCCTTCACTCGTGCAGCATATGCACTGCTGCGGGTGCTGTGAAAATCGAATGGTGTTGCCGACTTATCAAGACATTCGGTCATTGCGGTACAAGCAAGCTGATCATAGCTTCCCGCCCGGGAAGCTATGATCAGCCGTTGTTTCAGAGAGGGACGTTTTTCAATTTATAGACAGCATGGGATGCGGCTTAGACGACGACTTCTTCCGGCATCCTGAAATTGGCGTTGGCTTTCTTCACTTCAGCGGGGACATCAAAGACCAGATCTGCTCCGATCATCTGGCGGGCGAAATCTTTGACGGCGGTGTCCCAGTATTTCTTGGTGACGTAGTAAATGCGTGCACCACCCAATTCGTGCTGGTATTCGGGCCAGGGGTAACTGGGTTGTGCCATTTCCAGACCCGCCATGCGCCAGCCGTTGTAACTCTCGAAGGTCGACCACCACTCATTGCAACCGAGAATTTCGAGGGCGTAGTAGGTCTTGGCGTAGTACATTGCCCATCCGATGCGACCACGACGGGCTAACGCCATGGTGTGCAGGCTGATGGCAATGTCTTCATTCATGACGCGCCCGTTGGCAAAGCCGACCATTTCACCGTCGATCAAACCAACCAGTGTGAAGGGGTCCTTGAGGCGTTTGCGGATCCATCCCAGGATCTCGGCATAGACGCGTACGCCGACAATGTCGTAGAAGTCACGGTCGACATCCAAATATTTTTTCATGTACTCCAGCATCAATGGGGCTTCTTCTTCTTTTGCCGAACGGATGTAAAGGATGCGCCCGTCCTTGAGGGTGATCGTCGCCTCGGGCCAGGGCTTTAAATCCATCGGCGGTGCTTGCAGCAAGGGTTCGATCTCACGAACGTCAATTGTCATCGATTCCTGACTTACATTGGTTGGCAGTTCAAGCTTCATGATTTTTCTCTCCTTGTTCTATGATTTTACAGTTTCGCCTGCAACATGGATTTCTAAATTCATGTCTTGAGAATCATGGCTGCTATCTATGTGGCCAAAAAACTGCGTATGTTTTAGTTTATAAATGTCAGACATCAATTGCAAGTGATGAAATTCAGCAGGTATGTGGCATTTTATCACTTATCTGTATATTTCGGCGCTCTTGAACCAGGATAAAATCCATCAAAATATGCAGAAATTATGCATTTTTTGTTCCTCCAATATTAACAGAACATTGGTCATGTGTTGGGGGTAACAAATATTATTGACATCAAAATTTTGAGTTGCTATAATGAGTTTGTGCTGCGATATGTCAGACATATGTTTGAATTATTGGCAGTGCAATTTTTTGGGAGCCCTATCTGGCTCGAACCAATCTGTGAACCTGGAAAGCCAACACAGCATATCATGCCCATGTGAAAAGCAAAAGGAAAAAGCTCTTCTTTTTTCTTCCCCATCATGCCATGTTCACCCCCCACTTATTTCTTCGCTGGTGAGATGAGCTGTCATCTACTGCACTTGACCTGTGCGTCCGTTTTGCGTTTTCGCCTGGCGAAACGCATTGCAGCGTACAGAATGCCACACCCGTCAGCGTTAACACATAATCGGCGGCGCTATCTAAGTCCAAGCCCGGCCTAATGGGATTTTCCCATTGCGCCGGTGAAATTTTAAGCTGGAGGTTGCAATGACAGTCAGCAAGTCACAAATACGATCTGGTGCGTATTTCGATTCAGCATTCTTGATGCAGTTACAACGTTCCCTGTCCGATTTGCCTGGCGTAGAAGACGCCGGCGTGATTATGGGAACAGACACCAACAAAGAATTGCTTGCCCGCATCGACCTGCTGCCGGCAGAAGCAAAAGCTGCCAAACCGGATGATATGGTGGTTGTGATTCGTGGCGATAGCGAGAAATCGGTTGATAACGCCCTGGCGCAGGTGGATGATCTGCTGACCCGTCGCCGCTCGGCGATGGAGTCGAAAGCGTTGCCCAAAAGCCTTGAGTCGGCGGCGGAACTTCTGCCGGACGCCAACTGGGTGCTGATCTCGGTCGCCGGACGCTATGCCGGTGGTGTGGCGCGAGATGCTTTGCGCATGGACAAACATGTTTTTCTCTTCAGCGATAACGTGCCGCTCGAAGAGGAAATTGAGTTGAAGAAGATCGCTGCCGAGAAAGGGTTGCTGGTCATGGGTCCAGACTGCGGTACAGCAAACGTTCTCGGGGTTGGGTTGGGCTTTGCCAACAAGGTGCGCCTTGGACTGATCGGGGTGGTGGCAGCCGCCGGAACTGGTTTGCAGCAGGTGACCTCGCGCATTCACCAGTTGGGCGGGGGCGTGACCTTTGGGATCGGCACCGGTGGGCGTGATCTCTCCGCCAAAGTGGGCGCCGCCACCTTCAAACAGGGGATTGATGTTCTCAGCCGCGATGCGGATACCAAGGTTATTGTGTTGGTCTCGAAGCCACCGGAACCCAGCGTGGCTGATGAGGTATTAGAGGTGGCGCGTAGAGCCGGTAAGCCGGTAGTGGTCAACTTCATTGGGCGCTCGGCTTCCACCTGGAAGATGGATAACATTCATTTTGCGGTCAGCCTGGACGATGCGGCGCGCCTGGCAGTTGAACTGGCTCAGAAGGGCGCCGAAGCCAGCGCCGAGCCTGATTTGAAGCTGGAGCGGTTTGCCAAAGGTCAACGCTACCTACGAGGGTTGTTCTCCGGCGGTACGTTGGCGTACGAAGCGCAATACATCCTGCAAGGTTATTTGCCGAAGGTGTGGGCAAATGCCCCCCTCAACAAGGAAAATAAACTGGCGGATTCGCTGGTCAGCAAGGAACACACCATTGTCGACCTGGGCGAGGATGAATTTACCGTGGGTCGTCTGCACCCGATGATGGACAACGAACTGCGCATTGACCGCCTGTATGAAGAGGCGAAGGACAAAGAGGTGGCGGTGATCATGTTGGATGTGGTTCTGGGATACGGTTCGCACCCCGACCCGGCGAGCGAACTAGCACCGGCGATCGCCAAAGCCAAACAGCTTGCGGAGAAGGACGGACGCTACCTGGAAGTGGTGGCGGTGGTCACCGGTACGGATGAAGATCCACAGGGCATGACCAGACAGATTGCCCAGTTGAAGGCTGCCGGAGCATGGGTGGAAACCAGTAACGAGATGATGGTGCGTTACGCCGGCAAACTGATGCGGACATTGAACAGCGGCGATGAGAAAGCGATTGCGGTGGGCACGCCGATTGATCTAGCGCCGATAAAGAAGCCGGTTGCGGGCATTAATGTCGGACTGGAATCGTTTGCCGAAAATTTGGTGGCTCAGGGCGCCAAAGCCGTTCACGTGGATTGGAAACCCCCTGCCGGTGGCAACGAAAAGCTCGCTGCCATTCTGGCACGGATGAAACAATAAACCATAATTCCCTCCCGGGATTGGCGCACAGCTAATCCCGGGGTCTCATCTATTTTGGAGGATAAAATGATCGATATCGAAAAAGCCAATCAACAGACCGTTGACAAATTCATGGAAGCCCAGCCGAGTGTGGTTGGTGTGGCGAAAGCCATCGATGTCATTCCCGGCATGAAGGAAAACCTGTTCCTGCATGCCGGACCCCCGGTTACCTGGGAGCGGATGTCGGGTCCCGTGAAGGGTGCGATTTTGGGAGCGCTCATCTTCGAAGGGAAAGCCAAGGACGAGAAAGAAGCGCAGCAATTAGTTGATTCGGGGAAGTATGAGTTTGAACCCTGTCATCATCACAGCTCGGTCGGACCGATGGCGGGCGTGATTTCTCCATCGATGATGGTTTACATCGTCGAAAACAAAGTGCACGGAATTAAAGCCTACTCCGGGCTGAACGAAGGGCGCGGCAAGGTGTTGCGTATGGGCGCCTACAGCTCTGAAGTGATCGAACGCATGAAATGGATGAACGACGTTCTGGGTCCGATCCTGGACAAGGCGCTCAAAGTCATGGAGGGCATCGACCTGCGCGCCCTGTTGGGCAAGGCGCTGCACATGGCGGATGACGGTCACAATCGGCTAGATGCTGCCTCGCTCTATTTCACCGCCCAGCTAGCCGCCACCATCGCCGAGGTTGCCCCCGATTCGAAGACGGCAGCTAGGGTGATCCGCTTCTTGGCGGATAACGCTTTGAGCGTGCTCAACCCGGTCATGGCAGGCTGCAAGACGATGACCGAGGCGGGGCACAACATTGAAGGCAGCACTATCGTT
>JBBIKU010000072.1:0-12256 GCA_037445245.1 Anaerolineaceae bacterium
GGAAGTTGTAGGTGCGAATGGTAACTTTGTCATCCTTGACCACACTGACGATATTGATTGTGGGCATTGTGACAGCCCTGACCGGCTGCGGCGCCGGAAGCGCCAGTCCTACCAGCAGAATAAGAACCACCAGCGCCTGCAGCAGCCGCCCGCTGAGCCACCCTGCTGAAATGCGGTTTAATGACATCTTGTCTCCAATCGTGTTCATTATGCCTCCTGCTTTCAAACCAAACCTGTACGCAATCCAGATCATGGCAGTTTCGTTCCCTCGATTTTTATCCATTCCGATTATCGAACAACAACCGGCGCTAGCCAAAAGACGCGGTCATCGGTTGAGTCACCGTTGTTGTTGACCCGTAGAATGAACTCAACGCTCTTGCCTGCCAGGGAACTCAAATCGGCATCGATCCAGGTCCATTTACCGTCGTACGCTTCCGCCCAGCGACCCAGATTCTTGACCTCGCCGCCCTCCACGCGGTAGTCCAGCAATACGGTGACATCACACTTGGGACTCTGATCCAGGCAGCCAACCAGGGAGCGGAAGCGGTCGCCGTCTCTGACTTTAAAGGCAGGATAACGACCCTGGATATAACCATCCTTGCTGCGACTGGGAATCATGATCAGGGTCGGCTCGTCATCTTTATAGCCGCCTTCGAAGACCGGCGAAGAGGTACGCGTGATCGAGCCGGTGGTCACATCGTCGCGGCTGCCCGGGCAGGGCAACAGCCCGGTGCTGCTGCGCCATTCCGCCTCACAGTAGTTGTACACAAAATCGCGGGGGTGATCCGGGTCCCATTTTCCTTGACGGCGCTCCACGGTGATCTTGACCCAAAAGGAGCGGTTGGCGTTGGCGCCCAGCCCAAAAATCACACCAGTCGGGCTGCGCAGTTGCCAATAGCCGATATAGTCGCCGCTATCGGCTGGGGCGGTCATCTTCACCGAAAGATCAACTGTGTTGCCGGGTATAACGGCATGGGGCAAGTCCACCGCGGGGGGCGCCCCGAGCAAGCTGCCGCCCATGAACACCAAATCGAAATCGGTGGTCCAGGTACAACTGCCCGCATTTCGCAAGCGCCACGTCTTGGTGAAGCTTTCGTTCGGGCTGAATGTCGTTCCATCCGGGATGGTGACATCAGCAATGAACCGAATCGAATAGCAGGGGATGCTGGTGGCGGTGACGGTCGGCGGCAACGGCGTAACCGTCGCCGTGGCAGTGGTGGTCGGTGAGGAAGTCTCGGGGGGGGGGGGGGGGGGCTGTCGCCTGGGCAAGCTGGGTCAGCTCTGCCACCAGTGTTTCGAACGCCGCCTGCGTCATCTGTGCCGCCACCGTTTGCTGGGCAGCCGCATCGATTTCCGCCTGGCTGGGAATGGTAGTGCCGGGCAGGCAGGCAGATAAGACAATCAAGGCGCCAGCCAGGATTATCCAGAGAAAGAGGCGATTTTGCAACATGGGATGATCCTCCTTTTCATCCTATAGACGCTCAAACCAATCCACAAGTTCCAGATGAAGGGTGTGCCTGTATGCAGATTTTAGCAGATTGGATGAGAGAATCCTAGCCCCGGATGCAATCCAAGCGCGCCTTTGGCGAAACGGAAAACAAGTTGAAGCCAGCCATAGTGGCTTTAAACAAACCGAGCGCAACGTGAACGCCACGCTCGGTATCGCCTTTTTTCACTTGCCCGCCATCATGGATCATGATTGGCACCTGTGGTGGGCAGCAGGTCATGTTTCGCGAAACTCGCCTTCCACCACATCATCACCCTCCGGCGGGCTAGTTTCGTCGCCCGTATCTGCGCTAGAGGCGGCGCTCTGTTGTGCGGCTTTCACCTGCATCGCCTGGCTGAGGGTCTGTTGCAGTGACTCGCTCTGGCTGCGAATCGAGCTGACATTGTCACCTTCCATCGCTTTGCGCAGATCTTTCACCTTGTTCTCCAGGTCAGAACGCAATGCCGCATCCAGGCTTGCGCTCTCTTCTTTAAGCAGCTTTTCAGCCTGATAGGCGATATTGTCCGCCATGTTGCGGGCTTCCGCTAGTTCACGCCGCCGGGCGTCTTCGGACTGGTGTTGCTTCGCTTCTTGCACCAGGCGCTCAATCTCACTTTTATCTAGGTTGGTCGAAGCTGTGATGGTCACCCGCTGTTCCCTACCGGATGCCTTATCACGGGCGGAGACGTTCAGGATACCGTTGGCGTCAATATCGAAGGTCACCTCAATTTGCGGGATACCCCGCGGCGCGGCAGGGATGCCTTCCAGCCGGAAGCGCCCCAGGCTCATGTTGTCCGCCGCCATTGGACGCTCGCCCTGCAAGACGTGAATATCAACGGCAGTCTGATTGTCTTCGGCGGTGGAGAAGATCTCGGTCTTGCGGGCAGGGATGGTGGTGTTGCGCTCGATCAAAGTCGTCATCACCCCACCCAGTGTTTCCACACCCAGTGAAAGCGGGGTCACGTCGAGCAGCAGAACATCTTTGACCTGCCCGGAGAGTACACCGGCTTGAATGGCGGCGCCGATTGCCACTACCTCATCGGGATTGACGCTCTTGTTGGGCTCCTTGCCGGTGAGGGAACTCACCAGTTCCTGCACCATCGGCATGCGGGTCGCCCCACCCACCAGAACCACTTCGTCCACATCGGTCGCTTTCAGGTTGGCGTCCTTCAAGGCAGCGTGGAACGGACCTTTCACGCGTTCGAGCAGGTCTGCCGTCATTTGCTCAAAGCGTGAGCGGCTCAACTTCATTTGCAAATGGCGCGGACCGCTGGCGTCGGCGGTGATGTAGGGCAGGTTGATCTCGGTTTCCATTACGCTCGAGAGTTCGATTTTGGCTTTCTCGGCAGTTTCGCGCAGCCGCTGCAACGCCTGGCGATCTTTGCGCAGGTCGATCCCCTGTTCTTTCTTGAACTCATCCGCCACCCAATTGACGATGCGTTCGTCCCAGTCATCGCCACCCAGATGGGTGTCGCCGCTGGTGGATTTAACCTCAAACACGCCGTCGCCAACCTCGAGGATACTGACATCGAAAGTGCCGCCGCCAAGGTCGAAGACGAGAATCTTCTCGTTGGTCTTTTTATCCAAACCGTACGCCAGGGCGGAGGCGGTAGGTTCGTTGATGATGCGCAACACCTCCAGACCGGCGATCTTTCCGGCGTCTTTAGTCGCTTGGCGCTGGCTGTCGTTGAAGTAAGCCGGCACAGTGATGACTGCCTGCGTGACCGTTTCGCCCAGGTACGCTTCGGCGTCCGCTTTCAACTTGGCAAGGATCATCGCCGAAATTTCCTGGGGCGAATATTCGCGCTTGGTGACCGGGGTATGGACGCGGGCATCGCCCGCCGGTCCTTTAACGACGTCGAAAGGCACCATCTTGCGTTCCGTTTCCACTTCGTCGTAGTGCCGTCCCATGAAACGTTTGATGGAATAGATGGTGTTCTCAGGGTTGATCACCGCCTGGCGTTTGGCGGGTATCCCCACCAAGCGTTCGCCGTTTTTATTGAACGCCACAACCGATGGCAAAAGGCGTGATCCTTCGGCAGTGGTAATTACAACCGGGTCACCACCTTCCATCACCGCTACGACACTGTTGGTGGTTCCCAGGTCTATTCCGATAACTTTTGCCATGATTCGTTAACTCCTTTCCACCTCATTAACATTGATTACAAACATTTGATCTTAGCATACCGCGCGATTGCAAGAAGGCTATTAACAAGGTATAAGAGAATAATCAGAACCACTTTATTGGGTTTATAATGAAGCTGGAGGCAGCATGTTGCGAAAAACTATCGGGTGGCTGTGGTTGATGTGGATCGTCTTGTTCCTGGTCTTACCAGCCGGGCAGGTTCAAGCCCAGGCGGCAACGCCCGAAGTCATCTTACTTACCGCCAACGGACCGCTCACGCCCATCATGGCGGACTACCTGGAGCGTGGATTACAGGTTGCCTTCGAACGGCGCGCCGAAGTGGTGGTATTGCAACTGGACACGCCGGGTGGCAGCATCGATTTGATGAACCGCATGATCCGCGACATCCGCGCCAGCAGCGTGCCGGTGGTCGTATACGTTTCGCCGCGCGGTGCGGTCGCCGGCAGCGCGGGGACGATGATCACCCTCGCCGGTCACGTGGCGGCAATGGCGCCCGAAACGACCATCGGCGCCGCCAGCCCGGTCGGGTTGCAGGGTGAAGACATCGGTGAGACGATGGAAAGCAAGGTTAAAGAATCTCTGAAAGCCTCCGCCAGGGCGCTCACCGCCGAACGCGGCGCCGAAGCGACACGCCTTGCCGAAGAAACCATCGAGTCCGCCCGCGCCGCCACCGTGGAAGAGGCGTTGGCGGTCGGCTTGATCGACCTGAGGGCTTCTGACCTGGACGATCTGCTAGAGCAGCTCGACGGGCGCACAGTCACCGTTCTGGAACGTCCGCTGGCGTTGAACACCCGCAACGCGATCGTCTTCCCGGTCAATTACACCTTCATCGAAGACATCCTGCAAACGCTGGTCAACCCCAATCTGGTCTTTCTGTTGCTGGCGATCGGCGTGCAAGCCATTCTGATCGAGCTTTCCAACCCCGGCGGATGGGCGGCTGGTTTCATCGGCATAGTGTGCCTGCTGCTGGCAGTTTATGGCTTGGGTATCCTGCCGGTCAACTGGTTTGGCATCCTTTTCATCGTCATCGCCATTGTGTTGTTCATCCTGGAGCTTTACACCCCGACCTTTGGGCTGCTGACAGCCGCCGGGACGATCTCGTTCATCGCCGGGGCGCTGGTGTTATTCAACACCGCCCGTGCGCCCGGCTTTGCGCCGGTCTCCATCCCGCTGGTGGTCGGCACCGGCTTGATCTTCGCCTTCACCTTCCTGGCGGTGGTCACCTTTGCCATCCGGGCGCAGCGTACCCCGATCCAAACCGGCAAAGAGTCGCTCCCCGGACAGATCGGCATTGCCCAAACCGAACTCAATCCGCGTGGCACCGTGCTTGCCGCCGGCGAACAGTGGATGGCTGAACTGGTCGATCCAGAAGAAGCACCGCTGCCGGAAGGCAGCCGGGTTGAAATCGTCGCAACCCAGGGCTTGTTGCTCAAAGTGCGCAAAATCAAGTAAATGAGCGCCAAAAAATTCGTTGGGGTTATGTTGATGCTCGGGCTGGCATACCTGCCGCTGGCTTGCAGTTTGCGCCCGCAGATTAAAGTGGGATTCGCCGGAGAGTTGAGCGGCAAGCAATCCGAATTGGGGATTGCCGCCCGCAACGGCGTCCAGCTTGCCGTCGAAACGATCAATGACGCCGGGGGAATTCACGGCAGGCAGATCGAGTTGCTGGTGGCAGACGATCACGGAATCCCCGAAGGCGCCGCCGAGGCGGCTGCCGAACTGATCAACGCCGGCGTGGTCGCCGTCATCGGTCACATCACCAGCCAGCAAACCCTCACCGGTTTAGAAGTCACCCAGCCGCGCCGGGTGGTGCTGCTCAGCCCGACCGCATCCAGCAGCCTGTTGAGCAGAAAGGATGATCTCTTTTTCAGGGTGGTCGACAACACCGATCACGCCAACCGCTTCCTGGCGCAGCGCCTGCTGGAAAGAGACATTCAGCGCTTGGCAATCCTCTACGACGAGGAAAACGCCGCCTTCACCCGCCAGTTTGCCGCCAGTCTCCAAAATGAGTTTGTCAGCAGAGGGGGAACGGTGACCGCACTGGCAAGTTTTTCCTCCGCCAGAGAAGTGGATTACCAGCAGATCGTGCGCAGTTTACAGGCGAGCGAACCCCAGGCACTGGCGATCGCCGCTTCCGCCCTCGATACCGCTTTTTTTGCCCAACACAGCCGTCTGATTGGCTGGGACGTGCCACTGTTCATCACCATTTGGGCTTATTCTGAAGCCTTCATTCAAAACGGCGGGCGCGCCATCGAGGGCGCCGAGCTGGTGGCGGGTTTCGATATGAACAGCCAGTCACCCGAAATGCAGGTGTTCAATCGGCGTTACCGTCAGCGCTTCGGCTATGCGCCGAATTTTGCCGCCGCCCTGGGATACGAGGCAATGCTGGTACTGGCTGAAGCGTTGAAGCAAAGCGGCGGCGAGGCGCAGGGCTTGCCGCAGGCTTTGCAGAATATTCGGGATTTTCACGGCTTGACCGGCACAATTTCGATCAACGAATTCGGCGACACCCGCCGCCCGCTCTACCTGATACGAGTAGAGGACAAGGCTTTTACCACCCTCGCCAACCTTGGATATTGATCTCAAGCCCGCCAGAAACCACGCCACACCGGGCGGATGTCTTCGGCGGTAATGACCGCCTCAGAATCGGCTTCCATCACAATTTTTTCTATCGTGCGCACATCCTTGCGGATCACGTTGCAGTGCAGCAACGATACGGTACCATCCATGCCGCGCCCCGGGATTTCGGTGACGCCAAAGCCCCTTTGGCGCAGCGATTCAGCAATGGAAGCGCCGCGCTTGGGTGAAATAATGGTGAAGTGAACGTGCCCGATGGCAAGCCGTCCTTCGATGAACATGCCAATCACGATTCCGGTGGCGAAGCCAGCGGCGTAACCCAGCACCGTCAAGGGGTTGTTGAGGTTGGTCAGCACCTGAGAGATTGCAACCACAAACACCAGAGACTGGAAGAACCCCAAGATCCAGGCGAGAACCTTTTTGCCGCGCACCACAAACAACACACGGATGGTGTCCATGGTCATGTCACACACACGCAACAAAAAAATACCCAAAGCCATCCCCAACGCCTGGGGAGCAAAGACAAATTCGAGTGACACTATACCTCCGTTGTGATCGCCTCTTCTGAACACATTGCCGGCAGGTAAAACTGCTGCATGTATTCCTTCACCATCCGTTGCATGCTGAACTGCGGCGCCAGCGTGCGTATGGATTCCTTCACCCGCCCCAACCAATCTCGCGGCAATTTGTCCGCCGATTGGTGGCGGTAATACAGCGGAAGGATCTCGTTTTCAAGCGTATCGTACAGGCTTTGGGCGTCGGCATCGTCCTGCTGGTCGGAATCGGGAAACTCATTGTGGTTGCCGATCGCCCAGCCATTGCTGCCGTTATAGGCTTCATGCCACCAGCCATCCAGCACCGAGAAATTCAGCACGCCGTTAAGGGCGGCTTTCATCCCCGAGGTTCCCGAAGCTTCGTTGGGACGGCGGGGCGTGTTTAGCCAGACATCCACACCCTGCACCAAATAGCGGGCAAGGTTCATGTCATAATCTTCCAAAAAGACCAGCCTGCCCGCCGTGCGGGCATCTTTGGCGGCCCGGTACATCTGTTGGATGATCAGCTTACCCGGTTCGTCGGCGGGATGCGCCTTGCCGGCAAAAATGAACTGCACCGGCATGTGCGGGTTGTTGAGAATGCGCAGCAAACGGTCGTAATCGTGCAGCAAAAGGTAAGCCCGTTTATAGGTTGCAAAACGGCGGGCAAAGCCGATCGTCAGCGCGTAAGGTTCCAGAAGCACACCGCTGGCGATCACCTGCACCGGATGGCTCTTGCCCTGCGCCCACTGCTTACGCGCGCGCTCGGTGGCAAACGCCATCAGCTTGCGTTTCAAATGCTGACGCACCGCCCACAACTCGCCATCGGGAATGTTTTCAACCTGCGCCCACACATCCGGATCGTCGATGCGGCTCAACCAATCGGAGCCAAGGTAGCGGTTGAACAGCAGCCCCATGCGCCGCGCCAGCCAGCTAGCGGTGTGCACGCCGTTGGTAATATGCGAGATGGGCACCTCATCCACGTCGCGATCCTGCCACAAAAAATGCCACATCTGACGCGAGACTTGCCCGTGCAGTTCCGAAACGGCGTTGCGATGCTCCGAAAGGCGCAAAGCCAGAACCGGCATACTGAACATCTCGCCCCACGGCTGGATGTGACGCGCCAGGTCGATCAAGCGCTGGCGCGGACGCAAGAGGGGCCAGGCCGGTTCTAAATATTTGTCCACCAGCCAGATCGGGAATTGATCGTTACCTGCCGGCACCGGGGTGTGGGTGGTAAAAACATTGTTACAGCGAACCTTTTCCACCGCCTGATCGAATTCCATACCGCTTTTCGCCAGTTCTTCGATGCGCTCCAGGGTCAAAAAGGCAGAATGCCCTTCGTTCATGTGCCACACGTCAGGATCGTACCCCAGCAAGCGCAAGGCGCGCACACCGCCCACGCCCAGCAGGATTTCTTGCGAGATGCGCACTTCAGGATCGTTGCTATAAAGGCGGGCGGTCAACTGGCGGTCGGCATCGCGGTTGCCCTCGACGTTGGTATCCAGCAGATAGAGCGGGACGCGCCCAACCTGCACCTGCCACAAACGCGCCATGACGCGGTGCCCCGGTAGATCCACCGAGATCACCAGCGGCTTGCCCTCAGCATCCGAAAGGCGGATGATCGACATGTCCTCGAATTTCAGGTGGTGCCCGCCGGTTTCCTGCCAGCCGTCTTCGGTGATGCGCTGGGTGAAATAGCCCTGATTGTAGACGAACCCGACCGCCACGATCGGCATTCCCAGATCGCTGGCTTCTTTGAGATGATCGCCCGAAAGCACGCCCAATCCGCCGGCATACACCGGCAGCGATTCGTGCAGCCCGAATTCGAACGAAAAATAAGCGATGGTTTTGTCCATCAGGTCAGGATAGTTCTGCTTGAACCAGGTGGCTTCGCCTTGCATGTACCGGTCGAAATTCTCCAGCACGCCATCGTAGAGATCGAGATAATAGCGATCGTTGGTGACGGCGTTCAACGCCGGGCGTTCCACCTGGCGCAAAAATTCAACCGGGCTGTGATCCAGCGATTCCCACAATGTTTTATCGATCAGCGAAAACAACGCCTGCACTTCGGGGTTCCACACCCACCACAGGTTGTAAGCCAGTTCGCCCAGCCGGTTAATGCGACGCGGCAAACGAAAATTATTGGGAATCTCTTTGCGGATTAAATTCATGAGAACTCGCATGGAATAAGGGATAGGAAGGATTGTTCCCTATCAACGGTCAATCCACCCCTGGCATGGATAATCAGATCAATACTTCCTTCATGAGTTAAACTCAACATTTAATTCTACCACGAAAAAAAAGAGGGGGGGTGATTCCACAAAGTCGGCAGCGGTCTGGCAAGGGATACCTTTCAGCCCAAAAACGCCCGCCCCACTGCCACCAGTGCCATTCCCGCCACCACCGACCAGAACAAACTTCGTGTGCGCCAGGCAACCAGCAGGGTCGGGAGGGCAGCCAACAGGTACAGATTCTCCACACTTAAATTCAGCCGGCGCTCTGGGGCGAGAACGGCGGGCAGCAGCATCGCCGCCAGCACCGCCGGTGGCACATACCGCAACCAGGCGACCACCAGCGGCGGCAACGAGCGGGCACTCAACAACCACAGCGGCAGCAGGCGCGGCAAATAAGTGACCAGCGCCATGCCCACAATGGTGTAGAGGATCAACTTTTGGTCCATCGACGATCCAATAAAACAAGCAGGGTAGCCGTCGCAACCGTAGCGATGATCACATTCCAGCGAGCCACCCCAGCCTGACTCAATGCGAGCGACAGCAACCCCGCCAGCAACGCAGCGCCGACGTGGGCAGTTTCTTTCAATTGAAACACCAGCAGGGCGATGAACATCGCCGGCAGAGCAAAATCCAGACCCAACGGACTGACATCGGGAATCAACTGACCGGCGGTGCAACCAAGCCAGGAGCCGAAAACCCAGGAAACCTGAGCGGTGAGGTTGACGCCAAATGCTACCGGCTGCCGCACCACCCGATTGGAAAACGTGGTTGAATGCACCGCAAACGTCTCGTCGGTCAACTGGTAACCAAAAGCAGCCAGTTCGGTCAAACGCCAGCCGCGCAGGTAAGGCGAGAGCGACGCCGCCATCAGCAGGTGGCGCAGATTGACCACCAGGGTGGTCAACACTATCGAAAGCGCCGGCGCCCCGCCAGCAAACAAGCCGACCGCGATCAACTGCGAAGAACCGGCGTACACCAGCAGCGACATCAAAACTGCATTGAGCGTGGAGATGCCGGCATTGTTCGCCAGCACGCCGAAAGCAAAACCAATCGGAATGTAACCCAGAGCGATCGGCAACGCCAGGGTAACCCCCTCCATCCAGGCGCGCCGAGCGCGGCGAGGGTGAATGCTCATTTCAGAATCCATAACAATTACAAGCTTCGCCTCCACACACCGCCGCCGATCGGCGGGAAGATATCAATTTTATCCTCAGAATTCAGGCGCGTCATCATTGCCGCCGGGAGGTATTGGGCTGCGCGCCCGTTGACGAAAAGGTGCACATGCGCCAACAGCGAGCCGTTTTCGTCCACCGCCGCGCCGCGCAACTGCGGGTAGGTTGTGACAAGCGCCCGCAGCAATTCACGCACGGTGATTCCTTCTGGAAGCGGCAGGTCGACCGTTTTGCTACCCACCAGTATTCGAAAAGTGACGTAGAAATTTACGCGCATGGGCTGACTGCACCGCTTGGGTTCGACTCGGCTAATTGTACCCGCCAAGCCCGCTGCGTCAAGCCGACGGGGTTGCGATCAGCTTTCAGGCAGTATAATCGAACTTATGACCACGCTGCCCACCCTGCCGCTGCCCTCCGCCAACCGCCAGATTGCTCGCTCGGCGGGGACGGTGATGTTCGCCATGATCATCAGCCAGGTAATCGGTCTGGTAGCGAAGAGCCTGACCGGGGCTGCCTTCGGCACCGGCGCCGATAGTGAAGCTTTCTTCGCCGCCAATCGCTTCGCTGAGATTCTGTTCAATCTAGTCGCCGGGGGGGCGCTGGGCTCGGCGTTCATTCCCACCTTCACCAGCATGCTGGCACAGGGGCAACGTCAAACCGCCTGGAAACTGGCTTCTGCCATTGCCAATCTAGTCTTGTTGATCCTCACCGCTGTCAGCATCCTATCCGCCTTTTTTGCACCCCAGGTGGTGCGCTACATCCTGGCGCCCGGTTTCGCCGCCGAAGACCCCGCCAAGGCAGCCTTAACAGCAGAACTGCTGCGCATACAACTGCCCTCAGCGGTCATCTTCGGTTTGAGCGGATTGGTGATGGGGATCCTCAACGCCCACCAGCACTTTCTGCTGCCAGCGCTGGCGCCTTCGATGTATTCGCTGGGGTGGATCTTCGGCGCCCTGGTGTTGGCGCCCCATCTCGGCATCCACGGATTGGCGTGGGGGATCGTGATCGGAGCAAGCCTGCACCTGCTGTTGCAACTGCCGGCGGCGGCGCGCCTGCCGCAACGTCGTTACCTGCCGACCCTGGGATTATCGATGGCACCGGTGCGCCAGGTGGGACGCTTGATGCTGCCGCGCCTGATGGGGGTGGCGGTGGTACAGCTCAACTTCCTGCTCAACACCTTCCTCGCCTCGCTGCAACCGCAAGGCAGCCTCACCGGCATCAGCCTGGCGTTTCCGTTGATGATCATGCCGCAAGCCGCCATCGCCCAATCGCTGGCGATCGCTGCCCTGCCGACCTTCTCGGCGCAGGTGGCGCGCGGCAAGCTGGATGAAATGCGCGCCTCGCTGGCGGCAACCCTGCGCGGCGTGTTGCTGCTGGCGATCCCCGCCTCACTGGGTTTGATGCTGCTGCGCGTGCCGCTGGTCACTTTGATTTACCAGCGCAACGAATTCACCACCCACTCGACCCAACTGGTCGCCTGGGCGCTGCTGTGGTACGCCGCCGGGCTGGTGGGGCACTCGGTGGTCGAGGTGACCGCCCGCGCCTTCTACGCCCTGCGCGACACCCGCACCCCGGTGATGGTGGGCGCCGCAGCCATGACCCTCAACCTGGGGTTCAGCCTGCTCTTCTCGGCGCTCTTTCCCCGCATCGGCTGGATGCCGCACGGCGGTCTGGCGCTGGCGAACTCGCTGGCGACCTTCCTGGAAATGATCGCCCTGCTGGTGATCATGCGCCGCCGCTTGAACGGACTGCAGAGTAGTGCCATCTTGCAGGCAACCTGGCAAGCCGGGCTGGCGGGGTTGGTGATGGCGGCCGGGTTGTGGATGTGGCTGGCTGAAACAGCCGCCCTGCCGGTGATTGCGGTCGTGGCGGGCGGCGTGGCAGGCGGGGGCATTCTCTACGGGGCAACGTTGATGCTGCTGCGGGTGCACGAAGTGCGCCGGGGATTATCGCTGCTGCGTTCATGGCATTGAGTTGCAAGTAGAGTGCATATTTTCTCAAACATTACTGTATCCATTAGTTGGTTATCCATTACAGCTTATTACATCGTAACTAAGTTTCTTTGAATTTTTCGTTAGCAGCTTGAACAGCAACGTAATGTGAAT
>JBBIKU010000073.1:0-11985 GCA_037445245.1 Anaerolineaceae bacterium
TGGCGGAAATGTACGTGCAAGGGGTATCCACCCGCAAGGTGAAAGCCATCACCGATCACAATGTGATCGATGGCGCACTGGAAGCGTTTAAGCTGGCGCCGAAATACGGCGTTCAGGTCATCCCCGGTATTGAGGTATCCACGGCTGAGGGACATCTTCTGGCACTGTTCGTTTACGAACCGGTTCCGATCGGTTTGCCCCTGATCGATACACTGTTATACGTTGGTGAGATGGGGGGATCTGCGTGGCGGCGCACCCGATGGCACGCGGCGTTAACAGCTTGAGCGCTGCCGCAATTTCGAACGCCTTGCAGCACCCGCAGGAGCGCCAGGCGCTGGTGGTCATCGAAGCTTTCAACGCCGGGCTTCTGTTCAGAAAGAGCAATCAGGCTGCACAGACACCGGCTTCGAGTCTCCGCCTGGCGTCGACCGGTTCCAGCGACTCGCACGTCATGTGGACGATCGGGCACGCCATAACCGAGTTCGCCGGGCGCACGCCGCTGGATCTGCGCCGCGCTCTGATCGAAGGTAAAACGCAAGTCGTATGCCTGGCTGACCGGCATATCTTTAACTTTATGGCAAGCAACATCAGCCGGCGCCTGATGCGCAAATTCGGATGGGTTATCTGGAATCAGGAACCCTGTTCGGCGTTTGTCACCCGCCGGTTGGCGGATGTGCGATAGGGTCGATAAAGTCCCTGGCTGGGTGGGGTAATTAATTGACTCGTCCTGCCAGATAAATTCAGCCCCACCGGTTTCCCAAAGGGCCGACGGGGCTGTTCATTCTCAGCCGCTCGATACTTGAGAACCTGCTATAATAAGATAAAAGAACCCACACAAGCTCAAGGAAGAAAGCCGATGCGGCACGAAGTGCTGACCTGGGAAGACGTCGACAGGTTGATCGATCACCTTATCCCCCAATTCACAACCGAGTTCGAAGCCATGATCATGATCACCCGCGGCGGGATCGTGCCCGGCGGCATGCTGGCGGAAGCTCTCAATCTGACCACGTTGTTGACTGCGGCGGTCGACTTTCCTGCTGAAATGGAAGGGGAGAAACAACAAGACAAGCTGCGAGCCTGGCCTAAATTCATTCAATTCCCCGACAATGAATTGCTACGCAACCAGCGGGTGATCGTCATCGATGATGTATGGGGATCCGGCAGAACGATCACAGCCGTAAAGAACCGGGTGTCTGGCGCCGGCGGGATGCCGTATACCTGCGTGTTGCACTTCAACCCCTATCGCAACCTGTTCGGAACTGTGCGTCCAGACTACTTTGCTGCCACCACCGACGCTCACATCGTCTACCCGTGGGAGATCAATCGCGGCATAGACCGCGCCTGGTTGCGGGGCTTTTCGATCTGACCGGAGGTGATTTACCGTGAATGAAGAAGAACTGCAGAAAAAGAAAATCACCATTATCGTGGGACTGATCGTCGCCAGCATCCTTATCGGCATCATCTGGCGGGTGGTGATGCACTATATATAAAAGCGGGCCGGCGTCACAGCGTTTGCAGCAGTACTTCCAGATACCGCTCCACCATCTGATTGACATCAAACAGCATTTCAGCGCGTTGCCGGGCGGCTAGCCGGTAACGATCCTGCTGCTGTAAAACCAGACGGGCAGCAGCAGCAAGCGCGGCGATGTCCGGCGTTTCCAGCTTCCAGTAATTGCTGCCGTAGGGCACTACCCTGCCGGCGTCGCCCTCGATCAATTCCGGCAGCGACCCGGTGGCAAATGCGATCACGGGCAGCCCGCACGCCAGCGCCTCGATCACCGAATTGGGGCAGGCGGCATTCAGATCTGAAGAGAACAAAAGGTGCGCCGATCGGTTGATGATCGGGATTTGATCGCTGTCAACCGTGCCGCCCCACACCAGGCGCGTCCCCGTCTGTTGCTGCCAGTGTGTCTTGACCGCTGGCGGCACATCTCCCACCACCATCAATTCGACCAACTGATCCAGCTCCTGGCTGAGCAGGCGGGTCAGGGCAATACCGTTCGCCAGTCCGGTCTCGTTGCCGCCACCCAGATGTCCTTCGACTAGTTGGATGCGAAAGAAATCCGTAGGGCGCTGGTGCAGTCCGGCGGACGTGAAAATATTCAAATCGACGCCGTTGTAGATCACGCGGGAAGGCAGCCCGGATTTGCCGTACACCGTCCGCCACCAGGTGCGGGCAAAATTGCTCTGGTACACGATCTCATCCGCCAGGTGGCGGCGGATGAATGCCAGCAGGCGGTTGTTGATCTCGGCGCGCAAAAACTGGCGCAGGTGGGTGGGGCGGCGGCGATGAATCCAGTTCATGCCGTTCAAGCGTTGCACGATGCGTACACCGCGCCGGCGCGCCTTCCACAAAGCACTCAGGCGTTTGCTGCCGCCGTTGACCAGAATGACCGCCACGTCTTCTGCCAGCGGGTCGTGGTGCACCGTCACCCCTCTGGCGCTCAAACCTGCCATCAGGCGGTTTTGAAAGGAGACCGGTCCGCCCAACCCCTGCAAGCGGGGGATGATGCATACACTGCTTGCTTTTCGCTGGATCGGATTCATGCCGGATAGGGATTCCCGCTTTTTGTATGATCTAGCAGTGCCTGCACGATGCGTTCGGCGGCGTGCCCATCGCCAAAGGGGTTGCGGGCGGTCGCCATCTTATGGTAAGCGCGGGAATTTTCCAGCAGGCGCCGGGTTTCGGCGAGGATGCGCTCAGGGTCGCTGCCGACCAGTTTGAGCACGCCGGCGGCGACCCCCTCGGGACGTTCGGTCACTTCACGTAAGACTAGCGTGGGCACGCCCAGCGCCGTTGCTTCCTCCTGAATGCCGCCCGAATCGGTCAACACCAGTTTCGCCCGCCGCATCAGGTGCACCAGCGGAAGATAAGGGAGCGGCGGTAGCAGGTGGATGTTGGGGACGCCCGCCAACGATGCTTGAACCGGTTGCTGGATGTTAGGATTACGGTGCACCGGATACACCAGTTGCAGCCGGTTGGGATAAGATTGCGCCAGCCGTTTCAGTGCCTGGCAGATGTTCTGAATCGGGTGTCCGAAGTTCTCGCGGCGGTGGGCGGTTACCAAGATCAGATCGCGCCCGCCTGGATGCACGTTCAACTGCTCAAGCAGCGCTCGCGTCGGGGGGTGTGTGGGCAGGTTAAGGATGAATTGCATGGCATCGATGACCGGGTTGCCGGTCACCACGATACGTTCTGCCGCAACGCCTTCCCGGAGCAGGTTCTTTCGACTGGCTTGGGTGGGCGCAAAATGCAGGTCAGCCACCACGCCTGCCATACGGCGGTTGATCTCCTCGGGGAAGGGCTGCCACTTGTCACCGGTGCGCAGCCCGGCTTCGACGTGCCCCACCCGAATACGGTGGTAATATGCCAGCAACGCCGCCGCCATCACCGTGGTGGTGTCACCCTGTACCAGCACCCAGTCTGGCTGCAAGTCTCGCAGCACCGGATCGAGGTGGGTAAACACGGACGCGGTCAGCGCCGCCAGGCTCTGATCGGGGCGCATCAGGTCGAGATCGATGTCCGGTTTCAATTCAAATACATTCAGCACCTGGTCGAGCATCTCGCGATGCTGGGCTGTGGTACACACCCGCGATTCAATCCCGGCAGTAGCGGAAAGGCGTCGGATCACCGGCGCCATCTTGACGGCTTCGGGTCGGGTGCCGATAATTGACAGAACGCGCACCGCAATCAAACCCTCATCCCACCCCGATCTGAGAAAAACGGAAGCCAGCCGCTTGCCAATCGGCGGCTTTCCAACCGCCGACGGCGTCCACGGCCGTGCGGGCGGGTGTCTCTTGTGCCACCTTTTTCGGGTCCAGGCTGCGCAGGCTACTGTGACCGACCAGCAGCAACAGCGCTTCGGCATCTTTGCAAACTGCTTTCAAGGTAGGGCGTGTTTCCACATTCGCCAGTGCCGGGTTGGTTTTGAAAGGTTCATACGCCAGCACCACCGCGCCGGCATCTTTGAGCAGGCACACAACCTCGATCGCCGGACTCTCGCGCAGGTCATCCACGTCAGGTTTGTACGCCAGCCCCAAAGCGGCGATGCGCTTGCCGCGCACATTACCGTTCAGGGCACGCCGCACCATCTCGACCACCTGAGCCGGCTGCTCATCGTTGACTTGACGGGCGGTGCGGATGAGAGGGGTAAGCTCTGGTGCCGCTTCCACCAGGAACCACGGATCGACGCTGATACAATGCCCGCCTACACCCGTCCCGGGGTTGAGGATATTGACCCGTGGATGGCGGTTGGCGATCTGAATCGCCTCCCACACATTGACGCCGAAGCGGACGGCGAGCCGGGAAAACTCGTTGGCGATGGCAATGTTGACATCGCGATAGGTGTTTTCCATCAGCTTGACCATCTCGGCAGTGGTGGTATCGGTGAGGATGATCTCGCCCCGCACGAAGATGCGGTAAAGATCACGCCCGGCTTCAGCCGAGGCGTGATTGACCCCGCCGATGACGCGCGCATTTTCGATTAATTCCCGCAAGATCTGCCCCGGTAAAACCCGTTCCGGTGAGTATGCCAGGTAAAAGTCTGCGGCGCATTTCAGCCCTGACCGCTCCAGGATCGGTGCTACCACATCCAGTGAGGTGCGCGGCGGTGAGGTCGACTCCAGCACCACCAGATTACCGCTTTGTAAATGGGGCGTGATGGCTTCGGCGGCTTGGGTGACATAACGCAAATCCGCCTTTTTTCCTTCGCTGAATGGGGTCGGGACGGCGATGATGAAAGCGTCTGCCGCCTCGGGCTGTTCTCTCACGGTCAGATTGCCCGAACGGAGCGCAGCTTGCACCAGCGTTCGCAATCCCGGCTCGTGAATGTGTAATTCGCCGTTTTGCAGCCCGTTGACGACGCGATTGTTGACATCCACCCCCACCACCTGCAAACCGTGGGTAGCGAAGGTGCTGGCAGTCGGCAAACCGATATAACCCAAACCCAGGACACAAATTTTATTAAAATTCAATCCGGCTCCTTCTAACCTTGCGGGGTGACCGTATTATGCCACAAGCGGAGCGCTTTGGGGAGACAGGCAACAGCCGGCAATGCGCCGGCTGAAGCGCCATTGACTTGCCTGTGTGCCAGCAGCGTGATAAACTGATATCGTGCCCAAGAATGTGTTGGTGGCAAGCCCACATCATGCCTTCGCAGAGCTGCTGCGTTCGACCCTGGTGGAAAGCGGCAGGTACCACGTGTCGCTGGCAGCCAGCGGTGAAGAGACGCTGCGGAGCTTGGTCGGCGACGAATTCGATTTAGCCATTCTCGACGTTGAAATCCCCGATCAGCCGCTCGCTTCGTTGTGCCAGAGCCTGCTTCAATTCTACCCGCATCTGTGCGTTATGATCATCCTCTCCGCGGACGATCCGAATCATCTTGCGCTGGTCGATTTCAAGCCGCATGCCTACCTGCCCCGCTCGGCGTCTTCGCAAGAGGTGTTACGGAAAATCGATCATCTGCTCAACCCCGACCAGGTTTTCTTTCGACCGCAAGTTAAAAGCCATCAAGCTGCCGAAAGCGTGACCGGGCAGCACGATGCAACCACGCCCTCGAAAGGGGCGGATGCACCACAATCCAATTCCATCTCTCAACATCTCGAGCGGCTTTTACCCGAATTTTCGATTAAAGCGGCAGTCGTTTCAACCGATGAGCGCCTCATCGCCTGTTCCGGTGACCTCAGGGAGGGCGACAGCGAGAAGTTGTTCGAAATCCTCGAACGCCATCGTCAGCGCACCCGCAAAACCGATATTGCCAGTTTCGTACACCTGCGTTCCAGGGGAGAGGCAAACCTGTTATACGCCACGCCGATCTCGAAAACCTATTTGCTGGCGACGGTTGAGGATGCCGTCGTGCCCTTGAGCCGGGCGCGCGCCGACACCTTACAAATGGCGCACAGGCTGGCAAGCCTGTTGTCGTCCGTGCAACACGAAGCGGCAGTGCCAGATGGCGCGCTCCCGCTCGAGCTGACCGACGCAGAATACCACGTGATGGCGCAGGATGCAGCCACCTCGGAACAACGCATTTTCCTTAAAGATGAGGACGTCAAGGCACTACAAGAATTTGACCTAAACAAACTGCTGGCAGAGATTCCCTCACCCGACCTGGAAAGTCCCGCTTCAGCCGCGCAGCAGGGAGCTGCCGCTCCTCCCTCCGATTGGGCACACTTCCCCTGGGAGCAGGCTGGCGGTGAAGCAGACACCGCTTTCCCAGCGGAGAGAAAAAGGCAGCAAAGTTCGCTTGATGAAACTGTGGCGGTGACTTCATCTGCGGCAGCGAAAAACGAGACGCATCTGGCTTTGACGGACGTCTATGTCGAAGCCGATGTGGTGTTGCCCTGGGAAGAAGAAATTGCCATCAACCCAAATGACGACACCGTCGAAATCGCTACGCAGCACAGGGTTGGAGAAGCGATGCTTGCCAATCGTTATAACACGGTTGAAGATACCCAGCCGCCAGCGGTGGCTGAAAAGTGGCGCCAGAGGCATGCCACACGCCGTGAAACCGTATTCACCTGCATTTTGATCCCCCGCCTCGAACAGCATGCTTTGAGCGGGGCACTGATGGAAATGCTGCCGCAATGGGTGGCGCAATACTGCGCTGCTTTTGGCTGGAAACTGGAGAAGGTCGAGGTTTTCCCCGAACACCTGCAATGGACGGTGGTGGTAACCCCTTCGGTCTCACCCGGCAACGTGGTGCGTACCGTGCGGCAGCGAACCTCAGAAGTCATCTTTGAGCACCACCCTGATTTGAAAGAGCACAACCCCTCTGGTGATTATTGGGCGCCCGCCTATCTGGTCATCCGCGGTAACCAACCGCCCACACCGCAATTATTGCAGGATTTTATCGATCAGACCCGTCAGCGTCAGGGCAACTATCGCTTCTGACGGCGGCATTGCCCGTGATACGATTTGTGGAGTGTGCCCATGCCTCCCCTTCTTTATTTGATCGACGGTCACGCCCTGGCATATCGCACCTATTACGCCATCACCGCAGCCGGTGGGGGCGAGCGGTTGCAAACCAAAGCCGGTGAACCCACCGCTGGCGTGTACGGTTTCGCTAGCGTTCTGTTGCGCCTCTTGGAGCAGGAAAAACCTGAATATCTGGCAGTGGCGTTCGATACCGGCAAGACCTTTCGCGACGATCTCTATCCCGATTACAAAGCCACCCGGGTAAAAATGCCCGACGACCTCCGCCCTCAAATCGAACGTATCCGCCAGTTGATCGATGCCTTCGGCATCCCTCGCCTGGAAGTGGAGGGCTTTGAGGCTGACGATGTGCTTGGAAGTGTGGCGCGCCAGGCGGTAGAAAAGGGTTTTGGGGTCAAGATCCTCACCGGCGACCGCGACCTGCTGCAACTGGTCGATGACCGGGTCATCGTCAACCTGCCGGGTGCGAAGTTATCGGAGGCGCGCGATTACACCCGCGCCGACGTCGTCAAATTCTTCGGGGTGCCGCCCGAACAGGTCATCGATTACAAGGCGCTGGTCGGCGACACCTCAGACAATATTCCCGGCGTGCCCGGCATTGGCGATAAAACCGCCGTGTCGCTGCTTGAAACCTACCCAGACCTGGACGCGATCTACGCCCATTTGGAAGAACTGCCCCATCGCGTCCGCTCCCGTCTTGAAGCGGGGCGCGACTCGGCATACCTGAGCCGTAAGCTGGCGGCGATTCGAACCGATGCCCCTTCTTTTGTGGAGGTGGAAAAAGCCCGAACCGACCAGCTCAATTACGCTGCCGCCGAAGCGATCTTCCAGGAGCTGGAATTTCGCTCGCTGATGGCGCGTCTGCGCTCACTGGGGCAAGGCGATGCTGCCACCAAAGCGCAAATGGGTTTGTTTGAACCGGCCCCCAACCGCATCGGCACGCCGCCATCCTATCCCCTTCGAACGCATATCGTTACCACTTCCACCGATCTGCAAAGGTTGGCGGAACGACTCAAAGACGCCAGGCAGGTCGCTTTCGATACCGAAACCACCTCAACCGACCCGCTGCGGGCAAAGCTGGTCGGCGTTTCGCTGGCAATTCAAGAAGGGGAGGGATATTACATCCCGCTGGGGCACCAGACCGCTGAAACACAATTGCCGCTGGCTGAAGTGCTGGAAGCCCTGCGTCCGGCGATGAGCGATGCCGGGCTGCCCAAGATCGGGCACAATCTCAAATATGACTATCTGGTTCTGGCGCAGCATGGCTTGGATGTTCGACCGCTTTCGTTCGATACCATGATCGCCGAGTGGCTGATCGACCCCGCCGCGCGCAATTTGGGCTTGAAGAACCTGGCAGAGCAATATCTGGCTGCCACCATGACCCACATCGAGGAGTTGATCGGAAAGGGTAAAGCGCAACGCTCGATGGCGGAGGTCAAGATCGATGCGGTAGCTGGTTATGCCGCTGCCGACGCCGAGGTGACCCTGCGTTTAAAACCCATTCTGGAGAAAGGTTTGGAGGAGCGTAACGCCGTTGGTTTGTTCCACCAACTGGAAATGCCGCTCATTCCGGTGCTGGCGGAGATGGAAAGGACGGGCATTGCCCTAGACGTGCCTTACTTCCGCCAGATGTCGAAAGAGCTCAGTCAACGGATGAGCCGGATAGCGCAGCAGATTTACGATCAGGTCGGTTACCACCTCAATCTCAATTCCACCCAACAGTTGTCCAAGCTGCTGTTCGAATCGCTCAAGCTCACACCGCCTGACCGGCGCAAGCGCACCAGCAGTGGTCATTTCTCCACCTCGGCGGATGTGTTGGAAGAAATGCGCGGGCAACACCCGATTGTGGATTGGATTCTGGAGTACCGCGAGCTGTCCAAACTTCAATCCACCTATGTCGAAGCGTTGCCGCAGCAGGTCAATCCTGCCACCGGGCGGGTGCATACCTCTTTTAACCAGACCGGGTCGGTCACCGGTCGGCTGGCTTCTTCGGATCCCAATCTGCAAAATATTCCCACCCGCACCGAAATCGGGCGGCGGGTGCGACACGGGTTCGTCGCCATCCCGGGTAATCGGTTGCTCTCGGTGGATTACTCGCAAATCGAGTTGCGCATCGTCGCCCACATGTCGCAGGACGAGGCGATGCTGGCAGCCTTTCGTGCCGGTCAAGACATCCACGCCGCTACTGCTGCTGCCATTCTCGGCGTGCCGATCGATCAGGTCAATAAAGACCAGCGTCGGCATGCCAAGGCGATCAACTTCGGTTTGATCTATGGGATGAGTCCATTTGGGTTGACCCGCACCACCGACCTGACCCTGGCGGAGGCGGAAGATTTCGTGAAGGCGTATTTTCGCCAGTTTCCCCGGGTCAAGGATTATCTGGATGAAATGCGTCGGTTGGCTAGCCGCCATGGCTACGTCGAAACCCTGCTTGGCAGGCGGCGTTATTTCCCCACCCTGAGCCGCCAGACCAACGCAGCCATCCGCAACCGCGAAGAACGCGAAGCCATCAACGCCCCCATCCAGGGCAGCGCCGCCGACATCATTAAGGTCGCCATGGTGCGCCTGCCCGCCGCGCTGCGAACCGAACGACTGTCTGCCAAAATGCTGTTGCAGGTGCACGACGAGCTGGTGCTCGAATGTCCTACCGATGAGCTTGAGCCCACCGCCGCAACCGTGCGGCAAGTGATGGAGAACGCCTATGCCCTTTCCATCCCCTTGTTGACCGAAGCCCGCAGCGGTAAAAATTGGGGCGACTTGCATCCATTCGATTAAGTGGTTCAGAATCACCCTGAAAGCGTACGATGAGTGGCGATAAGATCAATTTCGAAAAAGCGATGAACGACGGGCATTCCGCCGCCTGGGACCAGAACTGGGAACAGGCTGCGGCATTCTACCGCCAGGCACTGGAAGAATTTCCTCACCATCCTATGGCGTTGAGTAGTCTGGGTTTGGCGTTGTTCGAGATGCAGTCTTTTGAGGAGGCGCTTGGCTACTATCAGCAAGCTGCCCGGATCTTGCCGGATGATCCGTTGGCGCACGAGAAAATCGCTCGCATCTATGAGCGCCTGGGCAGGCTTAGCGATGCGGTGCGGATGTGCCTTGAGACTGCCGAGCTGCACTTGAAAAACCGCAACGTTGAAAAGGCACTCGAAAACTGGGTGCGGGCGATCAGTATGCAACCCGATCATCTGGACGCTCGCACCCGGCTGGCAATGGTTTATGAGCGCATTGGAAAAAAGGAAGACGCTGTCCATGAATACTTGGCGTGCGCCAGCCTCTTACAACACACCGGAAATATCGCCAAAGCCATGCAGGTAGTGGATTACGTTGCCAAGATTCACCCCGAAAATGAGGATGTACACCAGGCACGCGCCATGCTGCAAGCAAACCAACCGCTGCCCAAGCCCACGCGCCCGCGCGGCGGCACCGGTCCGGTGCGCATGGCGGAAGTGCGCCAACACGAGGCGCCCAAGAAAAAAGGTGGCGCCGAAAAACTGCTCGACCCGATCGCCGAAGCCCGCCAGCAAGCGCTGGTGGATATGGCGGGATTGCTCTTCGAGCCGGTGGAGGATAAGTTTGACGATACCCAGCCGGTGCGCCGCGGCATCTCTTTGCTGGCGCGCGGCACTGGCAGGCTCACCCTTGGCAGGTCTGAACAAACCAAGATTCTGATGCACATCGGTCAGTCCATCGAATCTCAAACCCAGGGCGACGACGAGCAGGCGCTGAAGGAACTCGAGCGTATCATCGACCTGGGGCTTTCACATCCTGCCCTGTATTTCGATTATGGACTTTTGTGCGCCCCTGCTAATGGTCAGCGCGCTTTGCGCCACCTGCAGAAATCCATCAAGCATCCCACCTATGCGCTGGCATCCAGCCTGCTCATGGCGCAGATTTATCAGCGGGAAGGCAACTACCAGCAGGCGGCAAACGCTTACCTGATGGCGCTGAGCCTGGCAGATACCACCACCATCGAAGTTGAATTCGCCGATGAGTTGCGTCAGCTCTACGAACCGATCATCGAAGAGCAAACCCGCCAAAAGAGCGAGGAGTTTCTGAAAGGCTTGTGCGAGAACATCGCCAGCCAGTTGCTGCGCAGCGATTGGCGACAATACTTGCAATCGGCTCGAAAACAATTGCCGCTGCAGCCCAAGGGCAGCCTGCCGCTGCCACTGGCAGAGCTGCTGCTGCAAACCAACAGCAGCGAGGTTGTCGAAGCCATGATGCGGGTGCGCAAGCTGGTGGAAGAAAAGAAATATCGCACCGCCATCGAAGAGGCTTTCCACAGTATGGAATTTGCGCCCGGCTATCTGCCGTTGCACAGCCAGGTCGGCGACATTCTGATGCGCATGGGCAACCTTCCGGATGCCATCACCAAGTATCTGACCGTGGCAGACCTGTACAGCTTGCGGGGCGAAGCGACTCAGGCGGCCAACCTGCTCAAACGCGTCATCCAGGTGGCGCCGATGGAGTTGAAGATCCGCAATCGCCTGATCGAACTGCTGGTCTCCAACGGCAGAATTGAAGAAGCGTTACAAAACTACATCGATCTGGCTGGCGCCTATTATCATCTGGCGGAGCTAAAGCTGGCGCGGCAGACCTATACCGCCGCCCTGCGCCTTGTCCAGGAATCCAAAATCGATCGCTCATGGAGTGTCAATATCCTTTATAAAATTGCCGACATCGACCGGCAGAGTCTGGACTGGCGTCACGCCCTGCGCGTTTTTGAGCAGATTCGCACTTTAGAGCCGGAAGACGCCAAAGCGCGCGCCCAGATTGTCGATCTCAACTTAAAACTGGGACAGCGCAATACGGCTCTGAACGAGGTGGATGGCTTCACCGCCCTGCTTGAACATGTTGGCAAACGTGATTCCGCCATCGAGTTTATCAAAGACCTGCTTGAAGAACATCCGGATAGCCTCGATCTGGCAAAGCGTCTGGCAGATCTTTATCTGCGCAACAAACAGGGCGACCTGGCGATCAAGCAGCTCGATGCCATCGCCGACACCTTCCTTCAAGCCGACAATCGCAACGCTGCCATTGCCGTTTTG
>JBBIKU010000074.1:0-11462 GCA_037445245.1 Anaerolineaceae bacterium
CCACCTATGCTGCATGGGATGCACCTCCTCGTTCGGATGACGGCTCGCTTGAGGCGCGTCTGTTGTTCGCAGACGAGTTGTGCCGCAAACAGATCTTGCAATTGCAGGAAAACTGCAAAACCTTCGGGGTACCTCTTTATGACGGAAACGACCGGCGTTCAGGCGTGGTGCATATCATCGCTCCAGAGCAGGGCTTGACTCAGCCGGGTATGACCATCGTCTGTGGCGACAGCCACACCGCCACCCACGGCGCCTTTGGCGCGCTGGCGTTTGGCATCGGCACCAGCGAGGTCGAGCACGTTCTGGCGACCCAGTGCCTGCTCCAGCCTCAGCCCAAAACCTGCGAAGTGCGCATCGAAGGCAGGCTCTCGGCAGGTATTACCGCCAAAGACATCATTCTGGCACTGATCGCCAAAATCGGGGTGGGCGGCGGCACCGCTCACGTGCTGGAATACACCGGTTCGACCATACGCGCCCTGAGCATGGAAGAACGTATGACCATCTGTAACATGTCCATCGAAGCCGGAGCACGGGCAGGCATGATCGCTCCCGACGAGATCACCTTCGAGTATCTGGCGGGCAAGCCTGCCAGCCCGGCAGGCGAAGCCTGGGAAAAGGCACTCAGCTACTGGCGGCGATTACCCACCGACGATGGCGCCAACTACGACAAAACCGTCACGCTGGATATCTCCAATCTGGCGCCGATGATCACCTACGGCACCAATCCCGGCATGGGCATAGCGGTCACCGGGCACGTGCCCTCCCCTGATTCCCTTAGCGACGGCTTACAGAAAGCAGCCCTGGAGAAGGCGCTGGAATACACCGGCTTGCAGCCAGGAGAACCCCTCTTGGGAAAACCAATCAATGCGGTCTTCATCGGCAGTTGCACCAACGGCAGGATCTCCGATCTGCGCCAGGCGGCGGCTGTGTTCAAGGGTCGCCAGGTTGCGCCGGGGGTACGCGTTCTGGTTGTGCCCGGATCACACCCGGTGCGGGCACAGGCAGAAGCCGAAGGACTCGACCGGGTGTTCAAAGCAGCCGGCGCCGAGTGGCGCCAGCCCGGATGTAGCCTGTGTATCGCCATGAACGGCGATCAGCTCGAGCCGGGACAGTACGCGGTGAGCACCAGTAACCGCAACTTCGAAGGCAGGCAGGGTAAGGGTAGCCGCACTTTTCTCGCCAGCCCATTGACCGCCGCAGCTGCCGCAGTTACCGGCAGGGTAACCGATGTGCGCACCCTGCTGAGCTGATAGTGACAGAGAAAACCATGCAAACATTCACCACACTTCGTTCACCAGCCGTCCTGTTGACGGTGGACAACATCGACACCGACCAAATCATCCCGGCACGCTTTTTAAAGGTCACCGATAAAGCCGGGCTGGGTGATAACCTCTTCGCCGATTGGCGCTACTCTGCCAACGGATCGCCCGACCCGAAATTCATCCTTAACCAGCCCGAATCCAGACAGGCGTCAATTCTGGTGGTGGGCGAGAATTTTGGCTGCGGTTCTTCCCGTGAGCACGCCGCCTGGGCGCTGACCGCCTTCGGTTTTTGCGCCGTAGTCGCCCTTTCGTTCGCCGATATTTTCTTTAACAATGCGCTCAAAAACGGTCTGCTGCCGGTGGCGCTGGAACGCAACCAGCACAGTCGACTGGTCGAATTCGTCGTGCGAAACCCGACGGGTGAGCTTGAAATCGATCTGCCGCAGCAATTGCTTACGTTGCCGGATGGCAGTCGCTTTGACTTCCCAATCGGCGCCTTCGCCAAGACCTGCCTGATTCAGGGCGTCGATCAGTTGGGCTACCTGTTGTCCTTCGAAGAAGAGATCGCAGCCTTCGAGGCAGCCCGAGTCGGCAATTCCGGACAGCGATTGGGGTAATAAAAATCATGCGATTCAATCACCGTAATCATTCTCGATTCAGTCTTACCACAACCCGAATGGCGGGCGCGTCGCGCCCCCAAGCGGATAACAGGAGGTGTTGCTGGTCAATGGCAGCCTGGGGCGCCGCTACTGACCAGGCAATTAAACCGGATCGTTCCTCCGCCAGGCGTGTCCGTTCTGACTTTCGGACATGCCAGTACCTCGTTCAATGACCACAATTAATTAAAATCACTTGGAGGAAGAAATGATCCAGATCTACGATACCACATTACGCGACGGCACTCAACGCGAAAATATCTCGCTTTCCTGCACCGATAAGCTCCGTATCGCCCGAAAACTGGACGAACTGGGCGTGGCCTTCATCGAAGGCGGCTGGCCCGGCTCCAACCCCAAAGACGCCGAGTTCTTCCAGCGGGCGCGAAGCGAAAGCTGGCAACACGCCCTGATCACCTCGTTTGGCGCTACCTGCCGCGCCGACCGCACGCCGGCGGAGGACGACAACATTCAGGCGCTGCTCGAAGCCGAGACGCCGGTGTGCGCCGTGGTTGGCAAGTCCTGGTTGATGCACGTTGAAGAAGTGCTGCGCACCACGCCCGACAACAACCTGCGCGTCATCGAGCAAAGCGTCGCCTATCTGCGCCAGCATGGTCGGCGGGTGGTCTACGATGGCGAGCACTTTTTTGACGGTTACAAGGATAACCCCGCCTACGCCATTGAGACACTCAAGGCGGCGGTCAGAGGCGGCGCCGAAACCCTGGTGTTGTGCGACACCAACGGCGGCACGCTGCCCTGGCAGATCGGGGAGATCATACGCGCCGTGAAAGACGCCGTGAATCACCCCCTCGGCATTCACGCTCACAACGACAGTGAATGCGCAGTGGCAAACTCGCTGACGGCAGTGCAGGAAGGTTGCGTGCAGGTGCAGGGGACGTTAAACGGCTACGGCGAACGCTGCGGCAACGCCAATCTATGCACCATCATCCCCAGCCTGGAACTGAAACTCGGACAACGGTGCCTGCCCGAAGGCAAACTGGAAAAACTTTACGCCGTGTCGCGCTTCGCCGCCGAGGTGGTCAACCTGGCGCCCGATGAGCACGCGGCATACGTCGGCGATGCCGCCTTCGCCCACAAGGGCGGCATCCACGTTGCCGCCATGCGCCGCAACGAAAAAACCTACCAGCACATCGACCCGAAACTGGTCGGCAATCGCATGCGGGTGATCGTCTCGGAGCTTTCCGGGCGCGGTAACTTGCTCAGCAAAGCCGAGGAATACGGTTTGGGCGCCAGCGGCGAAGAGGTCGCCGGGGTTTTGAAACAGATCAAGGAGCTCGAATCGAGCGGATTCTCCTTCGAAGCCGCCGAAGCCTCGGTGATTCTGATGTTCAAGCGTCAACAAAACGGCTACCAGCCCCCCTTCGAATTGATCGATTTCTCAACAATGGTCGAAAACCGTCAGGGGCGCGGCATGTTCGCCGAAGCGACCGTCAAGGTCAGGGTGAAAGACGAAGTGCTGCATACCGCCGCCGAAGGCAACGGACCGGTGAACGCCTTGGATGCCGCCCTGCGCAAGGCGCTGGTGACCGACTACCCCCAGGTTAACGATTTTCACCTCGCCGACTACAAAGTGCGCATTCTCGACGGCAACAACGGCACCGCTGCCACCACCCGCGTGCTGATCGACACCCGCAAAGGCGACCAGTTGTGGTCGACGGTCGGAGCCAGCTCGAATATCATCGAATCCAGTTGGCGGGCGCTCGCCGATTCGATTGAATACGGCTTGATGGTCGCCAAATGACTCAAATCTCAATACGAGTATATATATAAAGGGAGTCTCCCCACATGAAAGCGAACATCGCACTGCTCCCCGGCGATGGTGTCGGGCCCGAAGTCATCACAGAAACCGTCAGGGTGCTCGAAGCAATCGCCAAGGAATACGGTCATGAGTTCCGTTTCGACACCCACCTCATCGGTGGCTGCGCCATCGACCGCAGCGGCAGCTCCCTGCCGCATGAAACCCTGGCTGCCGCCAAGGCAGCTGACGCCGTCCTGCTGGGGGCGGTGGGTGGACCCAAGTGGGACGACCCGCTGGCGCCGGTGCGCCCCGAACAGGGCTTGCTGGCGCTGCGCAAAGCGCTGGGCGTGTTTGCCAATCTGCGCCCGGTGCGCATCTACCCGGCGCTGATCGAAACCTCACCGCTCAAACCCGAAAAACTGGCAGGCGTCGACTTAGTAGTGGTGCGTGAATTGACTGGCGGTTTGTACTTCGGCAAACCGAAGGGTCGCTGGGAGGAAAACGGTGGCGTCCGCGCCGTCGATACCCTCGAATATCACGATCACGAAATCCGTCGGGTGGTCGAGCTGGCATTTCGCCTAGCGCAACAGCGCCGCGGCAAGGTCACTTCAGTTGATAAAGCCAACGTGCTCGAAACCTCACGTCTGTGGCGGCAGGTTGTCACTGAGGTGCACCATTCCTTTCCGGAAGTGGAACTAGAGCACATGCTGGTCGACACAGCCGCCATGCGTCTGGTCACCACCCCCGCCAGCCTCGACGTGGTGGTGACCGAAAACATGTTCGGCGATATCCTCACCGACGAAGCCGCCGTTCTGGCAGGCTCGATGGGAATGCTGCCATCAGCGTCGCTCGGAGCGGAAGGACCAGGACTCTACGAACCGATCCACGGCTCGGCGCCGGATATCGCCGGGCAGGGCATTGCCAACCCATTGGGCACCATCTTGAGCGCAGCCATGATGCTGCGCCTTTCTCTCAAGCTGGAAGCGGAAGCCGCGAACATCGAGAACGCGGTTGCGGCTGCCATAGCTGCCGGCTGTCGCTCCAAGGATCTGGGCGGCAGCCTCTCCACCCACCAGATGGCAGAAGCAGTCATTGCCAATCTAAAAAGCTCGAAATAGCAAAAAAGAATTGCCGCAATGCCGGGCAGAGAAATCCACATCAACCTCAGGAGTCATCATCATGGGCATCGAATCAAAATACATTTGGATGGACGGAAAACTGGTGGATTACGAAAAGGCGACCGTCCCCTTTTTGACCGCTGCTTTGCACTACGGTTCGGCGGTTTTCGAAGGCATTCGCTGTTACGACACTGAGCAGGGGGCGGCTGTTTTCCGCCTGCAGGAACACATCGACCGGCTGGTCGATTCTGCCATGGTGCTCGGCTTCCGCCAGTTACCGTTCACCGCCCAGCAGCTCTTCGACGCCACCCTGGAAACCGTCGCCGCCAACGGTTTCAAGAATTGTTACATCCGCCCCTTGATCTATCATTACTCCCCTAACCCCAATCTGAACATCGATATCGGCGAGGCGCGGGTGGGCATCGCCGTCTGGGAATGGGGCCACTTCCTGGGCGAGGAAGCACTGGAGCAGGGAATCCGGGCAATGGTATCTTCCTTCACCCGCCATCACCCCAACGTGATGATGACCAAAGCCAAGATTTCGGGCAATTACGCCAACAGCTATTTAGCCAAAACCGAATCGGTGCGCCTGGGGTTCGACGAGGCGATCATGCTCGATCCCCAGGGCTACGTCTCTGAATGCAGCGGCGAGAACATTTTCCTGGTACGAAAAGGCAGGGTGATCACCCCGCCCACGCATACCATTCTCGAGGGCATCACCCGCGAGTCGCTGATGCTTCTCGCTGGTGATCTGGGATACGAGGTTGTCGAGCAGCCGGTCTCCCGCGACCAGCTTTACATCGCCGACGAGGTTTTCGTCTGCGGCACCGCCGCCGAGTGCATCGCCATTCGCGAGATCGATTTTCGCGTCATTGGCGACGGAAAAATGGGGCCGGTCACCCGTGACATTCAAAAATCCTTCCACGCCACCCTGCGCGGCAAAGGCACCCGTTCGGATGCTTGGCTGACGTACGTCAAAACTGCTTGAACAGGAAACGCTGAGCGGAAAACGGAATTTGTGCAGAGGGTTAATTTGACCGGATGGACTGCTCGGTCAAATTGCTACAGCGTGCTTGGTTTTTGTGAAGTATTGACCGATTTCAATCTGCTTTCAACGAAGAGGTGATCCAGCAACACCGGGATGAACAACCACAGCGAAAGGCGCAGCGGAACCACCCCCACCATGGCATGGCGAAGTACACTGCGCACTTCGCCATGGAATCCAACGAACATGAGGGCGAGCGAACTGCCAAACAGCCAAAGCGCGAACCAGCCCCAATACCGGTCATAATCGTCACCGCTCTTCAATCCAAAAATCCACAGGGTGGACGCCAGCAACATCGATACCATCACGGCGACGCCGGATTTGGAATGAAGCATGTCTCCCAGCACCATCATCCAATCCGCGAACGCCGGTCTTTGAAATAGGGTTGCAGATTCTCAGAAAACATAAAATCGATCGAATCGGAAAACTTGATCAAAGCCCAGCGCGGGGTGTGGATCAAAAAGCTGGTATAAGCGGAAAGTCCATCCTTGCGCGCCCAATCGATAAAATCCTCGTGTTCCATCAGCCGGTTGTATTCAAGTGAGCCTCGAACGGATAGCAGTTCCTCATAGACGGGCATTCCCCGCTCGGCAAAGAACTGCACCCGGGTCGAGTAGGGAAACACATTGCGCGTCAAATTATTCATCAGCGGTTTGAACCAGCGATCACTGCTGCGAAAGGTAACTTGATGAAACCCGAACAGCAAGAGGGACAGGAGGAAAAGCGAGAACATGACGGGCTGGCCTTGTTTGCGATTAAAAAAACGAACCACGAATAATAGCAGTAGCAGCGAGGCGATGAGAGCCATCAGATAAGCGTTGGTGTCGCGCGTAAATATCCAGAAAAATCCAACCACCCCCCACAAGGCGATGACGAGAATCTTCACCCACGATCTTCCCTTGCGGTGATCGTCGAGCCAGGGCAGGATAACCAACGACAGGGACATCAGAATCGCAAACAGCGAGAAGGACAGCGACTCGGAGATCGCCACCGAGTCCCATTCAGCCATTTGCGGGCTGAAACCAAAAGCGAGGATCAATGCGCTGCCCAGCAACCCGACCAGCCGGTTGCGCAGGCGTAGATAGAATGCGCATGCCAGCAAACTCCACCCCAGCATCGAAAGGGCGATCTGAAAAGAGATCACCCCGCCGAACCCCGGCTGTTCGCCTAACTTGCCCACATTGCCCTGCACCGCCGGCTCACTGACATTGGTCGCTGCATATCCGCCTGGCATCTCGAACAATTTGTACACCAGCGGCACGGTCAGGCTGCGATTGGCAGTAAAAAAATCCCAACTATTCAGCGGAATTTTTGCGGTATTCAAATAAGAACCGGTATCCAGCATCGAAACCGAAAGGCTGGATGAAGGATAAATCGCCACGCGGATCGAATTGGACACAATCACTAGAACGAGTAAAATAATATGCGGATACCAGCGTCTCAGAGTGTCGATTGGTTTCTTCGCTTCCAAGTTCATCTCCCCGGGATCTATTCTACATGAGGAGATTATAACATTTCGGCGGGGGTTCATTTAATCTAAATTACGAAACGCTTCGGGGTCTTAAATGAATGGCGAGATCCATTATTGCGGGTCGATCGTATCGCGCAGCGCCATCAAAGCCAGCAGGTAAGAACGCCAGCCAAATCCGCTGATCGTTCCCAGACAGACCGGAGCGATCAGCGATTGGCGACGAAAATCCTCACGGGCGTGAATATTCGAAAGGTGAACTTCGACCACCGGAATGCGGATGCCCGCCACCGCGTCTCGCAGGCTGACCGAAGTGTGGGTGTACCCGCCCGGGTTGAAGATCACCCCAGCCGCCCAATCCTGCGCCTCGTGCAACCAGTCGATCAAGACGCCCTCGTGATTGCTCTGTTGCGCTTTCACCGTCATGTTCCAGCCGTGGGCGGCTTCTTCCAAGCGCCGATTGATCTCATCCAGGGTCAGGTGACCATAGATATCCGGTTCGCGCCCGCCCAACAGATTCAGATTCGCCCCGTGCAGCACCAGAATGCTCGTCATCAGCCACCTCACAAACTTCGCAGAATTTTCATCGCATCAGCCACGACAACGCCGTGACGCACTTTGCCAATGCGCAGCGGCAGTGCGAAACGCACCACACCGTCGGCTTTCTTCTTATCTACCGCCATCGCTGCCGCCAATTCATCCGCATCGATGCCATCCGGCAACACCGTCGGCAATCCCAGGCCCGCCAGGCAGGCGGCGATCTGCCCGGCGACGCCGCGCTGCGCCAGCCCGATCGCCTCGGCGAGACGCGCTTCCGCCACCATACCCAGCGCCACCGCTTCACCATGTCGGATGCGATAATCCAACACCTTCTCGAGGGCGTGTCCTAGCGTGTGCCCCAGATTGAGCACCTGGCGCAAACCACCTTCGAAAGGATCCTGTTCGATAATTTTTATTTTAACCGCCGCCGCCCGCCGGACGAGTGCATCCCAATCCCCGGCTAACCCCTCCAAACCACCTGCGCATAAATCGAACAGGGCTTCATCTGCAATCACGCCATGTTTGACCACCTCCGCCAACCCGTTGCGGAATTCGGGTTGCGGCAGCGTCACCAGCGTGCGCGCGTCGCTCAACACCAGGCGCGGGGCATGAAAGGCGCCAATCAGATTCTTGCCCTGCGGCAGGTTAGCGCCGGTCTTTCCTCCCAGACTGGCATCCACCATCGCCAGCAGGGATGTGGGCAGGTTCACCCAGCTTACGCCGCGCAGGTAAACCGCCGCAGCGAACCCCGCCAGATCGCCCACCACCCCACCCCCCAGCGCCACTACCGTCCCGCCGCGTTCCAGTTTGTGCATCAGAAATGCCTGCCACAACCCGGCAGCGGTATCCAGCGATTTATGCGCCTCGCCTGCCGGGATGGTCACCAGTTCGGCTGTGTAGCCTGAAGCGTAGAGTTGCCTCAGCAACGCCGGAGCGTGGTGCGGTTTTACGTGGGCGTCGCTGACAACCACCAGCGGTGGCTTCAACCCTTCAGCAGTGAGCGCATCACCGATCTCCGCCAGACCGCCGGAGCGTATGCGCACCATCGTGCCGTTGCCCATGCCGGCGATGCGAAAAATCCCCAGCCGCACCTGCGCCTCCCAGGCGGCTTCCTCGGCGCCCAGGTGGGTGGTATCGAGCGAAAGCGGAAAGGATTGATAATGGGCTTGCCGCGCTGTGAGCAATGCCCGCAATCGTCCGGCAGCATCACCAGCCAGCAAGGGACGCGGGGTGGCATCGCCGCGCAAGCGGGCGAGCAGTGTCTCGGGGGTGGCATTCAGACACAGCACCGCCCCCCGGCTGTCAGCCAATCGGCGGTTATGCTCATCCAGCAGCGTTCCACCTCCTAGAGCCACCACCCCCGCCTTGGATTCGAGCACCTGCGCCAACACCCCCTGCTCGCGCTGCCTGAAGCCGGCTTCGCCATCTTGGGCGAACAAATCCGAGACCGATTTCCCCGCCCGACGTTCAATCTCACCGTCCAGATCGACGAACGTCATTCCCAGTTGCTGCGCCAGCAGCCTACCGATGGTGCTCTTGCCGCTGCCAGAAGGTCCGTAAAGAAAGATCGTCAAATCACTCCTCCCCGGCGAGAGCATCATCCCCGCCCCAGTAGATCTGGCGCTCATCCTTTAAATTGAGGTGGGAAAGGCGCGGCTGGCGCAAGGCAGCGAAGCGTGGCTGCATTTCAGCCAGTGAATCGCCGCCCAATTTCTCCAAAAAAGCGTCTGCCAGCACATACGCCGTCACCGCCTCCAATATCGGCACCGCTCGCGGCACTGGGCAGAAATCCGAACGTTCGTAGCGGGTTTCGCTCTCTTTCCGACTGACCAGATGCACCGAAGGCTGCGGCGTCAGGGTGGTGGCAATCGGTTTCATCGCCGCCCGAAGCAGGATCGGCTGTCCGTTGCTGACGCCGCCTTCCAGCCCGCCGCTGCGGTTGGTTGGACGGGTGATCCGGTCACCTTCCAAACGGATGGCGTCCTGCGCCTGCGTGCCTGTGCGGCGGCTGTTCTCGAACGCCTCGCCGATTTCAACCCCTTTGATCGCCGGGATGCTCAGAAGTGCCGCCCCCAGCCGCGAATCCAGGCGGCGTTCCCAGTGGGCGTAGGAGCCCAAGCCAGGCGGCACGCCCAGCGCCACCACGTCGATCGTACCGCCCAGCGTGTCACCGGCTTGCATCACCGCTTCGATCTCCGTCTGCATCTTTGGCGCAGCTTCGGGATCAGGACAGCGCACAGCCGAGTTTTCCGCCAGCCGTAAGCGTTCTGCCATCGGGATCGATTCCACTGCGGCATGTACCCCGCCAATGGATACCACATAGCCGCCCAATGTGATACCGAACTGCTCTAACAACCGGCGGCAGACGGCACCGACAGCCACCCGGGCGGCGGTTTCGCGGGCAGAGGCGCGCTCCAAAGCTGGGCGTAGATCAGTGTAACCGTATTTCAACGCCCCGCTCAGGTCAGCGTGCCCCGGTCTGGGAACGCTGAAGGCTTCCACTGCTTTGCCGCGCCAGCGCCGGTGATCGCGATTACAGATCAAGAGCGCCAGCGGCGCGCCGGTGGTCATCCCTGCCATCACCCCCGCCAGGATTTGCACGCGGTCCTGTTCCAGCTTCATCCGACCACCGCCGCCGGAGCCGAACTGGCGGCGTTGCAACTGGCGGTCAATGACCGCCTCGTCCAACGCCATACCCGCCGGAAAACCCTCTAGAATTGCCACCAAAGCCACACCGTGTGATTCACCGGCGGTCAAAAAGCGCAACCCCATCACAACCTCCTTTCATTACCTGCCTCAGCCTCGTCGGTCCAAAGCGTCGTCAGCGGTGGTCCTTCCCAGTGCGTCACAACCCTGCGCATCACCTCGCTCGCTCCGCAAAGCCCGCTCCAGCGTTCGAATGAGAGCGCCGCCTGTTCCACCAGCATCCCCACGCCGCCCACCCCCGACAGTCCGGCGCGACGCGCCTGGCGCACCAGCATCGTCTCGCTCGGGTTGTAAACCAGATCGTAGACAAAAGCGTTGGCAGGGAATGTCACGCCTTCCAGCCAGGGACTGACATCTGCGTGCGGCGTCATCCCCAGCGGTGTGGCATTGACGATCAGGCGCACTGCCTTTAAGGAACTGAAACCATTGCCATCGTAAGGGATTGTGCTGAGAGCCAGCCCGCACCTCGCCCGCAGTTCCTCCGCCAGTTGCGTCGTTTGCGCCGCTCGCCGGGCAGCGATGATCACTTGCCAGCCGGCGTCTGCCAAGGCGTAAGCCACCGCCCGTGCTGCGCCGCCGGCGCCGAGCACCAGCGCGCCGCCGCCAGCCCGGGGCAGGTGACGGTGCAGGTCAGCCAGAAAGCCGGGGGCGTCGGTGTTATCGCCCATCAGCCGCTTGCCGTCCATAAAAAGCGTGTTGACTGCCCCTATCACCGATGCCGCCTCTGTCAAGCCATCCAGCCAGGGCAGTAGCGCCTGCTTGTGAGGGATGGTGACGTTCAACCCGTGTAAATCGCCATCCCGCATGCGCTGCAACAGAGAGCGCAAAGATTGTTCGCCTTGTGGCAGCGGCGGGGCGGGGTACAGGTGGTATTCGCCATCCAACCCCAGCGCCTTCAGCGCTGCCCGATG
>JBBIKU010000075.1:0-7063 GCA_037445245.1 Anaerolineaceae bacterium
CCCTCAGGGCGAAGCGCGCCCACATAGCGGCTGTCCTGCGACCAAGCCAGCCGGTAGGGGCTCTCCACTTCAAACCTGTCGACCTCCGCCAGCCGGCTGGCGTTGGCGGTGGTGATCACTTGCGGCAAAAGAGGCGGCAGCGAGCTGGCAGTCGCTGTGGGTTCAATGGCTTTGATCGTCTCCGCGGTCTCGGTGGCAAGCTGCTCCCCCTCTTCCGGCACGAGCGGCGCCATCAGCGGGGCGCAGCCGATCATCACCAGCAGCAGGGCAGTTAGCCACCAGACGCTTTTTCGGTAGAAAAATGCTTGATGCCTCACACTTGCCTCCCTTCTAGTCCACCGGCAGGCTGAAACGGATTGCGCCAAAACCTAGGCTGCGCGGGTCAATCAACATCTCCATGCCGCCGGCAATCTCTTGGCTGCCAAAACCGCTGAAGTAAACATCGCCGCTGAAAGCGCCAGGTTGCAAATTGAGCGGTAAATCCAGCGGCGTCCCGCGGTATCCATTGGGGTGGGCGACGGCTGCGGGGTATGTGGTGCCAGCCGCATCCAGCAGAAAAATCATCGCCGGCTCGATCAACATCGCCGCTTGTCCCCGGTTTTCGATTACGAGGCGCAGGGAATAGCCGTCACCTTCGGGGCGCAAACCACCCTCAAGCACAACCGCCACATCGCCGGATTGAACCCGGTCTTCCAGCATCCCGACCGCCTCGTCCGTTTTACGGTAAACCCGGTGGCGGTAAAACGCAACATCCGATTCTTCCTGATCGTCTTCCATATACATGCTGACCGCCCAGGCGCCAGTTTGCAATGCCGAATCACCGACACTGGTAAGCAGCGCGCCGTTGTACCAAGCAGAAACCTGTTCGCCATCGCAACGCAAACCAAAACGTCCCCACCCTCCCGCCTGGAACTCGTTGGCGGTGTTCCCGCTGTCCAGGCGGCGGCTGTCGCCGTCGACGATGCGGGCAAGCGTCCAGCGCGTTCGTTCCACCAGCAAAGAATAGGCGTTGTCCCAATCCAAAAACCGACACATGATATCCACCGATCCCGATGTGTCCGCTTTGGGGAAGGCAAAGATTTCCTCAACCTCGATGTCCGTCGCTTCGTCATACATCAAACCCTCTTCGGACAGAATATCAATGACGGTGTCGCTATAGTTCAAGTGAGCACCATCCAGTCCGTTATGGGTCTGGTAGCTGAAATCAACAAAGTAATCCAGCAGCGCCAGCCATTCGCCTTCTATAGCATCCTGATTGTTGAACGCCGATCGATTGACCACCCTCCAAACCACGCCATTATCAGACGGCATAGCCGTCTGCGGGGTTTCGACCGGCACGTCCAGGGGCGTGGTTGGGGTCAATTGCCCTGAAATGACCTGCACGGTAGGGGTACGCTCGAGTCGGGCAGTTTCGGCAACGCCCGGCGTCACGCTGGCAGCAATTGCCATCGCCGGCGGTTCTTCTTTTCGCAAGACTCCCACCAGCACTGTGATGGTGGCAGCGGTCAGCAGAATGACCCCCAAGCCCATCAACGCCAGCGCCCAGCGCGGTAAAGCGAAGTGACGCACCCGCAACGCCGCCCGGACGGTCTGCGGCAGCGGCGCCGAAACCCCAGCAGCAGTATCCGCAGCAGCCACATCGTCGAACCGCGTCGCATCGCCATCCGGTGAGACAGCGGGCAGCCAGACATCGCCCACCAGGCGGAACCACTCTCCGCTGGCAACGCCGAGTTGCCATTGCGCCCCGCCAGCGTCGATCACCGTCAGGTTGTAGACCGCCATCTCAAAATCGCCGGGACTGAGTTTTCCCTCTTCATAGCTCGCCTTCAGGCGCTCGTATTCGGCGCGTGCCTGCTGAAAGTTCCAACGCTTACTGCCGTTGCCTGCTGTTGCGCTTTTCATTGTGTTACCCACACCGCTTGATTCACGCCGGCGTCGAACCCCTCCAGCGTCACCGGCTGAAAGCGCGGGCTTTGCGCCAACATCATCGTGCCCGCATCGAAATAGATCAGTGTCTGTCCATCCGGCGCCCACTGTGGCAGGGTTGCGCTTTCCCCGGCAATACGGCGCGGCGGCTGCCCCGCCACAGAAACCCACAAGCCCTGCCCGGCGCCGGGCTGCCAGCCCGTCCAAGCCCAGTTGCCGCTCAGTCGTGAGACGGACGGCAGGCTCTGCATCCCGGCAACGGGTAGATTGACCGGCTTCCCGCTAGGGTCGAAGGCAAACTGCCACATCCCGTCCACAGCGGCGAAGAATATCCCGGCTTCAGCGTGCCAGCTAACCCGGTCGACAATCCGTTGATCGATGAGGCGCGGCAACCCCATCCCCACCGGCAGGTAAAAGATGCCCGCTCCTTCTCCCACCGTCTGGGCGCAGGAACAAAAACCCGCCAGCGCTTCACCCACGGCAAAGATAACATTTCCGCTGCCGGCTTCGACGGCAACGCTATTGAAGCAGCCAGCGAAGACGCTTTCGCTTTTCCGAGCGGCGACGTCGACGAAACGTAACCGGTAACCCTGACAGACAGCGTTCCAGCTATACAGCGCCAAACGCGAGGGAGAAATCCAACCCGCCGCAATTTCACGGCTGCTGGTGGGCTGGTACAGGCTGACCGCCGCCTCACCACCAGGGCGGGCGACCCAGACGCCCGCCATTTCATCAAGCCCACTCCCTTTTTCAAAGCGGTTGGCGCCAAAAAAGATAATATAGCGGCTATCCGGCGACCAGAGCGGGTCGACTGCCTGGCTGATGTGGCTGTGCAGCCGTTTCACTGCGCCGCTGGCAACGGAGTAGAGATACAAATCAGCCGACTGTCCGTCCTGCAGCCCAATAAACGCCAGATATTGCCCGTCGGGGGACCAGGCAAGGCTGTTGCGCTCCAACACTGCCGCCAGGGAATCAGCGGAGCGGGAAGCCCCATCCACGCCGATCACCGGCGGAGTGATCGGGATCGTCGCCAGCGTTTTTCCTTCAGGCAATTGCATCACCGTCAGAAGCAGATCGCTGGGGGGATCATCCTTTACGGCGGTGATGAAGGCGATCATCCCGCCGCGCGGTGAAACCGCCTGCGCCAGGTCGAGCGGCGCCAGCACCTTGCGCGGCGAAAGATGGGTGCGCGCCAAACCATCCGCAGCAGTGACCCACAAACCGTCCCCACTGGCTATCAAAAGCCACGGACCGCCAGGGGCGCGCCGCATCAGCGGCGGCAACGGCGTCGGCGTCAGGGTAATGGTCGGGGTCAGGGTGGCGGTGGCGATTAAAGTCGGCGTCAAGGATGGTGTGGCAGTCAGTGTCTCATCGGCAGCCGCTGCCAGCGGGGTGCCACGCCGCAAGAGGGACAACGTCAACGCCTCCAGCCTGCGGTCAAACAACGCCACCAGCACCAGCGAAAGATAGATGAGTAAAATGCAACCCAGCGAAATGAACAGTGGCATCAAGGTGCGCAGGCTCTTTGGAAGCGGTGCAGGTAAGCGGTGTGGCGGCGCAGCTGGAATAGCAGATGCAACCATCGCCAGGGTAGCCTCGCCGGGAAACGACACCGGCTGCCAGCGTTCACCCTGATGGCGATACCAGCGCCCGGTCAGCGTGCCGATGCGCCAGGCGCAACCAGCCGGGTCGACCACCAGCAAGCGTTGAACCATCCGGTCAAAATCCTGAGCCGAAAGGCTGCCGGCTGCATAACGCTTGCTCAAACGCCGGTATCGGCGTTCCGCCTCCGAAAACTCCATCACGGAATACCTTCGGACAAAGCTGCTCGACTCATCCCCGGAGACGAACGATACAGCATGTGCATCTCTTCCGGTTTATGGAAAACGAAATCTGGATTCAGGGACATCAAACGCTGCGGGTCATCAGCTCCCCAGCAGGCAGCGGCGGTGAATACACCGGCATCGCGTCCGGCGGTCAGATCAACCGGGCTGTCCCCAACCATCAGCGCCTGTTTTGGCTGCAATTTGAATTGCTCAAGCGCAAACAACACCGCATCCGGGTGTGGCTTGGGCAAAGCAACGTCATCGCTGGTAACCCACAACTCGATCCAGGGATCAATTTGAATGTACTGTCGGGTGAAACGGCATTCCTGCCTGTCCTGCGAGGTGACCACCGCCGTCCTGACCCGCTGGCGACGTAAACCCTGAAGCACCCCCGCTATGCCGCTGAAGAGCTGAACGCGGGGCATGATCTCAGCCAGACTCGCCCGCAAGGCATCGGATAAGGCTGGCAGGCGGTCGTCGCTGACATACTGACGCAGGAATTCGATGGACGGAAGACCCATATACTTTCGGCGCGCCTGGGGTAGCAGCTCGATTCCCAGCACATCGGCAAAGACGCGGCGATAAGCCTCCTCGTAGACATCCCGACTGTCAATCAGCGTGGCATCCAGATCAAACAGAACTGCCCGCAAATCAAGCGCTGGCTGCATAGGATTATTATACCGAAAAGCCCCGCCCATCTCCTCTCAAACCTGGCGGGGTGTGCCGATCACAGCCAGGTTCACCGTTCGCCTGCCGCTGCGCAGAGGCAACACGGCAGCGTCAACTTGCAGCGCCCGATTACTGCACCAGCTTTGCCAGCTTCTTGAAAGATTCGCTCCCCGCCACCTTTAACATCTGAAATAGGAACATTTCGGTGCTGCCGGTGATCGCGCCAGCGCGCCCGATGGCTTCGATGCCGACACGCCAGTTGGCTTTGCTACGGCTGCAAACCGCATCCGCCGGCGCAAACACCTGCTGACCGGTAGCCAGCAGGTCCAGCGCAGTCTGATAGACGCACACGTGAGCCTCCATGCCGGTCAGCACAGCCTGCTTCGGCGTTGCCGCTGAAAAATGGCTGGCGAAGGCGGGTTCTCCGCAACAACTGAAAGCGAGTTTTTCAATCGGTGCAACGCAGCTCAGTTGCTGCTGAAGTTCGGGCAGGGTGCTTCCCAACCCCTTAGGATATTGTTCGGTCAGCAGAATGGGAAACCCCAATTCACCGGCGGCGGCGATCAACACGCCGGTATTCTTCACCACCTGGCGCAGCACCGATTTGGACATCACTGCCGATAGTTTCTCTTGAATGTCAATCACCACCAGCACCGCCCTGCTTGGGTCGAGGATAAAACGGGATGCATCGCTCATGTGCTCAACTCCTCAGTAAAGAAGACTGTCTGTATTATAGCCGCGCCGCGATATCGTTTGGCTAAGCCATCCCAAGCCACACGGTAAACTTTGTGCCCGGCATCGTTGACCCTGCCTACAGATCTCGCCAGTTGCCATCCATCCTGTATAATCCTTAAACCAGTACCGTTCACATGATTCCGTATCTCAACGCCCACTCGCACTTCTCGCTGCTGCGCGCGCTGCCTTCGCCCGCCGAATTGGCGCGGACCGCCGCCGAGATGCAAATTCCCGCCCTGGCGCTGACCGACCACCGCTACCTGGCGGGGGCGGTTGCGTTCTACCGCGCCTGCCGCGAGGTCTGCGTTCAGCCTCTGCTGGGAATGGAAGTTGATCTAGCGGACGATAATCAAGCCGCACCCAGCCCGACCCTGGTGCTGCTTTCGACCAGTTTGACTGGGTGGTCGAACCTTTCACGTCTGAGCAGCGTCCTGCACCTTCAGCCCGATCCTGCTGCCGCCTGCCGTTTTGATCTGCTGGCGGCACATTGCGGCGACCTGATCGCCCTCGCCGACGATCTGGGCGACCGCAGCGGGCGCCGTACTTCAGTGAGGAACCATCCAGCCTGTATATGCTCTCATCGCCAGATTTCAAACCGGTGCAACTGCGCGCCAGCCTCAAGCCGCTCAGCGCTCCGGTTATCATTCTCCGCTGAATTCCAGTAAGGTGATATCCGCTACTCATTTTTCATTGGGTGTATCTGCCGCAAATTCGCGGTTCGGCAGATTAAGCGTTACCGGGAAGGCGTGTTTGCTATCCGTATAAACCACGCCGGGGGCGGCGATGGTGCTTTGGGAGGCATCCTTGCGATGCTCGCCGCGCCTGGCGTGGCTGTAATGTCATAATGAAACAACCCCACGTACTGCAGGAGGACTCGAATGGCTGAAGTAAACAAAGGCATCGTTGAAGTTGAAAAAGCTCGCAAAGCCTACGACGAAATGAAAGCACGCTACCAAGCCAACCCCGCCAGCGGTATGGTGACCCTGCGCGCCACCGCCAGGCTGGTCAAGAACGCTCTTCTCGAAGGACGGATCGGAAAGTTCAAATTCACCGCCGATGAGCCGCCGGAACGGGGTGGCGACGATCAAGCTCCCAGCCCGTTGGAACATTTTCTGATCGGCGCCGCTTTCTGACTGGTTTCACAGGTGGCGCAGTTTGCGCCCCTCTTTGATGTGGTGCTCGAAGACGTCCATGTCGATCTACGGGCAACCTTCGACTCGGTCGACAAATACGGGATAAGCGGCTCCGGTACGACCACCTTTCAGAAAGTGACCTTTCGTCTGGCGGTCAAGAGCCCATCGCCGCAGGAAAAAGTGCGGCAATTGATCGAACATTCCGAGCGCGGCTGCCACGCCGCCCAGTCGCTGAGAAACCCCGTCCCGGTTGAAATGGAGTTCACCATCAACGGCAAGAAAATGTCATCCTAATCACAACCAGAACATGGTATGATTTGCCGATTCAGCTTTTGCGCATACCATTCGCCCGCTTGCAAGTGCGCCTGGCTGGTCTCGCTAGCCAGAGGGGTTCTATCCTTTCATCTTCCTTCTGACCCTGCTGCTGGTCTACTCACCCCAATTGCTGCAAGCCGGTTTCTTCTGGGACGATTGGCAGGTCGTCTGGCTGGCGCGCTTCAATAGCCCGCAGGTATATTGGGAATATTTCCGGTTCGACCGTCCATTTTCAGTGTGGACATACCTGGTGAGTGTGCCACTGCTGGGGCAGAGTCCGCTGGCGTGGCAGCTCTTTTCCCTCTTTACGCGCAGGTTGTCCATTGTGGTATTCTGGCGGTTGCTGCTGGCACTCTGGCAACAGCGGCGCTGGGAGGCAGCCTGGTTCGGCTTGCTGATGACGGTCCACCCCGGATTCAAACAGCAAGCCATCGCTGTGGCTTACAGCCAGCATTTTCT
>JBBIKU010000075.1:7077-11336 GCA_037445245.1 Anaerolineaceae bacterium
GCTCTTTGCGGTTTCTCGCTATGGACAAAGGTGGAAGCCGCCCGCCGCCCCTCGCCGGCGCTGTGTTGCGTTGGTGGCGGCGTTGCTTCACATGTTTACGATGGAGTACTACCTCGGGCTGGAATTGCTGCGCCCGCTGCTGCTATGGATTGCACGCACCAGCAGGGGAGAAACACCCGGAAAGCGAGCCGGGGGCGTCCTGCGCAACTGGTTGCCGTATCTGAGTATGCTGCTGCTTTTCCTCACCTATCGCCTGGCAGTGTTCCCTCGCCTCCTGAGCGTGCCTGACCCCAACGCGCCCGCCCTGTTGGAGACCATCCGCAGCCAGCCGCTGGGCACACTCGTGCAATTAGCCCAATTGGGTTTGCAGGATTTTGTGCACGCCGTCCTGTTCGCCTGGGCGAACACCGCCGCCCCCGAGACAATTTTACTGTCCTCTGAGTTTACCCTTGCCTCGTGGGTATTCGGATTGAGCCTGGCGGTCATTATTTTAGCCGTGATGCTGTACAGCGGCTCAACAGCTTCGCGTTTGGACAAGCCGTCTTCGGACAGTTTTCTGAGCCGGGTGCTGCCATTGGGCGTGTTCGCTGCCTTGCTAGGAGGCTTGCCGGTATGGATTACCAATCGCCAGGCGATTGTGGGCAGGTGGTCGGATCGATTCACGCTGGCGATGATTCCGGGGGTTGTGCTGCTGCTGGTCTGGTTGCTTGCCTGGCTCGACCGCCGCACTTGGCGGCGCTCAGCTGTGCTGGCGACCCTGCTGGGGCTAGCCATCGCCACCCAGTTCCGCACTGCCCACCAGTACAGCAAATCCTGGGAGGTGCAGCGTGACTTTTACTGGCAACTGAGCTGGCGGGTGCCCGCCCTGCAGCCCGAAACCATCTTCGTCGCCCGGAGATGCCTCTCAATTACGTTGCAGATTACTCCATCGGATTCGCCCTCGACAGTATTTACACCGAAGAACCAGACCCGGTAGAGCCTCACACCTGGTTCCTCAACGCCGGTCGCATTTGGGCGCCTGAGGATCAGGAAACCTGGAGCGACGAAACCAGCTTCCAATACACCCTGCGCAATGTAACCAGCACGGTATCATTCATTTCGATGATCGTGGCATTAGCATCACACACGATGATCTCAGCCGGAAATGATGCCATCCACGGGCTGATGTTGGTCGAATCGCTCATCCTTTTACCGCGCCCCCAGAGAGCCCGCGCACCAAATAACGTTGGGCAACCAGCGCAAAAATGAGCACCGGGATCAGCACCAGCGAACCGGCAGCCGCTACCCTGCCCCACAGAATGGCGCGATGGGTCATGTAACTGGTGATCGTCACCGGTAGCGTGCGAGCTTCCCGCCCGGTCAGGATCACGGCGTAGAGAAACTCATTCCAGCAATAAATAAAACTCAATACGGCAGCAGCCGCCATGCCGGGTAAAACGAGAGGGATGTTGACCTGCAGGCTTTATGCCTGAGCAGTTACGATTTATGGACTTACAACGAACGTTCCCCGGCTTGGCGGATGACCCGCTTGAGGCGGGCTGCCCCGGCGCCCTGCATGTCTTCCAGGCGCTTTTCGAGCACCGCGATGAAGGCAGCTTTGTTGTCGGCGGTGACGGCGGGCAACGTTTTCTCGCTGTGTTGTGGTACATCCTTCGGACGGCAGGTGCGCAGGTGTTCGAGCAGGCAGGGGAAGATCTCCCGTTCGTAAGTAGCGCTGGCGGATGCGACTCTGGCTAAGGTCAACACACCAGCATCCTTGGTGATGACCGAGCCGAATTCCATAGCGCGGCGAATATCGCTCCAGTGCGGGTAAAGGACATCCGCTGCCAACACCGCGACAGTGGACAAGGCTATCATCCCGCCCCACACCAACCGGTTGTTGCGGCTTTTGAGCAGCTTCAAGAAATCGAGGGCGTAGGGAGCGATCAGTTCCGGTTCGAGGTAGCCCACCTCATAGAGCACTTTGATGCAATCTGCCTGGATGGCGCCGTCTTTGTTCGACAGGTTTTCAGCAAGCTCGCCTACCCCATTGCTATCGTGCGCGGCAGCCAGTTTGCGCCCCAGCTCCTGGTTGGGCAGCTCGTCGCGGCGACCGAGAGCACAGGCAAGTTGTTGAAGCACTGACATGAAAACCCCTTTCTTGCATGTGCAAGACAAACCAAAGCGATTTCTTTTGTGCGCTTGTCTTGCTGCCTTCACAATCGAAGGCTATCAGAGCCGTTCTACCGGATGGCGCAGGACGGTCTTGAGCCTGGCTGGGGCAGCTTTACGAGGATCACTCATGTAGATCTCATGGTGCTTACCACCCAAACCAACCCGGTCGCGCAAGCCGTTCATCTGCATGAAAGCCTGCATCTTCTCCAGGGTGGCAGGTTCGCTGGCGTAGGGTCCAATGTGCATGGTCTGGACGCACAGCCCCTCGTGGAAGGTTTCCAATCGCAGTCGCGCCAGCGCCGGCGAGTCGCCGCGTTTCCTGCGCACCTGTTCCGCCCCTGCGGCAAAGAGCGCCGGGATGATGATTTCGGGCTGCAGGATCATCAGGGTGTAATACCAATTATCCTTGACCGTGATATCGAAGACGCCATCCTCCACCCACCACAAGCCTTCCAGCGCCATGACGGGATAGTCGATGGGGTTATCCGTGCGCTTCTTGAGCATGAATTTGAGGGTGTAGGAAATGCCATACAATGCCTGGGTGGCTTCGGCAAAGCCCGGTGAGTTTCCAGGTTCCTTGCCCCTCTCGATGGCGCCGTCGCACATGGCGAACTGCATGGGGGGGACATCCACACATTCGATCTTGTTTGTCGCAGGGAAATAGAACTGCTGGAGTTGTTTTTTAAGGTCGAGGATTTGCATCAGGGCATCCTTTCTCTGGCTGTAGATGCATTATGCGTCTAAAAAGTGAGGGGAATGCCGCCAGCGCCATGCCCAGCCCGGCGGCTGCCAGAGCAATGATGCCATCGGCGAAGCCGAAGGTCGGCAGGACGCCCGCCCGCAGCAGCACCACCACCGTCTCACCCACCACAATCGATACGATCGGCGCAACTTTCGGCAGGCGCGGCATATACAACGCCGCCAGCGCTGAAGGCGTCAACGCCGCCAGACCGGCGAAAGTGGTCTGGGTCAGGAAAGTGAAGATGGCAATTTGTGGATTGAAGCCGACCAGCAGATAAATCGCCGTGGCAAGGCACAAGCCGGCTGCCAGCCAGCGCCCGGCGCGCACTTGGTCTTTGGGCAAGTTGAGGTCGTTGGCAAGCATCGTCGCCAGCGCCAGTAGCTGCGAGTCGGCAGTGGACATTAATGCCGCCAGCGCGCCGGTCATCACCAGCACATGCACCCAGGCGGGCGCAAAAGCCGCAACCATTGTGGGCAGTACCGCATCCGCTGCTGAAAATTCCAGCCCGCTGCCGCGCCCCCATACCCCGATCAAAACCGGGCAGAGGAAGAGAAAGCTGACCAGCAGCGGGTAAAGCCAGACGGTGGCTTGCAGGGAACGCAGCGAACGGGCGGTATAAAAACGGCTGAATAGTTGCGGGAAGAGTGGGTTGACAAAAGTCCACAAGAGCAGGAATGAAATCCACCCCGCCGGTGTGAAAACGTTGCCGGGCCCGGGGCGGGAGAAATGCTCCGGTGCGGCTGCGTAAGCGCGCAACCCGGCTTGGCTAAAGCCACCCAGACCGTTGGCGACGAAGATTACCGCCGCCAGCATCGCAACGATCATCACCACCCCCTGCAACACATCGCTCCAAGCTGAAGCGCGCATGCCACCCAGCACCACCACCGCGCCAATGAGCAGGATGGCAATCGCTCCGGCGAGGCGCAGGACGTCCATCCCCAACAACGAGGAGACCAGAATACCGGCGCCGACAGCCTGGGTCAACAGGTAGGGAATGGTGAAAACGATCATCACCACCAGCACCAGTTTGCGTAAAAAAGGGCTGTTGAATTCGCCGCCGATCAACTCGGGCGCGGTCAGATAGCCTTTACGCTTTCCTAGTCGCCATACCGGGCGACCAATGAAGTAAAAAGAGACCGGCACCAGCGCCGTACCGACCCCCATAATCCCATACTGCCCCAGACCACTGCTCCAGGCTGCACCGGCGAAACCGAGAAAAAAGAAGGCTGAAAAATTGGTCGCCGCCAGGGTGAAGAACAACACCAGCGCCCCTAAGGAACGCCCCGCCAGGAAGAACCCCTCCGGCGTCTCACCAACTTTTGTGCGTGCTGCCAGCGAGATCACCGCCAACAGCCCCAGGTAA
>JBBIKU010000076.1:0-11221 GCA_037445245.1 Anaerolineaceae bacterium
TCCAAGGTTATATTGAATCAGTATCAGTATTCGTTAGAAGCCTCAGTTTTACACAATTGGTCAGAGCAATATATAAAGCATATCCAGAAATGAAACAAAACAGCGTGTTCCAGGAGTAGCCAAATGACATCACTCGTAGGGATTCTTTGCAGAGATGGAGTGGTCATCGGGGCAGATAGTTCGGTAACTCATCTACAAGAAGGCCAAAGAGTAATTCCTACGATAGAGCAACCGTACGAAAAAATTGATATTGTTGGTGACCATGTAATTGTAGTTGGGACAGGTCAGATTGGACTTGGTCAGAGATTTTTAGCAGTTGTTAAAGAGGCTTGGGGGAATAGAGCATTTCAAAATGATCCAATCGCTGTGGGGAAAATTCTGAGCGCAAACGCAATTAAGGATTTTAACGACACTGCTGCCAGAACGAATTCCTTTGGGGCTTTAGTAGCCTTTCCCGTTGGAAACAATGCACACTTAACTGAATTTGCAATATCCGACTTTCAACCAGAGATGAAAACAGAGAAAATGTGGTTCTCCTCTATGGGTAGTGCTAAATACATCACCGATACGTTTTTAGCTTTTTTGAGGGAAGTGTTCTGGCCCAATGAACTCCCTAATATAAGTGGTGGAATCTTTGCAGCGAAATGGACTTTAGATCATGCCGTTGCAATAAATGCCGGAGGAGTAAATGGTCCGGTTCGTATATCGGTGTTGGAGAGAGTAAAAGGTCAATTCCATGCTCGCATTATTCCAGATGACGAGTTATTAGAACATGCCCAGGCTATTACAGATGCTAAGGCTTCACTTGCCCGTTTTCGCAATGAACACGCTTTAGTTGGGCACGCAGAAATACCGCCAGTTCCACAACTTCCAAAGATAGAAAGCATTGATGGATCTAACAAAGAAGAATCGGTTTCAACTCAAGAGAATTTACCCCGATCTGCTGCACGGCGGAAGCAACGCAAACGATAAATTTGTTAATGATTGCGCAGGATTATCCAAAAGTCAAGCCCAGGCTTTTTTATAACATTCCATCTTATCTCGTAAAGGCTCTTACTTCAGCAAATCCGCTTTCGATAACAATTACATCCGGTACTACGCTGGGAAACAGCCGGTCCAGGTTTGCGGAGACCTGCACCAGAACTGTATCCTCCCCGGCATCCACCGATATCCCCGTCACAATCGCATTCACCCCATATTGCGCCAGATACACATTATTCATACTGGCAAAAGCCTGAGCTTTAGCCCAGGTTTGGCTAGTGGGTTGTAGATCCCCGGTCTCCTCAAATACCCTCTGGCTGATCTCTGCGGCAGCCGCCATCTTCCGTCGCCCAGGCGTTTCTGTTCGAGTGTCTCAACGGCATCCTGCATGCGCGGGTCGTAGGGCATACCCAGATCGCACATCAATTCGAGGGCGCGCAGAATGTTGTAACGCCAGCGAAAGGGGAAGGGTAGGTGCAGCATGTTGGGGTCGACCACCTCCCCGCTGCGGTGGGAACGATACAGGCGGTGCGCAAGCAAAAATTCGACGCCGTTGCAGATCGCCGCGGTGATTTCCTGCCGGCGATACTGCCCGCCGCAGTTCTTGAAGGTTGTCAGTCCTTCGAGCACGTTGATCGTGGTGTGGAAGGAGCTGTGGCGGGCGCCTCGATAATATTCGCAGTTCCATCCCCCGTCCGGCATGGCGCGCGCCAGCAGGTAGTCGATCACCCCGGTCAGGTCGTCTTGCGGCAGCAGAAAATAGCCGGCGAAGTTCAACAACATGCCGTTGATGCACACGTCACTGTAAGGCACGGTTTTAGCGAAATTGACCCCGCCGTCGCAGCCGGGTTCGCTGCCCAGCAGGAGCGCCACGCTTTGCCCGCAGGCGCGGTTGCGGGGAGAAATGCCGATCGTCATCAGGTCTTGCAGGGTGTAGTGGGTGCAGATCCATTTGGGCTGGTAAGCGCCCATGCCCCAGTGTCCATCCACCCGGCGCTGCTGCAGGAAGCGTTTGCCCCAGCCCTCGTTGGCGATCCGCTCCCGGAGTGGCTCCAATACCGGTTGACCATTTTGGAGCAGGTAGCGCCGGGTGTGATATTGGATGGCGACGTCGCCTTGCAGCAGCCAATCGATGATATTATGCATCGCGATCCCCAGTTACATGTGATATGGGATTGCTTATCGTATTATGTATGGATAATGATGCTGACCGGTAAGCGGGATTTTACGTTTATAAGCGATGATGCGGTTACATTATACTTCTGATCGCGTTTCGGGAATCACTTTGTGGGCGGCGCGGCGCAACCGGTCGCGTAACGCCAACCCGGGACCGGCTACACCCAAATCGCGGGCCAGAATTACGTCCACCTGGCGCGAATCCAGACTGCGCAGCCCGGCATAGAGCCGCCGCGCAGCTTGCCACAGATCATTCTGCGCGCCGAGTGAGGCGGTTTCGACCGGCAGCCCGGCAAAATCGGGCAGGTCTTCTTCCACCAGCAACACACCGACTCGCCTGCCACGCCCAATCTCTTCTTCAGCCAGCCGCCGCAATGCTGCCAGCGCAGCCGCCCGCTGCGGCTGGAGCAGGTAGATCAACTCGGCGCGCGGGGAATAGTGGCGCGGCAGCATGCCGGGCGAGGGCGGTGTTTCGTGTTCACGCACATCCCCGGCAACGGCAACCCTTCCCAGCAGCGCGGCGAGTTGCTCACGGGTTACACCACCCGGGCGCAGGATAAGGGGTACGGCGGTGGTGATATCTAACACCGTCGATTCGATGCCGATGCTGGTCTCGCCGCCGTCAACGATCAGGTCGATGCGTTCGCCCAGATCGGCGAGCACGTGGCTGGCGCGGGTCGGGCTGGTGCGCCCAAAGCGGTTGGCGGAAGGCGCGGCAACCGGGATGCCGGCAGCCTTGAGCAAAGCCAGCGCCACCGCGTGCGCCGGAACGCGCACGCCGACCGTGTTGCGACCGGCGCTTACCTGCGCCGGTATCGCGTCACGCTTGGGCAGAATCAAGGTCAGCGGGCCAGGCCAGAAAGCCGCGGCAAGCTGGTCTGCAATGGGGGGAATTGCAACAGCAACGCGGGACAACCAGTCAGCACCGGCGAGGTGCACGATCAGCGGATCGTTGCCAGGGCGTCCTTTGGCGTCAAAAATTCGTCCGACCGCCCCGGCGTCCAGGGCATTTGCCCCCAAGCCATACACCGTCTCGGTCGGGAAGGCTACCAGTTTGCCCTGGCGCAAGGCAATGGCGGCGCGTTCGATGCGCTCTGGCTGCGGGTCAGCCGGGTTTACTTTCAAAATCTCTGCCATGGTGAAATCTGAGCGGATCGGCGTTACACCGCGATCAAACTCTCGGAGTCTTCCAGGCTACCGTTGTCGAAACAGCAATTGATAATCTCGCGCCCGAACGGATTCAGCCCGTCCACCAGAAAATGCCGCAGGTTGGTGTGGAAGAAATTGGTTAATATCTTGGCGCCCCGATCGTACGCTTCTTCGCCGACTTCAGGCTGGGTATCCACCTGAAGGAACCAGCGGGGAATCTGCTGCCCTACAACCTGAATCTGGTGCATGGCATACCCCAGCAGGGGAGAACGAGCCGGGCGAATCTGGTTGGGCTGAAAACGGGCACTGCCGCGCCGCGCCAGATATTCGCGGGCAATCCATTGCGGGTAAAATCCCACCCGCCAGGCACCGATATGCTGGTTGGGGCAAATAATGTAACGCATCCGGCGGTAGGTGGAAAACTGATCCAACAAGGCGTTGGCCTGGGTCACCCGCAAACCGGTCGCGAAGGACCAATACGAGCCGACCCCTTCACTGCTCATCCCTACTTCCTCCACAATGCTGGGTTTATCGTGCCCGCGCGGCGAGACCAGCCGCCACAGCCAGGCGAGCGCCGGTGGCAACACGTGGAACAATCCGATGATGCCATAGCTGGGTGCTTCACGGGTACAGGGCGGCGTGCGCACGCCGAAGCTGCGAATATCGACCGTCACCGGCTCGTTGACAATGTTGGGATCAATGCCGCGCGGCACCACCACGCGCGGATTTGGACAGGGTTCATTGGGCGCATCCTCGATGTGTTCCCAGATCAATGCCCGACTGTCGGGTACGGCGTCGATGTTCAAAAAAAGCAAGGGGGCTGCCGGCATGGCGGTCAGGCGTTCGAGGTGCGGGTCGGTGCCGTAACTTTTGATGTGGTTGACCCGCACAAACCAGGCTTTTTCGGCGTCGGTCAAGATCAGTTTCCCGTTGCCATCCTGAAGACTGGGATGGCATAACGCCATATCGTCTGCCACCGGGTGCAGTTCGCAACTGCGCGGAATCTCCAAATAACGCACCTCGCCGGTGACGATGTTCTCGCCTAGAATCCAGCGCCCGTCAGGCAAGCGGTGTGCCTGTTCGAGCATCTCGCTTTTGCCGCCGCCGCTGGCGCCTTCGTGCATGATGGTTACCATGTTGTCATATGGCGTGATCACCTGCACTGCCGAGCAGTGCGCCGTCAGCCAGCCCTCACGCTCGCCCAAGTTGAGCAGCATGCCGTAAACCCCCTTTTTGGCGCTGGGACCGGGATAGAGGTTATACGAGAACATTTCATACACATCCGCAGTACGGTTGTGGACCACCACCTGCTTACCATGAAAATGGGTCCGGAGAAAAACCGGGGCGGTGTAAATCACAGCCTTGGGCTCGAAAGTTTCAGGGAGATCATCCGGGGCTATCAACCCCTGCAGCATAGCCAGCCCCAAGGCGAAGAAACCGGTGTTTGCCGGCGCAATCGCCATCACATCCAATCCCTGTCCCGCCAGCCCGGCGGTGAAGAAAAAGAAAGACAGTTCCTGCTTGCTCAACCAATCGAAAGTCTGCTGGCGCAGTTCAGAAAATTCTGCGTGGTACAGGTCGCGATAACGAGGCTTATCGGACGGAAGATCATCGCCGACGACCATGCAGTCGGGGTCACGCCGGCGCATGTAGGGATCGGGATAATTGGCGGCGACGCCATTGCGGACGCGGGCAACCGTCGCCTCGACCACCCTGCCGATACCGGGGATGTCGTAGGCCACATGGTGTAAATCACATTTGGATTTACTGCAAGCCAGTTCGATTAATGGATCGATGCTTTCCGCCAGAATCGCTTTGGGGGCAGATTCTAGAATTTGACGCGCATCCAAGGGTAATTTCAGTTTCTTCCAGTCCGTGATCACACCTCATTTGTTGTGTAAATGCTAATCATGCATTTATAACACAGATGATCATTTTATGTTTTTTAAACGATGAGGCTCTTTGTGATTTTTAACGAATAGCTGCCCGGCAATGGTCTTCCTGTTGCCATCAGGGGTGAAAATGATGTCCAATTTTTTCCGCCGTGGAATCCGAGTTTATGTCGTTTTTGAGGCAAAACCTGAGGGCTTTTGAGAGTGTTTGAGAGCAAATACGCCCAAAATTGAGAGAAAATAACTGGTCTTATTGCTCGCTACGGGGTAGGATAGGCTGCATTCGCCGTGGCGTTTATCTTTCGGTTTTTCATGGAGGATGTGTGATGGAGGAAAACATGGTGCAGCAATCCCCGGATACCCGCTTGCGCTGGTTGATGCCGGGCGCGTTGATACTCGCCTGGGCGGTCGATTTTCTGTTCTGGGGGCGCATCCCCGGTATCTCGTTTTTCATCTGGTGCGGTTTGGCTTCAGGACTGCTGGTGTTTCTGGCAGTTAATCTCAAACTGCGCACACACAGACTGACATGGCTTCTGTTCGCGGTCGTATTGCTCTCCGCAGGGATGACCGCGCTGCGCATGGAGCCGCTTACCCGCTTTGTCAACGGCGCGGGAGCGCTTTTTGCCCTCGTGCTGCTGGCGAATACATACACAACCGGACACTGGTGGTTCTATCATCTGCTCGATTACCTGGTCCGATTGTTTTCATCGTTCTTTACAGGCTTGTCCCGGCTGGGCGAACTGTTCCGTGTTCATTTTCCCGAGGGTGGCAAGCAGGTCTCCACCCCGGGCATCGTGCTGCGCAGGGCGTGCGCAGTGCTGCGGGGTCTTCTTCTGGTGCTGCCAATCCTCATTTTCTTTGGCGCCTTGCTGTCCTCAGCCGATCTGGTCTTCCGGCGGCAGATCAACACGTTGATCAACTGGTTCTCGCTCGAAAACTTGCTGGAATGGATCCTGCGTGCGGGTCTGGTTCTGACCCTCATGTGCGTTTTTTCCGCCATCCTCCTCGAGGGATTGCTTCCCCGGAAACAGCCCCAACGCCCCGATCCGTCCCGCCAGCACATTGCCCCGTTCTTGGGATGGACGGAAACGAGCATCATCCTGGGAGGCGTCAACCTGCTGTTTCTCTTGTTCGTTGTCATCCAGTTCCGCTATCTCTTCGGCGGCGATGTACACATTCAGCAGATCGGTCTCGATTATGCCACCTACGCCCGCCGGGGTTTCGCCGAACTGGTTGCCGTGGCTGTCTTCAGCATTTTGCTCGCCGTCAGCCTGGGCGTCATCAGCCAGCGAAAAACCATTACCCGCATCAAGCTGTTCAGCGCCTTTTTGATCCTCCTTTTTCTCCAGGTCATAGTCATTCTCGTTTCCAGCTTCCAGCGCCTGGCGCTATATGAAACTGTATTCGGGTTCACACGGCTGCGCATGTACACCCACGTCTTCATCATCTGCCTGGCGCTGCTCCTGCTCGTCCTTATCGCGATGGAACTTTTTGAGCAGAGAGGCAGGTTCGGGCTGGCGCTGCTCGGATTCGCGTACGCCTTCTCCCTTGCGCTGGGCGTAATCAATGTCGACGGCATGATCGTACGCCTCAATGTGCTGCACGCCGCTCATGGCAACGAGCTCGATTACACCTATCTGCGTTCGCTCTCAACCGACATGGTGCCTGCATTGTTGCACTTGCAGCCCAACCCGGATATCTCCCGCACCGTCCATGCAGATCTGACGGCTCTGCTCACCTGTGCCCGCTACGACGCGCTTGAGGCAGAGCAGCCTGACTGGCGCTCCCTGCATCTCTCTCCCTTGCAGGCGCGCATCGCATTGCAGAACTGGCAGGTTGGGTTGCAAGAAGGCTTCACGGTGCACGTCCGCCGAGGCGAGGTGTTTACTTCTTCCCCCCGGGCTTCCTGGGCTTGCCATCCAGTACGAGGTTGGGACTAAACCCTACCCCGGCAGCCTGCCCTTTGCAAAGGCTTGCAGGTCATTGCGGCAGGCTCACCAGCGAATCCAGGGCGACCGCCAGCATCTCATCGACGCCTTTTCTGACGACATCGCGGTGGGGGTCGTACTTTTTATCGACGAACACATTGCCATCCGAAACGAAGACGCCGCCGGCGCGGACGTTCTTGAGGCTGGCGAGCACCAGCAGAACCGCCAGTTCCATCTCGACCGCCAGCACACCCGCTTTTGCCCACAGTTCGTAATTGCCGGGCAGCAGTTCGGGGGCGAAGTTCGCCTGGGTGAGGATCACACCGGTGTGGATTCGATTTCCATGCGGGCGGGCGGCTTCTTCGAGCGCGGCGATCACCCTGCGGTCGGCGAACGCCGGGAATTCGGGCGGCGCCAGGAAGGGGCTGGTGCCGTCCTGGCGCACCGCGGCGGTGGCGAGGATCATGTCGCCGTCGTGGATGAAGTTTTGCATGGCGCCGCAGGTGCCCGCCCGAATGACGTTCTTGATGCGGGCGTGGAAAAGCTGCTGAAAGCAAACGCTTGCGCCTGACGCCCCGACCCCGTGCGAGCACACGGTGACCGCTTTGCCCCGGTAACTGCCGCTGATGGTGAGATACTCGCGGTAGCTGCCGACCTCCACGGCGTCTTGCAGCAACGCGGCGCTCTCGGCGACCCGGTTTGGGTCTCCCATGACAAGAACGTTGGGGGCGATGTCCTCAAGGTTGGCTCTGAGAATCGGCAAATCCTTGTCTGCCATGGCGCGTCACCTCCTGCCTGGTACCATTGTATTCTGCGCGGCAGCGCTGTCAAGCCCGCCAGCCGGGCGCATCCGGGTAAATGTTAATGATCCGTAAAACAGGTTTTTTTTAAATTGTCCCCCCCACATCTTTAAAATTATGCGATAATTGGGACCATCGATCCCCACAGCCACAGGCGGGGTGGCTTAACAACCGGATAGCGAGAGAGGAGATCATGGCGCCCAAAGACCTGTATGATGACCTGATCAAGTATTATGAATTCATGTTGGGACGGCTGCCAAACCGCGAAGGATTCAAGTCCGCCGTTAAATCCACCATCGCCGAAGAAGATCTGCGCGTTTTCTTCCTGCTGCCGTTCTTCGGACAAATCACCCCGGAAAAATTGGAGAAAAAAGCCAGACGCATCGGGCTGTCAGAAGGCGACCTGCAAAGCACCATCCGGCGGCTGATTCCAGAGGGGCTCATCACCACTTTCCACAAGGACGGTCAACTGGTCTACGAGCGCGGCAGCATCCTGACCATGACCGAACTGCAGATCCGCAAGATGGAACTCAGCTCGCAGGTGGACGCCGCCATCCGCCTGGAGGCGGCGCGCTTCATGGACTTGATGATCGAGGGAGAGACCAGCCAGGTGCCCACCAAGACCCCCTACTACCGGGTTCTGCCGGTAGAGAAGACCATCACGGGCAAGGATCTCACCGGCGAGGTGATTCTGGACGCGGTGGTGCCCGACCCGCGCGCCATCCTGCCGATCGACGTGATCTCCGAGATGATCAAGAAAGAGCCTCTGATGGTGGTGGCGGAATGCTACTGCCGCAAGGCGAAACTGATCCTGGACAAGGGCTGCGAGCACGACCTGGAAACCTGCTTCTACTTCAACGAACTGGCGGAGCTGCAACTGAATGCCGGCCGCGCCCGCAAGGTGTCCTACGAAGAGGCGCTCGAGATTCTCAAGGCGTGCGAAGACCAGGGACTGGTGCACAACATCAACAACGCCCAGGGGCACATCCATTCACTGTGCAACTGCTGCGCCTGCTCGTGCGGGGTGATCAAGTCCATGCGGCGCGGCGAGACTTTTGGCGGCAATCCCTCGCGCTTCGTTGTCGCTTATCAGGAAGAAGCCTGCGCCGTGTGCGGCGAATGCGTCGAGGTTTGTCCGACCGACGCACTCTTATTGATAGACGGAAGGCTTGACCTGAGCGTCGAGAAGTGCATCGGCTGCGGTCTGTGCGTGTCGCGCTGCCCGAACAATGCGTTGACCATGATCCCGCGCCAGAAAACGGCACGCATCCCCGAAACGGTCTTCGACATGTTCGGCAAGATGACGCGCGAAGCGGTGGTGGGCAAGTTGCTGCAAAAGATCGGCATCCGCTGGTAAACGCTGCCTGGAGGAGCCATTCACGAGATCAGTATTGCCGAGAACGTCCTGACCATCGCCGAGCGCGCCGCCCGGCAGCACAAGATGGGACGCATCGCCCGCATGGTGCTGGAGATCGGGCAGTTCAGCGGCGTGGAACCGCAACTGCTGCGCATGGCATTCGAAGTGATCGTCTCCGGCACGGTTCTGGAGAAAGCCGAGATCGAGATGCTGACCCCGCAGCTGTTGTTGTACTGCCGCGCCTGCGAGACCGAGTACCTGGCTGAACCGGATGATCTGCGCTGCCAGGCTTGCCTGGGGGAGGAGTTCGACATTTTGCAGGGCAAGGAGATGCGGGTCAAATCGATCGCCGGAGGTGACGCGTGAGTCAGCTAAGCGAAGATCGGTTGCGCCGCCCCGGCGAGATCAAGGGACTGGAGCAGACAGACCACCCCGAATTGCGGGTGGTGCGCCTGGAAGAAGAGGTGCTGGCAGCCAACGAAACGGTCGCCGCCCAAAACCGGGCGCTCTTCCGGCAGCACCGTCTTTACGTGATGAACCTGATCAGCTCACCGGGAGCGGGCAAGACCAGCCTGCTAGTGGAAACCCTGCTCAAATTAAATAACAAGCTGCGCTGCGGCGTGATCGAGGGCGATCTGCAAACGGCGCACGACGCCCAACGCATCGCCGAGAGCGGGACGCCGGTGGTGCAGATCAACACCCGCGACGCCTGCCACCTCAACGCGGCGATGGTGGGCGAGGCGCTGGCGGCGCTGCCCCTGCCGGAGTTGGACCTGCTGTTCATCGAAAATGTGGGCAACCTGATCTGCCCGTCGGCGTTCGACCTGGGCGAGCACGAAAAAGTGGTGCTGATGAGCATCACCGAAGGGGAAGACAAGCCGGTTAAATACCCGCTGGCGTTTCACCTGGCAAAGCTGCTCCTGCTGACCAAGATCGACCTTCTGCCGCACCTGCGCTTCGACCTGGATCTGTGCAAGGACTACGTGCGCCGGGTCAACCCCCACATCGAGATACTCACCACCTCGGTGTACGATGAGAGCGGACTGGAAGCCTGGCTGGACGCGCTGCAACAGCGGGTGGAGGAAGAGAAGCGCGCACACATGGCATGACCCGGCTGGGTCGATGTGCCTTTATCTACGAAAAGCCGGTCATCTTGCGCCGGGGTTCATCCCACACTTTCAAGCTGGACACATTGCCTGGTTGCGAAAACGATTGAAGAGTACCCTGATGCCATTTATCCGCTTTTCTAAAATAAAGAAACAAATTTACCACGAATGCGCATCGTAGCTCTCGCCCTCCTGCTCGTTTCAATGCCGCTGGTCATCCTGACCCTGCTCGGTCAGCCCGTCGCCCGCACCATCCTTGATCCACTGACGCCCGACGGCGCCTTGGAAGTGCTCACGCCGTCTGTGTATGATCTCTTTCGCCTGCCACTTCTGGCTGTCGGATTGGGTGGATCAGCCCTGTCCTTCTGGTTGTGGTTACAACCGGCACAGGGGCATACCGCCTGGGTGGTATTCCGGAACGGTTCCGTAAGATTAGCAGCCGCCATGCAAACGCTGCTAAGCGAGCGTAAGGCGTGGGCAGCCATCCTGGCACTCACCACTCTGTCGGTGGTGGTGCGCATCCCCTTCTTCGAGCGCCCCTTCGGACACGATGAAGCCTATAGCTACGTGGTCTTTGCGCGCCAGCCGCTGTGGGCGCTTGTGAGCGACTATCACCTGCCCAACAATCACATCTTCCACACCCTGCTCATGCACATCTCAACCGCTCTGTTGGGGGACGCCCCCTGGGCGGTGCGCTTGCCGGCAATGGTGGCAGGTGCTCTGTGCGTTCCCGCCGCATACGCCCTCGCTCGCATCTGGCACAACCGCAACGCCGGTCTTCTGGCAGCCGGACTGATCGCCGTCACCCCGCTCTTGATCACCACCTCAACCG
>JBBIKU010000077.1:0-11220 GCA_037445245.1 Anaerolineaceae bacterium
GCAAGACCACCCTGGCGCATGTGCTCGCCCAAGAGATGGGGGTTAACATAAAAATCACCGCCGGTCCGGCAGTCGAGCGCCCCGGCGATCTGGCAGCGATCCTCACCAATTTGCACGCTGGCGATATTCTCTTCATCGATGAGATCCATCGCCTGGGGCGGGTCGTCGAAGAGGTGCTCTACCCGGCGATGGAGGACTTTGCACTCGACATCGTCATCGGCAAGGGTCCCTCGGCGCGCTCGATTCGCCTGAAGCTGCCGCGCTTCACCGTTATTGGCGCCACCACCCGTCTGGCGTTAATCAGTGCCCCCTTGCGGGCGCGTTTTGGCGCCGTCTACCGCCTGGATTATTACGGACTTGAGTCGATGTGTGAAATTTTGCGCCGCGCCAGTGCCTTGCTCAAGGTGAAGGTGGATGCGGATGGAATGGAAGAAGTTGCCCGGCGCGCCCGCGGCACTCCTCGCGTGGCGTTGCGATTGCTGCGACGGGTGCGCGATTACGCCCAGGTGCGCGCCGACGGGGTGATCTCGAGCGCCGTAGCGGTTGAAGCGCTGAGCCTGCTCAGCGTGGATGCCCTGGGGTTGGATGATGTCGATCGTCGGGTGCTGTTGACGATTGTGGAGAAATACAACGGCGGACCGGTCGGCTTGAGCACGATCGCCGCTTCGATCAGCGAAGAGCCGGATACGATCATGGACGTGGTCGAACCCTATCTGCTGCAACTGGGTTTTCTCGACCGCACGCCTCAGGGACGGGTGGCGACACGCCTGGCGTATGAGCATCTCGGTTTGCCCTATAACGACTTGCCCCAGCCCGGATTATTCCAAGCGTGAAGACCTCTGATTTCGATTACACACTACCACCTGAATGCATCGCTCAGACGCCGTTGCAGCCGCGTCACGCCTCGCGGCTGTTGGTGCTGCGCCGTGACAGGGGCAGCACCGAACACACCACCTTCTGGGAGATTCCGAATTATCTCAACGCTGGCGATCTGCTGGTGATCAATCGCACGCGGGTGTTGCCGGCGCGGTTGTTCGCCCGTAAAACCACTGGCGGGCGGGTGGAGTTGTTGTTGCTCAAACGCGTGGACACTTTGATATGGGAGGCGTTGGTGGGTGGCAAGCGGGTGATTGCGGGCAGCCGCCTTCAACTGGAAGATGGGACAGGGGCGCAGGTGATCGACGACCTGGGTGGAGCGCGGCGGCTGGTGCGCTTCGATCAACCGGTGGAAGATTACATGACACAGCGCGGCGAGATGCCGCTGCCGCCATACATTCACACCCCTTTGCAGGATGCGGAACGCTACCAGACGGTTTACGGTGTGCACCCCGGCTCGGCGGCAGCGCCAACCGCCGGACTGCACTTCACACCCGAGTTGATGCGGCGCCTCATCGATAAAGGCATCCGTTTTTCGGATGTGACCCTGCACATTGGTCTGGATACCTTCGCTCCGGTGGAGGAGGACGACCCTCGTCAGCACATCATTCACCAGGAGTGGTGTGAGCTGCCGCCTGCTACAGCGGAAGCCATTCACCGCACCCGGCAATGTGGGGGCAGGGTGGTTGCGGTGGGCACGACCAGCATGCGCACACTCGAAAGCGCCGCCGCGCCGGAGACCGGCGAGGTGCAGCCTTACCGCACTACCACCGATCTGTTCATCCTGCCTGGCTATCAATTCAAGGTGGCGGATGCACTGGTGACCAATTTCCATCTGCCGCGTTCAACGCTGTTGATGCTGGTATGCGCCTTTGCCGGTCGTGAACGCGTCTTGGCAGCGTATGAAGAAGCCATCCGCTGTGGTTACCGTTTTTACTCCTTTGGAGACGCCATGTTGATTTTGTGATCTGAAAATTGGGGAAGTGTTTACGTGAATAGTGTTGATTGTCTTGAAGAAAAATCCTGTGTCTGAGATGCGCACTGCGGACACACTCCAAGCGCTGGAAAACGAAGTGATTGCCTGCCGACGCTGCCCTCGGCTGGTGCTGTGGCGCGAGGCGGCGGCGCAGCGCCGGCGGCGGGCATACCGCGACTGGCAGTATTGGGGCCAGCCGGTGCCCGGATTTGGCGATCCGCACGCCCGTTTGTTGGTGGTGGGTCTGGCGCCCGGCGCACATGGTTCTAACCGCACCGGCAGGATGTTCACCGGAGATGCTTCGGGAAATTTTCTCTACGCCGCTTTGCATCGCGCCAGGTTCGCCGATCGAGCGCACGCCGCTAACCGGGATGACGGGCTTAAACTTAACCAGGTCTTCATCAGTGCGGTGTGTCGCTGTGCGCCGCCCAACAACAAACCCACCCGGCAGGAGGTGGACAACTGCCTGCCTTACCTGACGGGCGAAATGGCGTTGCTGCCGAAACTCGAGGGGATCGTGGCACTGGGGCGCATTGCCTTCGATACCCTGGCTGCACTTTTCAGGCAGCAGCTAGAGGCACTGCCGCCGTTGCGTTTCACGCATTTGGCTTACTACGCGCTGGGGGATGGGCTGCCCTGGCTGCTAGCTTCTTACCATCCTAGTCGCCAGAACACCCATACCGGACGCTTGACGGCGGCGATGTTCGATGCGGTCTGGCAACAGGCGCGCCGCTTGCTGGATGTTTAACGAATGAGTAAAAGTATTACATAAGTGTTATTGACATACATTACTAATTAAGTTGTACTCTCTCCAAAGCAGGGAATATTGATATGGAGACTTACGCTACCGCCAAGGGTCAAATCGTGATCCCTTCCGCATTGCGGCGAAAATATGGGATTAAAGTAGGTGCCAAGATTCTGGTTTTCGACGATGGTGAATCGATCATCTTAAAGCCAGTAACGGAAGATTACTGGATGAAACTTCAAGGTTCACTACGCGGCAGCGGTGCTGTGAAAATATTGGTAAACCAACGGGCAAAAGACAAGGAACACGAATAATGGCAGCCGCAAAGGTTTTAGATGCCTTTGCATTGTTGGCGTTTTTCGAGGACGAACCGGGTGCAGATCTTGTGCGAAGTCTATTATTACGCGCCGAAGAGGGCGGAATAAAATTGTTCATGAGCGTTGTCAATTTGGGTGAGGTTTGGTCCGCCATTGCTCGTGCTTCATTGCCTTTTGCCCGTTTGGCTGCAGGATACAAAGCGAAAATTTCCGATGCAGATTGTTTCACGGCTGCACTGGCAAAATCACAAAGAACTGATATCGTCACTGGTGATCCAGAGTTCAATATTGATGGTGAGGGAAATCAACTCCCAACCGACGGTATTACCCGAGGGGTGGCAAGCAATTTAACCGGTTGTTATTCTTCTTCCAGAGTGGTGATCAGACGCTCAATCTCGGCGTTGAGGAGAGGGTCAAGAGCCACCGGCTGGTGATTCTCGAGGATGGATCGGGCGGTCTGGCGGGCGGTGGTGCGCGTCCAGTCCGGTTCTTTTTCCCATTTGCCATAGGCGCGGCGGTCGATCAGTTGTGGCAGCCACAGCTCGTGCATGTGCTGGCGAGTGTGTTTTTGGGTGAGAAAATTGCCGCCGGGTTGCACCTTACGGATGGCTTCTAATCCCAACGTATCCTCGTCGATGCGGATGCCCTGCATCATCTTGTGCACGATACGGAAGATTTCGCAGTCCATCAGGAGCTGCTCGTAAGACCAAATGCGACTGCCGTACAGCAGCCCGGCGCCCAGCAACATATCCGACATGACCAGAGAAGCTATCAGGCTGGAGAGGCTGTTGTCGATGCCGGCTTGCCAGTCGGGGATTTTGGCACCGGTGGCGAAGGCACCCATCGATAGCGGAACGTTGTAGAAGTCGGCGAGAACGTTGCTGGCGGCGCCGAAGAGGTAATCTTCCGCACCGCCGCCGGTATAGCCGCCGCTGCGAAGGTCCATAACGGTCTGGGCGGCGGCGTAGAAGACCGGTGTGCCGGGATGCGCCAGTTGCAACAATGCCAGGGCGCTGATCACTTCGGCGTTGCCAACCACCAGCGTCCCGGCGCAGGTGGCGGGGGCGGTGGAAGCCGCCGACGCCATGGTCATGAAGCCGACCGGTAGTCCGGCTTGGGCGGCGATCAGGGCGGCATCCAGGCTGCCGCCGTCTTGCCCCAACGGCGAGGCGGTGCACTGTATGATGGAGAGTAGGGGACGTTTTCGCAATTCGGCGCTACCGCCGGCGATCATCTCCGCCATTGCGACCGCCGCGGCTGCTTCGCGTGTGGAGTACACGCTCTCGGTTTGCACGTGTTTGGTGGAATTGTTCCAGATGGCGTTCAGCTCGCGCAAGCTGCGGGTTTGGGGGGGATGATCTTGGGCTGAAACCGCCGTCCAGTGGAAAGCGATCTCAGGCAGGTGGTCTGCGACGTGGGCGATCTCAGCGACATCCTGCAGGCAGGAGCGCCGCCGTTCGCCGTCGTATAGATCGATCACTTCCACTCCGCAGCCGTCTGTACCCAGGTAAACGTGGTTGCCGTCCAGCGGCAGATCTTGGGCGGGATTGCGGGCGGCGAGGGTGTAGGCTGGCGGGCAGGATTTAAGAGCAGTTTCGATCAAGTGCGGCGGCGCTTTGACGATCTGGCTTTGGTGATCTACGTTGGCGCCATGCGCTTGCCAGATTTTGAGCGCCTTTTGCGACGGAAAGCGGATACCGACCTGCTCGATTACTTCCAGGGTGGCTTGGTGAATGCGGGCGACGTCCTCGCTGGTGAGGATTTCGAGCCGCAGGCGGGGATTGGTGATGGAAAGGATTTCGTCGCTCATTGAACAACGTTGTCCGGGCGCTTCAAGCCACGCCACATAATTGCCGGGCAATTGCCACTGCCCCGATGGCATCTTCGCTGAAACCATCGGCGCCGATCTCATCCGCCCAGCTTCGAGTCACCGGCGCCCCACCGACCATAACCTTGAAACGCTGCCGCAGACCTTGCTTTTCAAGCCGCGTGATGAGGTCGCGCTGGTTGATCATGGTGGTGGTCAGCAGCGCGCTCAAGCCGATAATGTCGGCACCGACCGCCACGGCTTTTTCGATGAACGCTTCGGCAGCAACATCCACCCCCAGATCGTGTACCTCGAAACCGTTGGCAGTGAGCATGCTGCCGACCAGGGTCTTGCCGATGTCGTGAATATCGCCCTGGACGGTGCCCAGCACCACCTTGCCGGCAACCTGACGGGCGCTGCCGAGGCGATTCAGCACCGGGTCGAGCACGTCGATGGCAGCTTTCATGGCTTCGCCCGCCATCACCAGTTCGGGCAGGAAGGCTTCACCGCAGCTAAAAGATTCGCCGACGCGATCCATTCCGGGTAGCAAGCCGTGGTTGATGGCGTCCATGGGATGCACGCTCTGCTCCAGCGCCTGGCGCGTCAGATCGGCGGCGATCTCCTGATCGCCGTCCACAATGGCTTGGGTCATCGCCGCGTAGAGTGGGTGGGCTTGGGTCATATTGGGTTGAATTTCCCGCCGGCGGTCAATCGTCTTCGCTGGTTCGTTCCATCTGCTCGATTTCACGCTCCAAGAAGTAAGTGAGCAGGGTGCGTAAAATGACGATGGCAGCGAGGTTCATGATTTCCTGGCGGTTGGGGGCGACCGCGGTGCGCAGGATATCGCTGGCGATGGCAAATTCCAAACCCAGAGCGAGCGCCCTGCCGAAGCCGATCTGGATGTTCTTGATGAAACCCAGACGGCTGCTGGGACGCTGTGCCATTCCCTTGATATAGGCGTAGACGGTGGCTAACATGCCGACGCCGACCACCAGAGCTGCCCCGGCTTCGGCGGCGGAGGCAAAATAAGCCACAATCTGGCTTAGGTTTTCCTCAATCGGGCTGCGGATGGAGGTCCTGCCGATCAATAAGCCATCGTCCAGCTTTAATAAAAAGATCAGACCTGCGATCAACGCTACCGGTAAAAGCCAGTTCCCCCAGGCGAAAAAGTGATGCTGTTTTTCTCTCTCCAATTGCAACGCGCTCCTGTGCGTGGATTGGGTAACCATGTTGACTAAATGGTCAAGCTTATTTTAACTCAACTTGGAAATTATGCCAGTGGGAATTTTATACCGGGTCAGGCGAGGATTGCTTCGCTCTGCTTGCAAGGGCGGCTTACGAAGAACCACCGTTGCCGGTTGAAGACAGTTTGAAAATTATAGCCGGCGTCACGGACACCGGCTACAGCACTTACACCCGCTCAAGTTTCAAGACAGCGCATTTCGTCTCGACTTGACCATCCCAGGCGTAATCTTTAGCGTTTCAGTGCGTCGAAACCGGCGTAGCGGGCGGTATCACCCAATTCCGCTTCGATGCGCAGAAGCTGATTGTACTTGGCGACGCGGTCGGAGCGAGCGGGGGCGCCGGTTTTGATCTGACCGCTGTTGAGTGCCACCACCAGGTCGGCGATGGTGGAATCTTCGCTTTCGCCGGAGCGGTGCGATACCACCGTGCGCCAGCCGGCGCGGTGGCACAGCTCGACCGCCTCAATTGTCTCGGTCAGCGTGCCGATCTGGTTGAGCTTGACCAGCAGGGCGTTGGCGGCTTTTTCGTCAATGCCGCGGCGCACTCGTTCGGGGTTGGTCACCAGCAGGTCGTCGCCTACGATCTGCGTGTGTGCCCCGACTTCGGCGGTCAGCATTTTCCATCCTTCCCAGTCATCCTGCGCCAGCCCGTCTTCGAGCGAAACGATGGGGTATTGGTCGATCCAGGACTTCCAGAAAGCGACCATCTCTTCGCTGGTGAGCTTTTTACCTTCTTTACGCAGATTGTAGCGTTTGGAGTCTTCCTCGTATAACTCGGAGGCGGCGGGGTCGAGAGCGATGCCGATCTGTTCACCGGCTTTGTAGCCGGCTTTTTCGATGGCTGCGAGGATGACCTCGACCGCTTCGACATTCGCCTTCAGGGCGGGGGCGTATCCGCCTTCATCACCGACCAGGGTGGTGTAGCCGCGTTCCTTGAGCACGCTCTTGAGGGCGTGGTAGATTTCTACTCCCCAACGCAGCCCCTCGGCGAAGGAGGGCGCTCCCAGCGGCATCACCATGAATTCCTGGGCGTCGGTTGATTGCCAACCGGTGTGGGCGCCGCCGTTGAGGATATTCATCATCGGCACCGGCAGCAGGTGGGCATACACCCCACCGATGTAGCGATAGAGCGGCAGTTCGAGAACCTCGGCGGCGGCTCTGGCGACCGCCAGGCTGGTGCCGAGGATGGCGTTGGCGCCCAGTTTGGATTTGTTGGGGGTGCCATCCAATTCGAGCATCGCCATGTCGATGGCTTTTTGCTCCACGGCGTCCCAGCCGACCAACATCTCGGCGATCTCACCGTTGACATTCTCGACCGCTCGCAGCACGCCCTTGCCCAGGTAGCGCGATTTGTCTCCATCGCGCATTTCGAGAGCCTCGTGGGTACCGGTGGAAGCGCCCGAAGGCACAATTGCCCGTCCGATTGTTCCACCCAGCAGCTCGACTTCCACCTCGATGGTGGGGTTGCCGCGCGAATCTAAGACCTCTTGTGCGTGGATTGATTCAATCATGGTGTCCATCGTGACCTCTTTCAATGTATGACTGTTTGATTTTTCTATCGCCCCGGCAGGAGCGAAGCTTTCGTTGTGGTGGTCCAAGTATAACCGCTGTCCGGCAGGGGGACAACCGCATTGCGGGTCAATTCCCGGCTGGCGGGGCGGCGGGGGCGGGTTTGGGCAACGTCTGGGTCTGGTAGGCGACGCCGGCATGCTCGCACACCGCCTGCATGAAGGCGGTGAAGAGGGGATGAGGGCGGTTGGGACGCGACAAAAATTCGGGGTGGAACTGTGTGCCGAGCATGAAGGGATGATCCGCCACTTCGGCGATTTCTACCAGCCGCCCGTCAGGCGAAAGCCCCGAAAAGCGCATGCCGTGTTCCTCGAGCAGGGGGCGGTAGTGGTTGTTGAGTTCGAAGCGGTGGCGGTGACGTTCCTCGACCACCGCTTGACGGTAGGCGCGGGCGGCGAGTGTACCCGGCTGCAGGTGGCAGAGATACAAGCCCAGACGCATTGTGCCGCCCATGTCGTTGAGATTTTTCTGATCGGGCATCAGGTCGATCACCGGGTGGGGGGTGGTGTGATCGAATTCGGTCGAGTTGGCGGCTTCGTTTTGCAGGGCAAAGCGGCTGAATTCGATTACCATCAACTGCATCCCCAGGCACAGACCCAGGTAGGGCACTTTTTCGGTGCGGGCGAAGCGCGCCGCCTTGATCTTGCCCTCGATGCCGCGGCTGCCGAAACCGCCTGGTACGACGATGCCGTGCGCCTGGCGGAGCATCTCTGTGCCGCCGTCTTTTTCGACCTCGATCGAATGCACCCACTGCAGGTCGAGATCAACGCCCAGGTGCAGGGCAGCGTGTTTGAGCGCCTCGCGCACGCTGATGTAGGCATCGTGCAGCTCAACATATTTGCCGACCAGCACCACTTTGACCGCGGGACGGGGACGCCGGATTTGGTCCACCAGCCACTGCCACTGACTCCAGTCGGGATTCTGGCGTGCCTTGAGGTTCAAACGTTCCAGCAGGATATCCGCCACACCGGCTTGTTCCAGCAGCAGGGGGATCTCGTACAGCACCGGCGTGGTAATCATCGGCACCACCGCTTTCTGCTCAACATCGCAGAACAGAGCGATCTTCTCGCGCAGGCTGGCGTCTACGGGGTGATCGGAACGGGCGACGATCATATCCGGGGTGATGCCGATCGAGCGCAGCTCGCGCACCGAGTGCTGGGTGGGTTTAGTCTTCAATTCGCGGGTGGCGCCGATGTAGGGCAGCCAGGTGACGTGGACGTAGAGGGTATTCTGCCTTCCCAGATCGGTGCGTAACTGGCGCAGCGCTTCGAGAAAAGGCAGGCTCTCGATGTCGCCGACGGTGCCGCCCACCTCCACCAGCACGATCTCGGCGCCGGTGGCTTTGGCGACCGCCCCGATGCGGCGTTTGATCTCGTTGGTGATGTGCGGGATGACCTGGATCGTGCCGCCCAGGTAATCGCCGCGGCGTTCCTTTCCGATCACCTCAGCGTAGACCTGCCCGGTGGTGACATTGCAGACGCGATTGAGACGCACATCGATGAAGCGCTCGTAATGTCCCAAGTCGAGATCGGTTTCGGCTCCGTCATCTAGCACGAACACCTCGCCGTGCTGGTAGGGGCTCATCGTGCCGGGGTCGACGTTGATGTAGGGATCGAGCTTCTGCACCGCCACTGAGAAGCCGCGCTCTTTGAGCAGGCGACCGATGGCGCCGGCAGTGACGCCCTTGCCGACCGAACTGACCACGCCACCGGTGAAGAAGATGTATTTGGTCATTACTTTTCCTCCCTGGCAGTATACAGGCGGATAAATAATAAAGAAGCGGGGAGTGCCGTTGATCTGGCGCCTCCCCGCCTGGGTTTGCGGTTGGTTGTTATTCTAATGGGCGGTTGGTGTTTGATTACATCCGGCATATTCACCTTGTTCAACAACGATCGCCCGGCGGGGCTTGGTTTGGCTTTTGCTGCATGTGCCAGGCGACTTTTGGCAGATTGCTACAATATGTGCAGGTGTACGAAAATAACGTCCGGTCTTACCTTCTACAACCGTTTATACCAGATTTGCAGATGGGATACAAGGGCGAAGTGCGAGCGGCGCTCACTCGGCGCGTGCTTTGTGTTCGAGCGTGCGAGCCAGGATGTCTTCCTGCTCCTGCGAAACAGGCTTACTTTTGCGCTCTCGGGCTTCTTGCTGGTTTTCCTGCTTTGCCCGTTCCATCGCTTCGCGCAGGGCAATTTCCATGGCGGTCGGTTCCGGCTCGGGGGGATCACCCTGCAGGGTGGTGGTTGCCTCGTCGTCTTTGCCGTGGCTCTTGCGGCTCGCCTTGCGGCGGCGGGCGCCTGCTTTTGCGCTGCTGCCTTCGGCGGCGGGGCTTTCGCTCTGGCTTTCTTTGATCAGTTCGGGTTGCAGCGCTTTCATGCTCAGCTTGATCTGCTTCTTGCGGCGGATGACCTCGATCACCTCGGCTTCGATCTCTTCGCCGGTTTTGACCACATCTTCGGGGGCGCGCACGTAGCCGTGCGCCATTTCGCTGATGTGCACCAGCCCGGGGCGCTCGGCGCCGATCTCGACGAAGGCGCCGAATTTTTCCATGCGCACCACAGTGCCCTTGACGATCATGCCTTTCTTGATCTCGCGCCATTCCAGGTTGAGCGGTTTGAGCATGGTCAGCTCGATCCGTTCTCCGTTGACGCGGCGCACCCAGGCTTCGACTTCCTGACCGGGCTGCAGGATGTCATCGACGCGTTTGCTCGGCTCGCCCTCTTTGGGCGAAACCATCTGCGAAATGTGCATCACCGCCGGATGCGGCATGCCGATATCGATGATGGCGCCTGCCAGGGTGGTTTTGAGCACCCTGCCGGTAATTCGCATTTTTGGTTTGATCTCCACCTGGGCTTGATTTTCCTTCTCGGTACTCGAATCCATGAAAACACACTCCAGAATTAATTCAGCGACTGGGCATTATACCCCTCGAATCGAAACCTGTCAATTAAAATAAGATTAAGTGGGTTGCGCTTGCCGCCGGGGGGCAGGTATGATAGAATCGCTGGCATGGGGGCAAGTTGCCCTGCTGGAGGGATGGCCGAGTGGCTTAAGGCGCCTGTCTTGAAAACAGGTGTGGGGCAACCCACCGTGGGTTCGAATCCCTCTCCCTCCGCCTGATGAGAAGGGGGAGGCGCAAGTGAGTGATCGGGGAGGTGCCAGAGTGGTTGATTGGGGCCGCCTGCTAAGTGGTTGTCGGGGGAATACCTCGACCGCGGGTTCGAATCCCGCCCTCCCCGCTAGTACACCCCGTTGGGGTGTCCGTGTAAGGCCTTATTAAAGGCTGAAACGCAAAAGTCGGCTGTCCGGCCACGAATGCGTTTCCACGCAAGTAGGCTCTTTCGATCACGAGTCGAAGGAGCCTTTTGCGTTCAAATTGGGAAAGATCCTCCCAGCCATCGAGCTGAGGCTGGATTTGCAAAGCTAATGTCATTCTAGCACAGGATTCGTCCGCGTGCAAGGATGTGCGAAGAGTCTCGTGCCTTGCAGTTTCGTTATCAAACGACCGCCGGTCGATCTGGCTGGCCAGGAAAAGATCCTTGGCTCGAGTGTAGCGGACGTCACTCTCCTGCAGCTGGGCATCGATCGCCAGGTTTTCAACAGAGAGTACCTGCGCAACCTGATACCGCAACCATTTTACTACTTGTGCTTCGATTCGTTCAGCGCGCACCAATCCTTGGGGGCAA
>JBBIKU010000078.1:0-11096 GCA_037445245.1 Anaerolineaceae bacterium
TAAGTTCAACAGGAGGACGTTTTCATCCTTCCGATGGTGCTGCAGGCGGCATGATTGTCTATTCTGTATTCCGGATATGACCAAGCAAGAGGGTGGTCTATCTTTTTAAGAGAAACACAATTCTCGGGGTCATTATTAATGCCTTCCTTCTTGTATACAGCAAGAACCGCATCAAGAAGCGGATCGCCTTCTTGAAACAATGTAGCGTGATGAAAATGGTCACAAACTTCCCATGCTTTCTTGACTCCATCTTTACAAGAGTGTGCAAATCCAGTTACAGGGTCTACAGTGTCTTCAAGCTCAATGTTTAAAAGACCTAAGTGCCCGTGTAGGTGCTTTGCTTCTCTCGGCCAGTTCATAAACCTATGTGCGTACTGTAAATCAAGATTTATCTTTTCTTTAGGAGCAATCAAAAAAAATTATAACAATACGGTTTCCAATTGTCGATATAGAAGCCGGTCGTTTTTTCTTGTGCTCTCCATAAGGTATATTCTGTCGACATAGATGCTTATATCCGGAATCGTGATCAGATTCGTCATATTGTTCATAGGGCCTTTAAGTACCACTTCCCAGCCCAATGTAATATGAGGACAGTATTCCTGGCTGTCCTCAATCGCCCCGATCCCAATGAGTTTTTCTTCAATCCGTTTGTAAAGCATGTGCAATCTATTCAAATCCCCTTTAACGCCAAGCCAGACGATCTTATTCGAGCTTCTCGACAAAATCCAAGTTTGTCTACACTTATAGGGAAGGGTTTAATATCAGTGACACATTCTCTTCATGCCGATTTTATCCAGGAAGCTGCCATGGAAGGCTTATCACCGATAAATCTCAGAGTAAGATGGATATTGTCCTGATGCGTAAAAGTGCCACGCTCACAAATCGGAATGAGCATATCCCTTATCACTTTGATTTGTTCTAATGTTTCATCGCCAAATGCAGTCGCCGTGAAAAGTCTCATAACACTCATTCCCTTCTCCAGTGATTTTTCTTAAAAAGTCACTGTTGCAGTAAATGGAGGATCAGCTCCCGTATAGGCCTTTAAAATGCCCGGGATAAAATTTTATCCCACATCAGATCAAGATATTATTTAGACTTTTGCCGTTGTTGAATCCTTGCCTTAAGTCTAGGTTTTACATAATAGCTAGCTATCAGTACTCCGACAATACTTTGGATAGTAAAGACTATAAACGCTATATCATAAGATCCGAACACATCGAAAATTCTGCCTGCAAAAAAAGGACCATATATTCCGGCAATGCCCCATGCTGTAAACATTGCACCATAATTTACCCCAATGTTTTTCAGACCCCAGACATCAGCTACCATAGCAGGCGATAATGCGAGATAACCACCAAAAGCTATGCCTCCCAATACTACTATTATGTATGCCAGTAAATGTATTCCAGCAAAATGAACAATAGCAAAAATAAAAACGGCGACCGACATAATTGTACCAATCAGAGTAAAAGTATTAATTCTGCCAATCCTGTCGGAAAGAGGTCCAAGTATTAATCTTCCCGAGAAATTTAATAGAGAAAATGTCATTATAAGACCAGTAGCCACTGCTGGAGTGAATCCCATAAAATCAATCGAAAATGGCCCAATATGTGTTATGATTGCAAAACCACCGGAAATTATCAAAAAGTAATGTAACCACATTCCTATAAACTCAGGAGTTTTAACAGTATCGGTCATTGTAAAATCTATACCGGTGTATTCGGCAGTCCTTAAACTTTTTAATTTTACAGGATCCCATCCTTCAGGTTTCCATCCTGCAGGAGGATTTTTAAGAACTAATGCAGATATGGCAACAATTATTACAGCAAAGAAAGAACCCAGAATTAAGAAAGTATATCGCCAACCAATTTGTCCCAATAATGTATGGGCTATCGGTCCGAAAACTAGAGCTCCAAGACCAAATCCACCTACAAGTATTCCTGTAGCAGTTCCCTTTAAATCTGGAAACCATTTTATTCCACCTGCTACTGCTCCACTATATCCGAGGGCTATTCCTATACCACCTATGACTCCGAAGTATATTGTCAGCTCCCACAGATTAGCCGCAGTTGAGCTTAAAATATATCCAAGCCCAGCTATTATGCCTCCAGTGACTGAAACAAATTTTGGACCTTTTTTATCCTGCAATCTTCCAGCCGGAACCATACCCAGCGCGAATACAATAGATGCAACTGAGAAAGGTACCATGATTTGCGCTCTACTAGCTTCGAAAAATTGTTGCAATGTCGGAACAAAAACCCCCCATGCATACAAAGTGCCAAGTGTAAGTGTAATTACAAAGCCTGCACCGCCAATTAGATAACGGTAATACTTGTTCATGCTATTTCTCCTTCTGTTTTATTTTTTGAATCGATCCCTTAAAACAATTTAAATCAATAGCTCCTCGCTTAGCTGATATCAAGTGCATTATTACATCATAAAGTAAGTTTTTGACAAAAGCAAGCATCTGGTAGAAAATAGCCAGATGAACAAACAACACATACAACTCAGTCCAATGCGAAAAAATCTCGCATACGCATGTGCGCACGATTCTAAAAAAAACGTCCTCAAGCCGCACCTGAAACAAACCTGGTGCATGGGTAAATTGGATAGTCGCTTTCTGGCAAGGATGGAAACGCTATTAGCGCGCTACAATCTGCCTTACGACCCGAATTATCCTGTGATTTGTTACGACGAGCGACCTTGCTTCTTGATTGGTGAAACGGTTGCGCCATTGGTGATGCAAAGTGGCCGGGTGCGTAAAGAACATTATGCGGATGAGAAGTTGGGCTCCTGCGCACTTTCCAGACAGTGTCTCAAGCGGCGAATACCAACCATAGAAAAGCTGGAACATGAAATCCTGGCTTTGGTAACCGAACCTACCGAACAAAAAATCAAGATTGATTGGCAATGCTCCATTCAAACTGCTCGCTCCAAGCTCAATTCACATTACGTTGCTGTTCAAGCTGCTAACGAAAAATTCAAAGAAACTTAGTTTACGATGTACTTAGACCTACCCCCTGTCCATTCGCGGGCGGTATTGCAGCGCCTCTGCCAGGTGGACTGGAAAGATCGTTTCACTATCGACAAGGTCGGCGATGGTGCGCGCCAGCTTGAGCACGCGGTGATAAGCCCGCGCCGAGAGGTGCATCTGGTTCATCGCCGCCCGCATCAGATTGCTGCCCACTTCATCCAACACGCAATGCTTGCGCAGGTCCGCCGGGCGCATATCGGCGTTGCAACCAATTCCACTACCTGCCAGACGCTGCCGCTGGCGGGCGCGGGCTTGCTCAACCCGCTGTCGCACTACCGCCGAGGGTTCCCCATAGCGCTCGTCGCTCAGTTTTTCGTATGCCACTCGCGGCACTTCCATGTGAATATCAATGCGATCCAGCAGTGGACCGGAAATGCGTTTCTGATATTTGGTCACCACCGTGCTGGAACAGGTGCACGGTTTGAGCGGGTCGCCATAGAAGCCGCACGGACAGGGGTTCATCGCCGCCACCAACTGAAAGTTCGCCGGAAAGGTCAGCGAACCCTGAGCGCGGCTGATGGTGACCCGTTTGTCTTCCATCGGCTGACGCAGCACTTCCAACACCCGCATGCCAAATTCCGGAAACTCATCCAAAAAAAGCACGCCGCGGTGCGCCAGCGACACCTCACCCGGGTGTGGTAAATTGCCGCCGCCAATCAACCCGGCGTGCGAGATGGTGTGGTGCGGAGCGCGGAAAGGGCGGGCGCGCACCAGCGGCACCTCCGCAGGCAGTTGATCGGCGACGGAATAAATGCGGGTTACATCCAGCGCCTCGTCGATCGTCATGCGTGGCAGCACCGCCGGCAACGCTCGCGCCAGCAGCGTCTTGCCTGCGCCGGGCGGTCCGATCATCAGCACGTTGTGACCGCCGGCAGCCGCCACCTCCAGCGCCCGCTTGACGTACTCCTGCCCCTTGATCTCGGCAAAGTCGGTCTGCACCTCGATTTCGAGTTCTTCGACCGCCACGTTGGGATGCGACGCAATCGGCAGCGTCCCATTGAGATGCCGGTACAGATCGATCAACGAAGTCACCGGGAACACTTCTATATCGGGAATGAGCGCCGCTTCGGCGGCATCGCTGTGGGGCACGAACACACGCTCGAACCCCCGCTGGCGTGCAACCGCCACCATCGGCAGCACCCCGCGCACATGGCGCACGCTGCCGTCCAGCGAAAGTTCTCCCATCACCATCGACGAATCGAGCATCTCCGGCGGCACCTGTTCAGACGCCGCCAGCACGCCCAGCGCAATCGGCAGGTCATATGCCGGTCCCTCCTTGCGCACCGTAGCCGGCGCCAGGTTGACCGTGACCCGCTTGCGGGGGTAAATCATGCCGGCGTTCTTGATCGCCGATTGCACCCGTTCGCGGCTCTCCTGCACCGCCGCATCCGGCAACCCGACGATCGCCATCGCCGGCAGCCCCTGGCTGGTGTCGACCTCAACCTCTACCACCACCCCGTCCAACCCAATCACGGCACAGGAAAAAACGCGGGCAAGCATCGGCACTCCTGATAGCTAATCATACTTACCCCACCATTGTATACCGGAATGCCAGAGTTGTAATCTGCAGTCCGCCGCCTTAAAATCGATGGGTGGACTCGACCTCTCTGACCCTTATTGCCTCATTCATGAGAAAGTGTTACACTATTCACAATTGGAGGTTGCCCATGAGTGCCGGTAAACTGATTGCTTATCTTGCAGCAGCCATTCTCATCTTCTTTGGCGTACTGTTCATCTGGGGTGCCTTCAGTCCCCAGGGTGAGATCGGCTGGATCCTGGTCGGTTTAATCAGCGTTGGGATTGGCTTTGTCATCATTTTCTTTGCCGCCCGCCGAAAAGCCCAACCACAGGCAGAAGGAAACGTCACCCTCAAGATCGACCTGCCCGGTGAAGTCAACCTGGATACCATCAAATGCCGCTCCTGCGGTGGCGCCCTGACCGCTCAAAACATCGAGATGGTTGCCGGCGCGCCAGTGGTTACCTGCCCTTACTGTCACACCACCTACCAGATCACCGAAGAACCCAAGTGGTGATCAGCCTCCAGCCAGGAGTTTTTCGATGAAAAAAAGACTGACCGCTCTGGCGTTTTTGCTGACGTTGTTGTTGCTCAACATTCAGGGCGTGGCGGCGCAGACCTACCGCTTCCGTCTCGACCGCTCAGATGTCAAAATCTTCATCAACGCCGATGGTACTGCCAGCATCGAGTATTGGCTTGAATTCTACAACGATCCTTCCGCAGACCCGATCGACTTCGTCGATATCGGCATGCCCAATGAGGACTACAACCTCGCCTCGGTGCGTGCCGAAATTAACGGCAAACCAGTCGAGCGAGTCGGGTATTCCGCCTATGTGAAACCGGGTTTCGAGATCGCTCTCGACAGCAACGCCATTCCACCCGGGCAGAGTGGCAGCGTATACGTCTGGATTGGCGAAGTGCGCAACATGCTGCACCCCGCCACCCAGGAAGAAACCGAAGATTACGCCAGCTTTCAGTTTGCGCCGACCTATTTCGGCAAGGAATATGTTTCGGGCAACACCGCCATGAGCGTGACCCTCTATCTGCCACCCGGAGTGGCAACCGATGAACCGCGCTATTTTCCGCCCAAGCGTTTTCCGGGCGAAGAAACACCCCAATCGGGATACGATGAGCAAGGCAGGGTCTACTACCGCTGGCAAAGTGACCAGGCAAACGGTTACACCGAGTATGTCTTCGGCGCCGGTTTTCCCGCCCGTTTGGTGCCCGAGTCGGCGATCGTACAACCCCCTCCTTTCAGCCTGGGCATTGACAGCGAGGACATCTGCTGTGCCGGTTTTTTCCTGGCGCTCTTTGGCTTCATCGGTCTGATCTCCTACGCCGGTATCGTGGGTAACCGCAAACGGCGGCTACAATACCTACCGCCCAAAGTTAGCATCGAAGGACACGGCATCAAACGCGGTTTAACCTCGGTCGAAGCCGCCATCCTGCTCCAACAGCCGCTGGACAATGTGCTAACGATGATTCTGTTCTCGACCATCAAGAAGGGCGCTGCCACCGTTACCAGCCGCGACCCACTCAAGATCGAGGTCACCGACCCCGCACCCGAAAACCTGCTGCCGTATGAGGTGCAATTTCTTGAAGCCTTTAAATCCAGCGCGGCTGCCAGCCGTCGCCAGGCGTTGCAGGATCTAACCATCAATCTGGTCAAAAGCGTTTCGAATAAGATGAAAGGCTTCAGTCACAAAGAAACAGTTAAATACTATGAAGAGATCATCCAGCGCGCCTGGCAGCAGGTCGAAAGCGCCGAAACGCCCGATGTCAAGATGGAAAAGTACGACGAATACATGGGGTGGACCATGCTCGACCGCAGGCACGAAGACCGCACCCGCGACATTTTTGGCAGGGGACCGGTTTTCGTTCCAACTTGGTGGGGACGTTTCGACCCCACCTTCGCTCGACCTTCCGCTGCTGGTGGAAAAGGGCTGGCTTCGCCTGTTCCTTCCACTTCGGGGCGTTCGATCTCGATGCCCCACCTGCCCGGCTCGGACTTTGCCGCCTCGATGGTGCGCGGTGTTCAATCCTTCTCAGCCGGTGCCATCGGCAATCTTTCCAACTTCACCAGCGCCGTCACCCAAAAGACCAATCCACCGCCGGTAGTCTCTCGCAGCAGTGCCGGAAGCGGCGGTGGGGGTGGCTGCGCCTGCGCCTGTGCCTGCGCCGGTTGCGCCTGTGCCTGCGCCGGCGGCGGTCGCTAATCCACATCCCTTACGGTTCTCATGAACCCTCTGCAGCGCTTTCAGGCGAAACTGTACGACCGGTTACGGGGCGTTTTCCCATCTGCCGCCCCCCGGCGCGGCGTCTATCATTACCTGCGCCAGAAAAAAGGCGGCAAGGTGCGCCTGCATCTGCGAATTGAAGACGATGGCAGCGGTTTGCTGCTGGCAAACGCCAGTCGCGCCTATCACTTCAACCCTACCGCTGCCCGGATGGCGTATTATTACCTGGAACGAACTCCCGTAGAAAAGGCAGTAACCACTCTTTGCCGTCATTTCGACGCCCCCAAGAACCTCATCCAGCAAGATTACGAGCAATTTTGCCGCCAGATGCAGCAGATCAGCGAGCCCCACGGAGACTGCCCGCTCTGTGAATTCGACCTGGAAGCCCAGGCGCCCTTCTCGGCGCAACCCTCGGCGCCCTACCGCATGGACCTGGCGCTGACTTACCGCTGCAACAACGATTGCAGCCATTGCTACAACCTGCAACCGCGCCGCCGCCACGAACTCACCGCCGGGCAGTGGATCAGCGTTCTCGACCGGCTGTGGAAAATCGGCATTCCCCATGTGGTGTTCACCGGCGGTGAACCTACCCTGCGACAGGACCTGCCACAACTGGTGGCGCACGCCGAAAAGAACGGTCAGATCAGCGGCATCAACACCAACGGCACCAGGTTGAAGGAACAAGCCTTTCTCGATGAACTGGTCGCTGCTGGTCTGGATCACGTTCAGATCACCCTCGAATCGCACGATGCGCAAATTCACGACGCTATGGTCGGCAGACAGGGTGCCTGGCAGGACACCGTCGCCGGCATCCGCAACGCCCTCGCCAGCCCATTGTTCGTGATGACCAACACCACCATGTTGCAGGACAACCACGCCTCACTAGAGCAAAACCTCGACTTTCTGGCTGAACTGGGCGTGCCGACGGTGGGCTTGAACGCCCTGATTTATTCCGGACGTGGCGCAAAGGTCGGCAGTGGCTTGCCCGAAGCCAGCCTGCCCGCCTTGCTCGAAATGGCACGTCGTAAAACCGATCAGAATCAACAGCGCCTGATCTGGTACACGCCTACCCAGTACTGTCATTTCGACCCCATTCAGCTCGGGTTGGGCGTCAAGGGTTGCACGGCTGCGCTCTACAACATGTGCGTCGAACCCGATGGCAGTGTCATCCCCTGTCAGTCTTACTATCAACCTCTGGGGAACATTCTGGAACAACCCTGGCACGCGATCTGGGAACACGAACTTGCCGTTCGCCTGCGCCAACGGCTTGATCTTCCCGTCGCCTGCACTGCCTGCGATCTGCTGCAGGAGTGCGGTGGGGGTTGCCCGCTCGCCCGTCAGGCTTGCGAATCTGCCATCCCCTCGCCAGTTCAATTCATCCCGTCCCTGCCGTGAGAATGGAGAGAAAACATGAGCATCATCACCCGGTTTATGGAACGCATCTTTAAACCCACCCAGCCGCTGCCGGCGGGTATCTATCATTACCAGGCAGCGCCGGAAGAACCGCTGCATTACCGCCTGCATCTGCGTATCGAGAACAACGGGCTGGGTGTATTGATGCTCAATGCCAGCACCGTGTTACATCTAAATCAAACTGCCACCGAGTACGCCTCCCACCTGCTGCAGCACACGCCGGAAGAAGAAGCTGCCCGCCAGGTAGCGCAGCGTTACCGCGTCAGCCGCCAGCAGGCACTTCAGGACTATCACAACTTCAAAGAACGCATCGAAACGCTGATCGAAACTCCCGATCTCGACCCGATCATCTTTTTAGATTTTGACCGCCAGGAGCCCTACACCGACCTGGTCGCCCCCTACCGCCTGGATTGCGCCATCACCTACCGCCTGCCAGAAGAAAAGCACCGCTCCGCCGCCCCAATCTCACGGGTCAAGCGCGAACTGGAGAGCGAAGAATGGCAAGCGATTCTGGATAAGATCTGGGAAGCCGGCATTCCGCACATCAACTTCACCGGCGGCGAGCCTACGCTGCGTCCCGACCTGCCGAAACTGCTCGATTACGCCGACCAGCTTGGCATGGTCACCGGCATTCTCAGCGACGGGCTGCGTTTCGGCGATAAAAAATATCTGGCTCGTCTGCTGGAAGGCGGTCTCGATCATTTGATGGTGACGTTCGACCCCCAACAGGAAGCCAGCAGGAAGGCACTCAAAAACATCCTCAAGGAGGATGTCTACCTCACCGTTCACCTGACTCTGACCCAGAAGGACCCTGCGATCGTTCACGGCGTTCTGGATCGATTGGCACAAATGGGCGTCCCATCCATCTCGCTCAGCGCCAGCGACGCGGCGTTCAAAGAATCGCTGAAAGTACTGCAAAACGTCACCGCTGAGCTGGGAATGCAACTGGTATGGGACCTGCCGGTGCCCTATTCGCATCTCAACCCGCTCTCGCTGGAACTGGAAGAAGCGGGGATGCATAGCGAAGGTGCCGGAAACGCCTGGCTATATGTTGAGCCCGACGGCGATGTCTTGCCTGCGCAGGGCGTTCCACGGGTGCTGGGCAACCTGCTCACCGACCCGTGGGCAGAAATCTGGAAAAAGCACTGAGAGAATCTGTGGTGTTAAGTCCCGCGGACTGGCAGCGCCGCTTCAACCAGCAGGCGCGTTGGACGGAAGAAGTCCGTCGGTTCGTGTACCGGCAGATTGCTGTATCCGCCGCGCAGCGGGTGTTGGAGGTCGGCTGCGGCAGCGGCGCCATCACTGGCGGGCTGCACCGGGCAACCACAGCCCACATTTACGGCGTGGACATCAACCTCGAATACCTCGACCTGGCGCGGCGATCGGCGCTGCCGACCCGCTATTGCGGTGGTGATGCCTTGCGGCTGCCCTTCGCCGCGGGTAGCTTTGATGTCTGCCTGTGCCATTTTTTATTGCTGTGGCTGAGCGACCCGCTGGCAGCGCTGATCGAGATGCGCAGGGTGACTCGCCGCGGCGGATTCATCGCCGCCCTCGCCGAACCGGACTACGGCGGGCGCATCGATTACCCGCCTGAACTGGAGCGGTTAGGGCGCCTCCAGGCTCAGTCCCTTCAGGCGCAGGGCGCCGATGCGCACTGCGGACGCCGCCTGGGCGCGTTTTTCAGCCGCGCCGGTTTATCGGACTTCCAGATTGGCTTGCCAGGCGGGCACTGGCATGTCAACGCGGATGCAGACGAACGGACGCTGGAATGGGCAGTGCTGCGGCATGATCTCACCGGCTATTGCAGAGCGGCTGAATTGGATGAACTCGAACGAATCGACGCAACCGCCCGAACGCGTGGCGAGCGGGTACTGTTCGTTCCCACTTTTTACGCCTGGGGCAGGGTCTAGCATCAAAGCGTTTGAGCCATTGACAAAATAGAACATTAATTCTAATATTACACTGTTCATTCACACCTTTCCAGGGAGGGCACATTATGGAGAACCAATTCAAGATTCAAAGGTTAGCGGAACGCCCAGTGCTGGCGATTAAAGCCCGCTCGGCGGTCACAGACCTGCCAGCGCTCATCGGGCAATCATACGGAAAGATCATCCAATATCTGGGGCAACTGGGCGAACAGCCCAGCGGCGAGCCGTACGCCGCTTATTTCAACATCCAGCCCGAAGATCCGGAGTTCGACGTCGAGATGGGATTTCCGGTCGCCAGGCCGCTGCCTTCTCAGGGTGAGATTATTGCGGGCGCCCTGCCGGAAATGACCGCCGTCACCTACCTGCATACCGGACCGTACGACACGCTTGAGAGCGCCTACAAACTGGTAATGAGCTGGATGGCGCAAAACGGGCACGAAGGCACTGGCGTGTTCTACGAGTTCTACCTGAACGATCCCAACCAGGTTGCCCGCGACGAAGTCAAGACCGCAGTAGTCATACCTTTGAAATAATCGGGGAGGGACGCCGGCAAAATCCCGGCGCGCCACCAAAAACATTGCGGAATCATCACAATCGGGCTATAATAACCATCACAATCGGGGCGTGGCGCAGCCCGGCTAGCGCGCTTGCATGGGGTGCAAGAGGTCGGAGGTTCAAATCCTCTCGCCCCGACTGAAAACAGTATCGAGATCGATTCAACAACCGAGAGGTCTGCGAGTGATTTCCAAATATTGGATGGTTCACACTCGCAGACCTCTTGGGTATCCATCGATAAAGTAACGTACCGGTTTCAGGGTGGCGTAATGAATGAAAAGCCGTACTGTGTTTACATTATGACCCATGCACCATACACGGTGCTCTATACAGGTGTGACGAACGACCTTCGCCGTAGAGTTTTCAAACACAATTCCGGTCAGGGTGGTGCTTTTACGAAGAAGTACAATGTT
>JBBIKU010000079.1:0-5438 GCA_037445245.1 Anaerolineaceae bacterium
TGTTTTGAAAATGCAGCGGGTCGATGTAATGTTCTGCCATGATGTTGGCGCGCAGATCGGGCAGATAATTCGTCTCCAAAAATTCCATGATACGGTCGCGGTAAGGGCGCGCCATCCGCGTCCAATCGACGCCTGATTCCAGGTGCGGCACGGGTGCAAGGACGCAAAAGGATTCATGATGTTCAGGCGCAATCGAGGGATCGGTGAGGGTGGGCATGTGCAGGCAGAGTGAAAAATCCTCTGCCAGCACCTTGCGGTTGAAAATGTCGTCCAGCAATTCCTGGTAGCGTTCAGAGAGGATGATGTTGTGGTGTGCCAGTTGCGTGTCGGTGTAACGGCGCCTGGTGCCAAAGTAAATGACAAACAGCGACATGCTGTAGCGGGTCTTTTCGTAGCGTCGGTTGGTATTGACGCGGCGATGTTTGGGGTTGATCAAGTTGCGGTAGGTGTATGCTACTTCGGCGTTCGAGATGATGGCGCTGGCGCGGTGGATGCTGCCATCTGCAAGGCGCACCCCGGTGACTGTGCTTCGATCTGCCAAAATCTCGACCACCTCGGAATTGAGGTGTACTTTGCCTCCCAGTTCTTCGAAGAGACGTGCCATTCCCTCTACGATGGCGGCGGTGCCGCCAATGGCATAGAACACGCCCCACTCGCGCTCGAGATAGTGGATCATGGCGTAGATGCTGGTGGTATCGAAGGGGTTGCCGCCGACCAGCAGGGGGTGAAATGAGAACACCCGCCGTAAGAAGTCATCCTGAATGAACAGGGAAACATACTGGTAGACGCTTTTATAAGATTGAAGTTTGATCAGGTCGGGGGCAATCTTGAGCATGTCGGTTAGCTTGAGAAAAGGCTTGTCAACAAGTTCCATGAAGCCTTTCTCGAAAATGGGTTTGGTGGTGGCAAGGAAACGCTGGTAGCCTGCGCTATCGGCGGGGTTGCGGCGGTCGATCTGCTCGAGAATGAAATCCATGTTATTGTTGTAGTCAAAAGCGTTACCGTGGTGATCGAAGATGCGATAAAACGGGTCGACTGGCACCAGCTCGAAATAGTCTTGGCGGCGTTTGCCTGCCGCGCCGAAGATATCGTCGAACATGAAGGGGGCGGTTATGACGGTCGGACCGCCGTCGAACTTGAAATTGTTAATCTCATAAACGTAACCCCGCCCACCGAGCTTATCGCGTTTTTCGAAGATCTCGATATCGTATCCACGGGCTGCGAGTCGGCAGGCGGCAGCCAGCCCCCCGAAACCACCCCCGATGACGATGATGTTCTGCTTCATGTTTTATCCCTCCCCGTCCAATGTCTTTTGTTGATCGCGTCTTGGATATCCGTGTTTCATGATGTTTTCAATGATGCCAACCGCTTCATCCGCCGGGGCATCCAGTATCAGCCCCGGCAGTGGATTGGGGAGTTGATCGCCTGTGAACCCCTGCCCACCCAGAACGATGATCGGTTTTGGTGGTGGAAAGTCGTTTAACAACTGGTTGAGTTCGAGCAATCGTAATGCGCTTTCGGTGCGGGTGGCGCTGAAGAGGATCAGTTTTGGGCGCAGCGGCGCCAGCGAGGCGACGAAGCGATCCAGATCGAGAGCAGGACCGAGGTAGCGTACATCCCAACCACGCCAACGGAGCATGATAACCAGCATCAGCAAGCCGATGTGGTGCATTTCACCGGGAGCGCAGGCGGCAAGGATCAAGCCGCTATGTCCGGCAGTGGTCGAAGAAGCGAGCATGCTCATCAAGTGCTGCAGGCAGAATTGACTGGCGTAATGTTCGACGGCGATGGCTATTTCGTCACGATGCCAGGCTTCGCCAATGTGGATCAGGGCGGGTTGAATCACCTGCATCAACACCTGCTCGACTGCATAGAGAGCGAAGGCGCGGCGAATGGATTCGGTGGCGGTTCTTTCGTCAAAAGAGGTCAACGCTTTTTCCAGATGGGCGCAGAGCTGTTCGAGCGAGATGGGCTGTGCTGCCTGGTGTACTTGCACCTCGCTTAGCGGGTCGTTTCCAGCAGAACGCATTTCAGCCAGGTATTCCACTGCCCGGCTGATGTTCAAGCCGGCGTCGATTTGTTGCTTGAGCCAACGCAACGTGCGCAGATCGTGTTCGGAATACATTCGGTAGCCTTGCCGGTTGCGTTTTGGGCTGGGTAAGCCGTAGCGGCGTTCCCAGGCGCGCAGAGTAACCGGACGCAACCCCAGCATGCGGGATACCGCTTTGACATTGTATAGGGGTAAATGCATATTTCGATCGAGGTGATTTTCCATAACACTGCCTCTAATCCTTGTCTCTATTTTAATGACATCAGCAACCCCCGTCTATTCTTTGTATAACGTATTGGTTGTCGAACCTGTTGAGCCGGGGTTTAGCCGGGTCTGTTGCCGGAGCGCGGCTTACGGGGATGAATCGAGGAGGTGTTTTACCCTATCAACAGCGGCGTCAAGCATTTCACCCAGAAATACACCGCCCACTCGTTCCCGCAGCTCCGGATCGTGGTTGAAGGCGCTGCCGCCATAGCCGAACAACGGCGGTCGGCGCAGCCTGGAAAGAAATTCGGGCTTCTGGGTCAGCATCACGGCAGAATCGGGCATGGTGGCAGCGAGGATGATCATATTGGGTCGTTCATCGCGGGCGTAATCCACCAGATCGTTCAATGGAATATCCTGCCCCAGGAATTCGACCCGGTAACCCTGGGCGCGTAACAGGACGGCGATCATCAGGCTGCCGATCTCGTGCTGCTCATCGGGGGCGCATCCGATCAGGATATGCGGCGAGGTGCGGCGAATAGAAAAGGTTTGCATCAGCGAGCTTAGCCGTCCGCGGATGTAAGCGCTGGCAAAATGCTCGGTGGTGATGCGGATTTCGCCGTTGTACCAGGCTTCACCAATCGCAACCAGACAGGGGGAGAGCACATCCATACACAACGTCTTGAGGTCGAAGATGGCGTTTGCCTGGCGGATGAGGTCGCCGACGTGTCCCTCATCGTGCTGAATGAACGCCTCATAGAGCTGGCGGGCGTAATGCTGGGGTTGTCCGCCAACCTTTACCCGCTCGAGAGGGAAGAGAGAGGGTGTCGCTTCGGGCCACAGGTTGCGTTTGAGCATGGCGCGCAGTTCATAGGAGGCATTGCTGATCGAGATGCCGTCATCGACCCGCTTTTTCAGCCAGCGCAGGATTGCCACATCGCGGTCGGAATAGAGGCGATAGCGGTTCTCAGAGCGATGCGGGGTTAACACCTCGTGCCGCCGTTCCCAGGCTCGCAGGGTGACGGGGCGAATGCCGGTTTGAGCGGCGACCGACTTGATGGTGTATTTAGGGTTGTCGGGGAACTCTTCGATTGTTGTCATGGTAGACGATCCATCAAGAGATTATATACATATTGGACAAACATTGTCCTTATAGTACCCGACTGCTGGACAAAATGCAAGGTTTTTGTGCTGTTATCTCTCTGATCAGCGTACCATTTCCGGGCTGAGTTCGTCCATTTTCAGACTGATGACCTGGCTGGCGGAGTCGCGCCCCATGGTCACGCCATAGATAACGTCGGAAATCTGAACGGTGTTGCGGTTGTGGGTGATCACGATGAATTGCGTTTTGAGGCTCAATTCCGCCAGTAATTCGCAAAACCGGCCCACATTGGCTTCGTCCAGCATGGCGTCTACCTCATCCAACACGCAGAAAGGCGTGGGTGATACCTTGAGGAGGGAAAAGATCAGCGCAACGGCGGTCAGGCTGCGCTCGCCGCCGGAAAGCAACGCCAGCCCCTGCTCGCGGCGTCCGGGAAGACGGGCTTCGATGTCGACGCCGGTCTCGATGGGATTCTCTTCGTCGATCAGCACCAGCCTTGCCGATCCGCCGCCAAACAGGCGGGCAAACATGTGCCGGAACTCCTCTGCCACAGCGTCGAAGGTTTTACGAAACTCCAATTTCATCAGTTCGTCTAGTTCGCCGATCACTTTGCGCAGGTCGGCATCGGCTTTTTTCAAGTCCTCGATCTGACCGGACATGAATTCGAAGCGTTCCTGTACGGCGAGATACTCGCTCTGCGCCTCGGGGTTGATGGCTCCCATGCGTCGCATCAGGGTTTTCTGACGGGTGATGTTTTCTTCCAGATCCGGCGGTATCGTTTCTACTCTGGGCAATGTCTTGACCAGCTCACTCAGCGGCAGGGGGGTTGGTCCCACCACGTGCGGGTCATATTCCAGTGCCACCAGCCCCAAATCGTCCTCGATTCGCCGGCGCAGCGCAGCCAGAGCTTCGCGCTGGCGGATCAATTCCACCTGAGCCTGGGAAGCCGACCGTTCCGCCATCGAGACGGCTTGCTGGCGGGTGCTCTGTTCGGTCTGCAAGCCGGCATAATTTTGTTCCACCGCAGCCAATTCCTGTTCGGCGGGCTCGATCTTGAGACGAAGCGCTTCGATTTCGTTCGAAAGACTGCTTTCTTGCGCCAGTTGAACAGAACGATCATTTTCGAGATGCTGCAAACTATTTTCAACCTGTTGTAGGCGCTGCGCCAGGGCAGCTTGCTGCCGCTGGCTTTCTTCCAGCATGGCCACGATTTCCTGTCTACGGTTGGCGGCGTCGTGCAGGGCACGCTCGGTCACCGCCATACGCGTGCTCCAGTGGGTCACCTGTGACAGGAACTCATCCACAGATATGCTCGCAAGTTCCCGGCTGCGCTGGTGTACCTGCTCGTTGAGGGATGCAATTTCCACGTCGCAGGTTGCCAGTTCCGCAACCACCTTTGCCGATTCCTCTCCCGTCTGCTTGAGCTGCATTTCTATGGCGGCTTGTTGTTCTTTTTGCCAGACGCAGCGTTGAAGCGTTTGTTCCAGTTCCAGTTCCGCATGCTGGCAAGCCTGAATATCCTGTTCTAGACGGCGACGGCTAGCCGCCAGCCGGTCTTGATGCTCTGCAGTTTGCGCCTGAAGGGTCTTTTGTTCCTTCTCCAGCGCAGCCAGTTGTTGTGCCGATCGTTCGAGATGCTCCAAGGCTTTTTGAGTGGTCTCCTGCAGCTCGCGTTTCTGGCGGGGACGGGCGATCACGCCTGCCCTGCCATCGCGGCCGGCGGTCACCGTCCCATTCGCCCAGAACACTTCACCCTTCAGGGTTACCAGCCGCGCCGAATCCGGCAGCGATTTTACCAGCCGGCGCGCCGTGGAGCGGTCGCGCACCACGATTGCCCTGCCCAACAACAGCTCAGCCAGCGGGCGGTGGCGTGAATCGGTTTTGACCAGATCGACCGCCAGCCCGATCACGCCGGGGTCGGCTGGTAATCCCAACCGTTGGGATGCTTTGATCCCGTCCAGCGGGTAGAGTACCGCCCGTCCGCGGTCGCCTTCTTCTAATAGTCTGAGCACCGCTTCCAGATCAGATTTCGGGTCTAGCAGTACCCCGTCGAGACTTTCACCCAAAACGGCAGCGATGGCG
>JBBIKU010000079.1:5448-11006 GCA_037445245.1 Anaerolineaceae bacterium
CACTTCCAGCGCGCTGCTCAAAGGGCGGTAATCGCCGGGGAGGCTTTTCTGGCGGGCGGCTTCAAGAACCAGCTTTGCACCCTGATTCAAGCCGCTGAAGGAGCGCTCGGCTTGTTCCAAAACCTCGAATTGGGCTTGCAGACGGGTTTTCTCGGCTTCGAGCCGGCTTCGTTCCTCCAGCAATTGTTTTCGGCGCTCATCCAATTGATCTTGTTGCTGGCGCAAGCGTTGCAGGGTTTCTTCTACCACTTTCAATTGCGCTTCGGTTTGCGCCTGTTGCTGCCCAGCCTGCTGGCGGGTGCGCCGGGCGCCTTGAATTGCCTCTTCGGCACTGACGATCTCAGCCGCCAGGGATTGGTGCGAAGCTTGCAGGGTCTCGACCCTGCTGTTCAACTCGGCGTGGCGCGCCTTGAGCTGCACCTGACGGGTTTCGGCTGCCACCAGAGCTTGCCGCGCGTGGCGCAGCAGGTCTTCGGCACGATCGCGTGCGTGTTGACGCTGTGCCAGCGTTTGCTGTGCGTTTTGCAGGCGCTCGCCGGCTTCTGCCAGTTCTGCCTGCAAACGGGAATGTTCCTGCTCGGCAGCGGCCCTGCGCTCGAGCCTTGCCTGGTATTCTTCATCCTGACGAACCCGATCACTTTGTAAAGATTGTTGCTGTTCGATCAGCGCCCTTCGCCGCTCGTCCATCACTGCCAGGTTGCGACTGATCTTCTCCCGTTGGCGGTGCAGTTCGGCAGACTGGGTGTGCCATTCCTCCAGTTGTTGCCGCAAGCCCCGCAAGCGCTGACGGCATGTCTCCACTTGGCTTTCGATCTTTTCTTGTTGTTGACGGGCATCTCGCAGACGCTGATCCTGGGTGCTGAAAACGTGCTGGGCGTGGTGTAGTTTTTCTTGGGTGATGTGCCAGTGGTAGCTGTGCCACTCGCGCAGCAACACTTGCAAGTCGGCGCGCAGTTGCTCATATTCCTGCGCCCGGCGTGCCTGCCGTTCGAGGCTCTTGAGACGCGGCTGCAACTCGCTCAGTATGTCCTGAACACGATCCAGGTTGCGTCGGGTGTTATCGAGCCGGTTGAGAGCTTCTTCGCGGCGACTGCGGTACAATCCGATCCCGGCGGCTTCCTCAAAGAAGCGCCGTCGTTCGTCCGGCTTCAGTGAGAGGGCGGCATCCACCAACCCCTGCCCGATGATGGTGTAGGTGCGTTCTGCCAGCCCTGATTTGGAGAGTAGCTCAGAGATCTCTTTCAGCCGCACTCGCTGCCCGTTCATCAGATACTCGTTCTGTCCATCGCGATAAGCGCGACGGGCAATCGTCACCTCGCTGAAATCGATCGGCAGCCAGCCGTCGGCGTTGTCGAAAGTGATGCTGGCGGTTGCCATGCTGGCGCGCGAACGCTGATCGGAACCGGAGAAAATCATATCTTCGGTTTTTCTGCCGCGCAGCAGGGAATACGACTGTTCTCCCAGCACCCAGCGCAAAGCATCTGCAACGTTGGACTTACCGGCGCCGTTCGGTCCGACGATGGCGGTGATCTCTGCCGGGAACTCGAAAACCATGCGGGTGGCAAAGGTTTTATAGCCGTGCAGTTCGAGCGATTTCAGCCTGGGTATCATTGTTTTCAGCGCTTTTCTCCTGCGTTCGTTCCGATGGCGATTCTACTCGATCAAGTCAAGTTGAACGAGGGCATTGCGAGCGGCATTTTTTTCTGCTGCCTGTTTGCTGCGACCTTTGCCGCTGCCGTACGCCTTGTCGTTGACGATCACTTCCACTTCGAATTCTTTGGAGTGGTCAGGGCCGCTTGATTTTCGCGTCACATAGAGCGGGGCGGGATGGCCCTGCGCCTGCGCCCATTCCTGAAAACGGGATTTGGGGTCTTCTTCGCGGTGGTTTTCGAGGATATCTTCCGCCGCTTCGGTCAGCAGCGGGCTAAGGAAAACCCGCACTGCCTCCACCCCGGCATCGAGGTAGAGGGCGCCGATGACCGCTTCGAATGTGTCGCACAGCAACGGCGAGCGTTGCTTGCCGCCTGCTTGGATTTCCCCCTTTCCCAGGCGAATGGCGTTGCCCAGTTCGATTTTGCGGGCAAATTCAGCCAATCGTTCGGTGTGCACCAGCGCTGAACGCATGCGGGTCAAGTTGCCTTCGGGCATCTCGGGGTAGCGATTGTACAGCCAAGCCCCGACGACGAAATCGAGCACCGCATCTCCGAGGAACTCGAGCCGCTCGTTGTCTTCGATGGCTTCGGGATGCTCGTTCAGGTACGAGCGATGGGTCAGGGCACGACTTAACAGCAGCAGGTCGTTGAAAGGCAGGTTGAGTCGCTTGGCGAAATCTGGGGGCTTTTCCAGTCCCGCCGATTGAGCAGGGTGCTTCAAAAGTGCCTCCCGGGAACTCAGGGAGCGCCAATCACCCCATCTGAATGTAGTGCTATTGACGAAGTGACTGGCGATCCGTCAGTTCCCTATGCGGTTGATGGTTGATACTTCAGTCCCGATCCGGTGAGAATGCATACCACCGGCTGCGGGACGTAATGCACAACACTGGCAAGGGCGCTCCAGACGAGTGCCGATGTCGGCTCGACGTAAAACCCGCGTTTTGCCAGCTCCTGGCAGGCGGGAAAAATTTGGTCTTCCTCGATGGCGATAAACTGCCCTCGCTCCCTGGGTATTTCCCGGAGCAAAGCGTTAACTCGTAGCGGCTGACGCACCCGCACGCCTTCCGCCAGCGTTGCGCCTTCCTCGACTGCCGGCATGGCTGACAAGCCTTCACTGAAGGCAGCCACCGCCGGCGCACAGGCAGCCGCCTGCACCCCGACGTAATAGGGGGACTGGTCAATCCACTTCTTCTGTGCGAGGGCGGCAAAACCGCGCACGATGCCCAGCAATAAACTGCCATGCCCAACCGGGGTAATCAGCGTGCCAGGTGCTCCCCCCAGGCTCTCCCACAACTCATAAGCGATGGTGGCGATGCCCGGCAGTCCGAAAGGCAGGTAAGCGTGGCTGGCGTAAACTGCGCCCTGTTGTGCTTCTAGCAGCACCGCCTGCGCTGCCGCTGAACGGGGTCCGGGCACGCACACCAGCTCGGCGCCGTAGGCTTCGATCTGATTTCGTTTGGGACCGGATGCGGCTTCGGGGACGAACACCTTTGCCGCCAGTCTGGCGCGGGCGGCATAAGCGGCAAAGGAGGCGCCGGCGTTGCCCGATGAATCCTCTACTGCCCGGCTTGCCCCGCGTCCCACTAGCTGGCTTACGATGACGGCGCTGCCGCGGTCCTTGTAAGAGCCGCTCGGATTGAGCGATTCCATCTTCAATCCAACCTGAGTGCCAGCAAATTCTTCCCACATCAGGGGAGTTGCGCCCTCGCCTAGGCTGATCACGGGTGCATCTTCGAACAGGTCGAAGGCGTGTGCATAGCGCCATATACCCGGCTGGGCTGGCTGAATGGCTGTGGGAATAAAATCCGGCGGTTGGTCAAAATCGTAGACGCCGCCGCATTCCAGGCAGCGGAATGGAAGACCGGATTCAGGGTAAGGTTGATGACATTGGGTGCAACGAACGGTTGCCATGTTGCGTCATTCTCCCTTTTGAGGGCGGTAACTGCCTTCCACCCAGTGTGAACCGTCCGGTGCGATTTCTTTTTTCCAGATGGGCGCGATTTCCTTGAGCCGGTCGATGCCGTAGCGGGCGGCTTCGAAGACGCCGGTGTCGCGGTGGGCGGCGGCGCAGGCGATCATGACTGTGGGTGTGCGCGGCTTCAAATGTCCCACCCGCTGCACGATCACGATCCCTTCCACGGCGGGGAAGCTAGCACGGATTTCATCTGCCACCTGCGCCATTTTTGCTTCCGCCATCGGCTGATAGGCTTCGTATTCCAGTGAGACGGTCTGGTGCGGTTCACCGCGCTGTGTTTTGCCCCGCACGAACCCGGTAAAGGCGCATACCGCTCCGGTGGTTTCCGTTATGATCTGCGCCAGCAGCTCATCGGTGTGTATGGCAGCGCTGGTGACTTTTATGATCGTCGCCGGCGGCGCGCCGCCGCTCACCGGTGGGAAGAAGGCAACTTCGGCGCCGGCGGGCACTTCATCCGCATCATCGGCGTATTGTTGATTGATCGAAGCCAGAGTGGTCGCCAGCAGCGGAGCAATACTGGGAAATTCTTTCGCCAAATGTTGCTTGAGCTGCGCCAAGGGCGCCCCGGCAGGAAGATCCACTTCGAGATGTCGGCGTCCGGCACCATCTTTTAAACTGGCAAACAATAATACGGTAACCGGCATGTCTTACTCGTTGGTCACGTCTCCGCTCTGTCCGCCGCGCTTCGATACCAGGCGAATATTATGAATGCGAGCAGTTTTTTCGACAGCTTTGATCATGTCATAAACAGTCAATGCCGCCATGCTCACCGCTGTCAACGCTTCCATTTCTACGCCGGTCTTGCCAACCGATTGTACGCTGGCGGTAATGGCGATCCCGGGTAACGTCTCATCCACAGCGAGCTCGACCGATATCTGGTCGATGGGGATAGGGTGGCACAACGGGATCAGATCGGCGGTTCGCTTGGCGGCGGTGATGCCGGCGATCTGCGCCACAGTCAAAACGTCGCCTTTTTTCATCAAGCCCTGTTGAACCAGTGACAGGGTTGTTGGGCGCAGTAGCACCTCGCCTCTGGCAACCGCTGTGCGGCGGCTGGCGAGCTTTTCACCTACATCCACCATATGCGCCTTGCCACTTTCATCTAGGTGAGAAAGTTTTTGGTTGCTCACAACCAAATTATACCCGCTTATGGCGGGGTGGAAAATCGAACTGCTGTTATAATTTCTGCGTGAGCGCTGGAATTACCCTCTGCAGCATCGAAGGCTACCACGTCAGCACCCCTGTGTACGAGGGACCGCTGGATTTGCTGCTGGATTTGATCGAGCGCGCCGAATTGGACATCACCACCCTGGCACTGGCGCAGGTCACCGACCAGTATCTCGAACATCTGGCAGGGATGGGGGATCGCAACCCGGAAGAGGTATCGGCTTTTGTGGTGGTCGCCAGCCGCTTGCTGCAGATCAAGTCTGCTGCGCTGCTGCCCCGCCCGCCGCAGGGAGAAACGCCACCTGAATTGGATGACGGCGAGGCGTTGGCGCAGCAATTGATCCTCTACCGGCGGTTCAAGAAATTGGCTGGTCTGATCAGCGAACGCGACCTCGCCGGGCTGCATACCTATCTGCGGGTGGCAGCGCCGGTGTACAAAGTGGAGCCGCAGCTTGACCTGAGCGGTCTTACCCTGTCAGAATTTCTGGAAGCCGCTCGCCACGCGTTCGGCAATGGTAATCATCTCACCAATCTCGATGAAGTGGTTTCGTTGCCGCGCATCACCATCCGCGAGAAAATCAACGCTATCCTGACCACGCTGAAGACGGCGGGCAGGACGAGTTTTCGTGCTATCTTAAATGATCCATCCCGGGCGGAGGTGGTGGTAACTTTTCTGGCGCTACTGGAACTGGTGAAGCGTCACATTGTTGCTACTCGCCAGAACGACCTGTTTGCCGATATCCAGCTCGACCGTATAGAAGGCT
>JBBIKU010000080.1:0-10929 GCA_037445245.1 Anaerolineaceae bacterium
TATACCTCAGATTCGTTCAGGCTGCCAGCGCGCCGGATATAAGGTTGGGGCTATCAATAGGGGGAGGATGGCTGGTTTACTTGCGTTCCAGGCGCAGAACGCGTCCGCCTCCATGGTCCATCAGGTACAGTTCGCCGGCGTCGTCCAGCCCGAAAGAACTGATGCGGATGCCGGTCTGGTACAGCAATTCCGTTTGCCATTCGCCCGTCTCGGTTTGCAGCATGCCCCAGATATTGCCGTTGCAATAGTCCCCGAAGACGTAAATACCCTGCCATTCGGGCAGCATGCTGCCGCGGTAGACATAGCCGCCAGTGACGGAACAGCCTTGGCTGTGATCGTACTCCCAAACCGGGTCGACCAGTTCCAGCCCGGCAGGCGGTTCTCCCCGGAAGGGTTGACTGCCTTCGCGGTAAGCCCAGCCGAAGTTCACCCCGTCGCGGCTGCTGGCGGGCAGAAAGTTGATCTCCTCGATCTTGTTTTGTCCCACATCGGAGATATACAGGTCGCCGGTGAGGCGGTCGAAGGAGAAGCGCCAGGGATTGCGCAGCCCGTATGCCCAGATTTCCGGCAAGCCGTCGCCAGCGACGAAGGGATTATCGACAGGAATGGTGTATCCCGATTCAGTGTTGACGTCGATGCGCAGCAGTTTTCCCAGAAGGGTGTCACGCGCCTGACCGTAACCGCGCGGGTCACCGCCTGAACCGCCGTCGCCGGAGGCGATGTAAAGGTAGCCGTCGGGACCAAACGCCAGCCCACCGCCATTGTGGTTGACGAAGGGTTGTTCAAAGCGCAGTAACACCTGCTCACTGGTATGGTCGGCGCGGTTGGCGTCCGTCGAAACCTGCCAGCGGGAGACAACCATATTCCCGTTCAAATCGGTGTAATTCAGGAAGAAGGTGCCGTTGGTGGGATAATGGGGGTGAAAGGCAATCCCTAGCAGCCCCTGTTCGCTGGCGCGTGAATTAACCTGGGAACGGATATCCAAAAAGGGTTGGTCGAGCAGTCGATCGGTGCTGGCGACGCGGATGATACCTGCCTGTTCGAGGATGAACACCCGCCCGCTGTCGTCGCCGGCGGCGGAGAGATCGAGCGGTTTCGCCAGCCCACTGAACAGGAGCCGCCACTCGAAGGAGTCGGCAGCGGGGAAGCTGGTCGGGCGCGCCGGAGGCGGCTTGTCTTCAGCAGCGGCGGTCGGCAACGGTGGGGCTTCCCGGGTGGCGAGATCGGTGGCGGTCACCGCCATCGCCGGTGTGACGGCAGCCGGCAGCGGGGGAGTCTGCACAAGTGGCGCGCATGCGCTCACCAACAGACTCACCGCCGTTATTGCGGTAACCAGTCGGATGTATTTGATTCTATCTTTTGTCGGTGGGTTCTTTTCGGTTCTACCAATAATTGTCATTTCGACCTTTCCTTACGTGCTGTCGTCCTGCGGGTCGCCTTCGATCTCGTGAAACTCGGCGTCGACCACGTCCTCCTCTGCCTGCCGGTTACGCCAATTTGCGGAGATGACGCCTTTCAGGTCGCGCAGATGCTCTTCAACCACTTCGGTCGGGCACAGTTCGACGAACAGGTACATGCCCACGAAGGTCACCAGCGCATCGTCAATCGGACCGGGAACGAGATCTGGCACCAGCCAGTAAAGCAGGCTTCCAACCGGCAATATTTTCAATAAAAGGTTGACGCGGCGGTCGGCGATCAAGCGCAGGATCAGCTTGATGCGCAGCGCCAGATCATAAAAAACGCCGCTCTGGGAGGGCGTGATCTCTTTGCTGGATTTTGGGCTCATTTTGCACCTCGTTGATCCCATTATACCTGAAGCGAGGACCAAGAAGATTGTAATGTTGATTTGTATTCAATATAATATTAATTATGAAAGGCTTGCGTCTCGGGATCATTGTGCTGGTTGTCTGGCTGTTCACCGCCAGCTTTTCGCCGCTGGCGCAAGTGCCCACGAAGTGGGTACAAGTGCCCACGAAGTGGGTACAGGCTCAAACGAGCACGGCGCGGCTGTTGGCGGGAATCCAGGCGCACGCCTTCGTCAGCCGGGCGTTGATCCCCGCCAACCACACGCAAACCCTTTTCGTCATCGTCCAAGATAAAAACCTGACCGCGGTGGCGGGCGCCATGGTCAGCGTTTCGGTGATCTACCCCGATGGAAGCCGCTACGATGTGCGCGCCCCGCAAACCGACGCCAACGGCATCAGCCGCCTGGATTTCTTGGTGGGCAAGATGCCGGTCAAGGAAGTGGTGCGGGTTGAGGTCGAGGTCGATTTTCAAGGCAACCAGACCCAAGCCGCTACCTGGTTCCGCATGTGGTGGTAATCAAAACGCCTACCTGCCGCCCGATTTTCTACGGGCGGTTTTGTTGCTTTAACGCCTCCAGGCGTCATAAAAGGCTGTGAGCTGCGAACGCACCACGCCGATCTCAGCCTGTTGTTGAACCAGCACCCGGTTGGCTGCGGCGGCAGCAGCGCGCAAGGGGGGGCGTTCGAGGGCGAGCAGGATCGCCTCAGCCACCTGCTCGGCATTACCAGGTTCGACCAGCAAACCATTTACGCCGGGGGTGATCCACTCGCGTAGCGATTCGATGTCACCACACACCGGAAAGGCACCGCAGGCGATCGCCTCCAACAGCGAATTGGGCGTGCCGTCATGGCTGCTGATCGAAACCGAAACTGACGCTCGCATGAAGAGCTTCCACAAACTGGGCTGCGGCAGGAAGGGCAGCAGACGGACGTTTTCCGTCAGTCTAAGCGTTTCCACCCAACGCAACGCTTCCGTCTGCCCCGCCATGCCGGGGCAGATGAACATCACGCCGGGGTTGTGTTGGAGAACCAACGGGATGGCTTTGAAGAACGTGTCATTGCGCACGCTGCCGGGGCGAAAGCCACGCGGGTTGACCACCAGCGGCGTTTCAACGGGCAGATCGAGCGGCAGCGTCAAGGTTGGGTCGCTTCGCACGCGCTCGATCTCTTCCAAATCGATGCCGCCGCCCCCAGGGAGCACCGCCCGCGGTTTATCGGGATCGAATCCCCACTGTAGGGCGAGACGCAGGTCGCGGCGGGCGTCAGCCAGCAACCCGTCGGCGCGCCGCAGCGTGCGCAAGGTCAATCGCCGCATGCCTGCTGAGCCATGGGCGTGCAGGGTCAGGTCGTTGCCCCAGATGGAAATCACCAATGGGATAGTGAGGGGGGTATGCGCCGCCAGCATGCCTTCGAAGGGGATGCGCAGGGCGTGAACCAAGTCGGGTGGGTGGCGGTGGATCAGGCGACGCAGGGCGGCGGTGTAAAAAGGGAGCGTCAATGGGCCTAGGGCGTAGCGCCAGCCCATAAAAAGCGAGCGAAAATGTCCCACCCAGCGGCGGACATTACCGCGTCGGTCGCGGGGTGTACGCCCGACCTGACTGCCGGAGTACGCCCCGAAAGCGACCGGCAGAACGTGCATCTGCCTCACGCCGGGCAGGGGTTGGCAGGGAAAGGTCGATATCAGGCTGACGCTGTGCTGCAATGCCAGCAAACCTGCCACCCAGCGGCGGGTGATCGGGCTTCTGCCATCGGCGACCAGCAAGATATGCATGCCCACTCTGTGGGTATGCATGCCTAATTCTCCTGTGGTGACGCCGTCTGCGGGAGGACGCTGCGGATGGCGTGCGCGAAGACCTCGACCATGCGTTCGAGGTTGATCTCTTCTGTCACGATGCGGTAGGATTCATTGCCCATGCGCCGCAAGGGCTCGGGTGTTTGTAGCGCCTGCCGCAGGGCGTTGACCAATGCTTCAAGATCCCCCGGCGTAACCAGCCAGCCATTGCACTGGCGCACTAGGTCGCCCTGGGTACCGTCGGCTTCGGCGACGATCACCGGCAAGGCGCTTGCCATCGCCTGCTGCACCGCCAGCCCGCCGCTGCCGGGCAAAACGAACAAATCGGCGGCTTGTAGCAGTGGATGCAGGTCGTCGCCGTGGCGGCTACCGAAAAACTTCGCCGGCGGGTAAACCTGTTGCGCCAGTGCTTCCAGTTGGGGGCGTGCCGGACCGTCCCCTACGATCCACAGGCGCGGTTGAAGCTCGGCTGGCAGGCAGGCACAGGCGCGCAGCAAGACATCAATGCGCTTACGGGCTTGCAGCCTGCCAGTGAATAAGACCACAGCGCCCTGTTGGTCGAAGCGCGGTGGGCGGAGGGGAGGCGGTTGAAGCGGTCGGGCGGTGACGGCGTTGGGGGCGACAAAAATACGCTCGGGATTGAAGCCGGCGGCGACGTATTCAGCAGCGCCCTGTCGGCTGTAGGTAAGCAGGGCATCAAAGTGGTGCAGAAAGCGGTGGCGGAACAAGTTCCGTAAACCTGCTGCTGCGCCGCCGACCACCGGCGCACCCAATCCCCAGCCGATCACCGGACGGCGACGGGTGCGCATCCAGCGCATTGCCGCCGGGGTAGCCAGATAGCGCGGGTTGGCTTCCACGATCAGCACATCCGGCGACCAGTTTGCCAGCCATTGCCTCAGACCCGCCTGCCAGCACAGGTAGAAATCTCCGCCGAAAAGGTGCACATTGCGGGCAGGCGTCAGGTGGGCGGTCTCCAGTCGGTTTGCCTCTTCGACCGCTTCATCCCGGCGGGCTCTGCCGGCAAAAACGCTCAAGCCACCCTGGCAGGCAGCCGCCAACGCCTCGAAGAAAGGGACGCGGTAGGTAGGCAAGATGCGCTGCTGTACAGCGAGGCGAAGCGGAATGCTGCTCATAGCACCACGCTCACTTGCGAACCGCGGCTGGTTTTGACCACCTCGATGCGGGCGGGAAATGCATCCTTCAACTCTTCGAGGTGGGTGATCACCAGCACTTTGGCAAAGTCTGCCCGCACCAAGTTGAGCGCTTCGATCAGGCGCTGACGACCTTCAGCATCCTGGCTGCCGAAGCCCTCATCGATGACCAGAGTTTGGAGGCGCGAGCCGGCTCGCTGCGCCAGGATGCGTGAGAGCGCCAGACGGATGGCGAAGTTGACGCGGAAGGCTTCACCGCCCGAATACATTTCATAGTCGCGCACCCCAGCAGCGTCGCTGATGAGGATCTCGAGCGTTTCGCGCTGGTCTTGGCGGCGTTTGTCCTTGTATTCGCGCTGGGTTTCGAAACGCACCGACATCGCCCCGCTGGTGAGACGGTCGAGGATGTCGTTTGCCTGGGCTTCGATCTCGGGCAACGCCTGCTCGATCAGCAGCGCTGGTACGCCGTCTTTACTGAAGGCGCGTTCCAGGGTCTTGAGGCGGGCGATCTGAGCATTAAGCTCGGCGCGCTGAACTTCCTTCTCTTTCTGTCGCTGGCGCTGGGTTTCGAGCACTGCCACCCGCTGCCCGGCAGCGCCGACCTCCATGCGCAGGCGGTTTTCCTGCTGGCGCAGGTCACCCAACTCACCCTCGAGCCGCTCCAGGTCGGGCAGGACGGCGGCATCAGCGGCGAGCTGGGCGGTTGCCGCCTGTAGCGAAGCTTCCAGTTGTCCGAGATCGGAATCGTCGTCCTCGATTTCCTTTTGCAGGTCTTCAATCTCGCGCTCCAGCGGGGGCAGCGTCGCTCTGGCACTTTCAAGGCGTCGCATCTGCACTTCGCTGGCGCGCCCTTGCTGCTCGGCAGCCCGCGCTTGCTCGTGCTGCCCGGCATCGTATCCCAGAGCCAGCAAGTTTGTTTCGATGCGTGCCAGTTCGGCGCGCGCTTCGTCGGCATAGTCGCCGCTTTCAAGCTGGTGGCTAAGCGTTTGCAAGCGAGGGGCACCCTCTAATTTCCACGCATCCCGTTTTTGCTGCGCTTGCTCGATTTGATGTTCGATTTGGTCCAGTGAACGTTGCTGCTGACGCAATTCTTCTTCCATGCGGCGCAACTCTGTCAGGCTTGCGTCGATCTCAGCGCGGCGTTGTTCGCCCTGGCGCAGCAGCGCCTGGTTGCGACGGAAGCGGTCGCCCAACGTCTTGCCCTGGCTTTCGAGTGTTGCGAGGAGGTGGTTACGTTCTTGCGGGTCGAGCGGCTTACCGCAAAGCGGACAGTCGACGCCGCGGGCGTGCTTAAGGCGCTCGATGCGCTCTTTAAGCTCGTCCATTTCGCTTTTGAGGCGTTTGTTCTCCGCCGCGGCTTCGCTTTGGGATTTCTGTAATTCCTTCAGTTCGGTTTCGAGGGTTTCCCGCAGCGAAAGCTGTTTTTCGAACGCCGCCATTTGCTGCAGGGCGCCTTCCCGCCTGGCTTGCAGGTTGAGGATTTGCTGTTCCTGTTCGGTTGCCTGCTGCGCCTGCTGGCTGAGATGCTCGATTTCGGTTGAAAGCCGCCAACGCTCGGATTCGATGGCGGCGCGCGGCGCAGCCAGCCGCCCTTCGTACTGGTGGAAAGTGGCGGCGATCCCCTCCCAGCGTTCCAGTTCAGCCCGGGTTTGCTGCCAGTTTCGGTAGGCGGCTTCCACCGTCGCCGCGTCGGCGATTTGCTGACGGCAGGTTTGCAGCTCGGCTCGGCGGTTTTCCAGCTTCTGGGAGCGTTCGTCGCGCCGCGCCCGCCGGCTATCCCGTTGGTGGGTAAGCATTTCGATCGACTGGCGCTGCGAGGCGAGCGCCTGCGACTGTCGGCGCGCCTGTTCGAACGCCGCTTCCTTCGCCTGGCGCAGTTCTGACTGCCGCTTGAGGTCTTTTTCGAGCGTTTTGAGCTGCTGGCGGCGCTGGCTTTCTTCCTGTAATTCGGCTTCGATCTCCTGCAGCAACTGGTTGATGGCGGCTAATTCGTTTTCGTGACGGCGGCGGCGATCGGCGCCGGTCTGGCGGTATTTTTCCCACACTTCCAGTCCGAGGATGGCGCTCAGGATGCGCTTGCGATCACCGGCGCCTTGCTGGGCGAACTGGTCAGCTTTGCCTTGCAGAAAGAAGGAAGCGTTGGTGAAAGTCTCGTAATCCAGGCGCAGCGTTTCTTGAATGCGGGCTTCGGTTTCGCGCAGGGTGTGTTCGCTGAGCGCACGCCATTCGCTGCCGTCGTGGATAAAAAAATCCAGCACGGTGGTTTTGGCAGGGGCTTTGCTGCGCTGGACGCGGTAGAGATCGATTTCGTAGTAAAAATCGAAGATCACCTCGGCGGATTTGGCGCGGGCGTTGATCAGGGCATCGTCTTTGCGGCGCGCCTGCCCGAACAGCGCCCAGGTGATGGCATCCAGCAGCGACGATTTACCGGCGCCGTTGGCGCCCGAAATGCACGCCAGGTCGAAGCTTTCGAAATCCAGTTCGACCGCGTCCTGGTAGGAGAGAAAGCCGGATATCCGCAGGGTTTTGGGGATCATTCGGCGATTTCCCGGGGCAACATTTCCAGAGAGGTCGACGGCGGCACAACCAGCACCTTGTCGACGCGCCTGCCGTCCATGTCGACGACCTCGAAGCGGTGATTCTCCCAATCGAAGTATTCGCCGGCGGTGGGGATGGCGTTCAACTGGCTCATCATCAACCCGCCCAGGGTCTGGTAGCCGACGCGCTCTTCTTCGGGCAGCGATTGCAGGTCGAGCAGTTCTTTAAGTTCGTCCACCCGCAGCAAGCCGTCTAGCAACCACGAACCGTCGCTGCGCCTCACCACCAACGGCTCGTGCGCTTCATCCGATTCAGGGATGTCGCCGACGATGGACTTGAGAATGTCGATCAGGGTTACCATGCCCAGCACACCGCCGTACTCATCCAACACCAGCGCCAGGGTCAAGCCGGAATTCTTGACTTCTTCCAGCACCTTGAGCGCCGGTGTGCTTTCGGGGACGAAAACCGCCGGGCGCAGCAGGGATCGAATGTCCAGCGGCGCACCGCTCAGGGTGGCTACCAACAGGTCTTTGACCAGCAGGATGCCCTGGACGTTGTCGAGGCTGTCCTGAGCCACCGGCAGCACGGTATGGCGGCTCTCGGTGACCTTTTTGAGAATGGTTTCGAGCGGCTCGTCCAGGTCGATCCAGAAGATCTCGGTGCGAGGGGTCATGATGGCATCCACGCGCCGGTCGCTCAGGCGAAAGACGCTGGCGACGATATCCTGTTCGGCTTCCTCGAAGATGCCGACCCGGGCGCCCTGTTCCAGCAGGATCTTGATTTCTTCGTCGGTGATCGGCGATTCACCCGAGGAGCGCGCCCCCAACACGCGCAGCACCAGGTCGGTCGAAGCGCCCAGGAAATTGACAATGGGGGAAGCCAGCCAGGAGATGGCTGCCATCGGGGCGGCGACGACGGCGGCGATGGCTTCGGGGTTGTGCAACGCCAGGCGTTTGGGGGTCAGTTCGCCGATCACCAGTGACAGGTAGGTGATCGCCAGCACCACCAGCAAGAGGGCGAGCGCCGAGCTGTAGGGCGCCAACACCGGGATCTGCTCGAAGAGCGGGACGAAGTATTTACTGAGGGTGGCGCCGCCGATCGCACCAGAGAAAATGCCAACCAGCGTAACGCCGATCTGCACGGTGGGCAGCAGGCGATTGGGATTTTGAACCAAATCGAGCGCCTTTTGGGCGCCGCGATTGCCGGCTTCGGCTTGCTGCTGCAAGCGCGCTCTGCGCGAAGCCACCATTGCCATCTCTGCCATGGCAAAGGCGCCGTTTGCCAGGATGAGCGCCAGAATGATCAGAAAGTCGATAACCCATTGCGGCATGGTTTAAGTTTCGCTTGTTTCAGGTGGCTGTTCGGCGGCAGCGATGATCTCCGCCGCTAGTTTTTGCAGCGCCTGGTCGTCTTCGCCCTTGGAACTGATGATTTTCCAGTAGATGTCTAATTTTTCCAGCGCCGAAAGACTGCCAAAATTTTGATCTTCGGGCAGGCGCAGGCGGGCTTCCATTTGCGGACGGCGGATGAAGTGGAACTCGAAGGCGGATTCGGCGTGACGGCGCACCGCCACCTCGTCCAGCAAGTCTTCCCAGCGGCGCGGGTATTCGACGACCAGGCGCACGACGGCGTCTGCCATATCGGATGGCGACGGCAGGGCAGCAAGCACCTGCTTTTGGAAGTCTTTCTCTTCCTCGATGCGGACGGCGCGGTCAATGAAGCGCCTGCCCTGCAGGCGACGCCATTCCACCCGGCTGCTGCCGCGTTCGATGTGGGCGATCACGTAGAACTTGTCATCGTCGGCTTCGCCGAAATCGACGCGTTCGATTGAGCCGGGGTAGACTACCGGCGGGTGACTGTTTTCGTTCAGATTTTGCGATTTGTGGATGTGCCCGAGCGCCACGTAATCCAGGCGCGGATCGCGCACCAGTGAACCGGGCAGCACCAGGTCGTTGCCCAGCATCACGCTGCGCTCCGTCCCATACAGGGCGCCCTGCACCGAGGCGTGCGCGGTCAGCACCACCGGCAGGGTGGGGTCGATTTTCTCCAGCCACCCCCTCATCAACTCACTCAGGCGGCTTTCCACTTCCTCGTGCAGGTCGAGGAGGGTAGCATCCCTGAGCGCCAGCGCAGCCATCAGACTGGGGCGAGAGAGCCAAGGCAGCGCCAGCACCTGCAGCGGCAACCCATTCAGGTCTTCCGGTTTGAGGAAGCAGGGTTTGCCGAGGACGCGTACATACGGCACCTGCAGGGTGTCGAATTCCTGCAGGGCATTGGCGCGCCCCACCGCCGGCGAGAGGTCGTGATTGCCGACCAGCAGCAGGGTGGGGATACCGGCTGCGGAAAGGCGCACGATGCGTTTGCCCCACTCGCGCTGAAAGGTGGGCACCGGTGTGCGGTTCTTGTAGGCGTCGCCGGCGAAGATCACCGCATCGACTTTCTCGTCAACGGCGGCGTCAACGATGGTATCCAGCGCCTTCAGGAAATCGAGGGCGCGCAGCGGCAACCCGCTGGCGGGGTCGTGCCGTCCGTGCGCGGCGATATCGATGTGGGCATCGGCGAAGTGAAGCAGGCGGATCATGGGAGGGTGAGCGCTGCCTCCGTCATCACGTCAGGGTTGCACGCCCAATTGTTGCAGCAACTGGACGCTGGGAGCAAAGCCGGGGTGGTATTCCAGGCTGGTGCGCAGGTCTTCGATGGCGCGGGGAGCATTCCCCAGCGCAATCAGAGCGCGGGCGCGCCAGTAGAAGCTCTCCTCGAGGTAGGGTTCGCTGGCGGCGTCGATGGTGGTGGTCGCCAGATTGACCATGTCCTGATAGCGACCGGTGAAGAAGTAGGCGAAATAGGGTCCGGTCTGATACCACATCACCCGCCAGGGACGCTCCTGCTCGGGCAGGGCGGCATAGGCGCGGAAGGCTTCGTCGTAAGCGGCGGCGGCGCCGGCGTAGTCGCGCAAGTCTTTCAAGCTGGTGCCGCGGTTGAACCAGGCGAAGAACTGATCAGCGCCGCTGAGGGCGAAGATCTCATTGGAGGCGATTTCGGCGGCAATGCGATGACTGGCATCGGCGCCGAAATATTCGCCAAGTATTTCGAACAGCCGGGTTTCGAGTTCAGGAGGGTAAACCACCATGAAGACGTAATTGAAACCGCGCCACTCGCGCTGGAGCAGATCGTAAGCGATGCGGTAGTCGGGTGTGTAATAAGAATCCTGGACGATGACTTCTTGGGCGGCTTCATCGTAGCCGGTGATGACGTTGTAATGTCCCATCCAACTGACCCTGCCGGTGGCGCTCTCGCGGATGTAGGCGCCTTTCTCGATCAAGACCGGGAAGCCGTTGGCAACCAGTTGTTTGACCAGTTCGAGCGTGCCGCCGGATCGCAGCACCACCCGCAAGTTGGTATGGTTGGTGACGTAATTTTCCAGCTCGTAGGGCATGACGTTCTTGTCTTTTTCGAAGGGCTTGACCGCCGTGCCGACGTCGAGCCGGTCGCCTTCCCATCCCCAGAAGGAGAGCGCCATTGCCAGGGTGGCAGGGGCGCAATAATTCCACAGACCGTGCTGGTCAGAATAGACCACACCTTCCAGGGCTACATATTCGGGCAGCGGGGTGGGGGTGGCGGCGGGGGTGGGGCTGATCTGAGT
>JBBIKU010000081.1:0-10898 GCA_037445245.1 Anaerolineaceae bacterium
CACGGCGGCTACCACGCCGAGCGGGTGCGGCTGGCGACGACCTCCGATTTCAGCGGTCTGGTTAAAAATGCCATGAACAAGGTCATCGCCAATCGCTGGGAGGAACTGGGGCGCGCCGGATACGACTGGTGGCAGAGGGTGGCGGCAGTCGAACATTTCAACAGCCTGCACGCGATCACCGGCACGCTGGTGGGCACGGTTGGCGCGCTGCCGGCGGTGGCAGAAGGGGAGGATTACCCCGAGCTGGCGGTGGGCGATTCCCCCGAAACGGCGAATTTCGTCAAGTATGGCGGGTACATCCCGTTGACGTTGGAATTGATTGACCGCGACGAAAGCCGCAAACTGCGGGCTTACCCGCGCGAGCTGGCAAGCGCCGGGATGCGCAAGATCAGCGCGCTGGTGGCGGCGGTGTTCACCGACAACGACGGCGTCGGTCCGCAGATGGCGGACGGCGGGGCACTGTTCAACCCTGATGCGGCGACCAGCGCCGGCGGGCACGCCAATCTCAGCACGGCAGCCCTCTCGGCGCAGGCGTGGGATGCGGTTTCGACCGCAATCTACAACCAGCCGATGCTGGTGAAACAGGCGCCGGGTCATTACGGCAGCGGTCCGCGGCTGGCAATCAACCCGCGTTATCTGCTGGTGCCGCGCCGCCTGCAACTGGCAGCGATGAAGATTCTCTACCCCTCGTTGGAAAACGCTGCCAACATCTATTCCGAAAACATGCAGCGCGGGCAGCCGGGGGACGTCATCACAGTGCCAGAGTGGAACGATCCTGATGATTGGGCAGCGGTGTGCGATGCCCGCATTGCTCCGGCGATCTTCGTCGGTGAGCGCTTCGGCTTGATGCCTGAGGTGTTCATCGCCGGTGACAATCTCAGCCCGGCGGTGTTCACAAACGATGAACACCGCCTCAAGGTGCGCCATTTTCTGGCGGTGTGGGTCAATGACTTTCGCCCGCTGCACAAGGCAAATGTGGCAACCGGCTAGGCTTTTGGACGTTTTAGGGCGGGTAAACCGGCGCGCGACAACATGCCGCCGGTTTGCCCGCCGGGAGGCGTGAAATGGAAAACAAGGGGCTGAAGGTGCTGCGCTCTCCAATGTTTTGGGCAGCGCTGGCGGGGTTGATGGTGGTAACCGGGCGCAGCCTGGATCCCACTTTTCCGCTGGACGAACAGCAAATGACCAGCCTGCTGGTATTACTGGCGAGCTTCGTGCTGGCGGAAGGGATCGAGGGCAACCCCGGCGCGCCGTTGCTGCGCGCTCGTCTGATGCAGGCATTGCGTTCGCGCAAGTTCTGGGCGGCGCTGGCGGGCGTGACGCTGGTGGTGCTGCAAATCGTACTGCCGGAAGCGGGGGAGGGCGTGCAAGAGCTCAATCGGGCGGTGTATCTGCTGGCAGCCTACATCTTGGGCATCGGAATCACGGATGCGCGCCGGGGGCAGCATGCGGACGGATGAGCTTGTGCGGCTGGCGGCTGCCTTGTGCGCTCAACGTGGTGCGCCGGGAGAAGCGCGGGCGTTTCGCCTGCTGCCGGATGGCAGCCTGATCGTGGTCAGCGCTTGCGGCAGAAAACTGCGCTTTGCGGCGGAGGCGGTGCAGGCGCAACGCCGACGGCTTGAGCGCCGCAAAAGGAGGGCGGCGACATGATCAGCTTGCATTTGATCCTCGAACGGACGCGGCAGTCTCTGGGTGGCGATGGGGAACGCCGCTATCCTGAGGAATTATTGCTCGAAGCGGTGCGCCAGGCGCTGGAGGAGTACAGCCGCGCCTGGTCGCAGGTGCGCACGGCAATCATCACGCTGGTGCGTGACGGCAGAGAGCACAGTCTCGGCGCCCTGGAGGGTCTGCTGGGGGTGGCGCGGGTGCGCTATCCCTACGCTGATGAGACGGTGCTGCCCCTGCTGAGCGAATATCACCTGTACTGGCTGGAAGGCTTCCCGATGCTGCATCTCGGTGGGGCGCGGCTGCCGCAGGCGGGCGACAGGATGCAAGTAGATTACACCACCCGCCATACTCTGGAAGGGCTGGACGGCGCTCCATCTGGCAGCGTTCATCCCGATCACGCCGGGCTGCTGGTGAACGGCGTCGCCGGGCATGCCGCGCTGATGCGCGCCGCCGACATCACTGAGGCGCATGGCAGTCGTGCCGGCGACGCCCGGGCGGTGTGGTTGCTGGGCAGGGGTAGGTTGGAGGTGTTCCGTTCCGGGCTACGCCTGTTGAGCAAAGAAAGTGCACCGCCCTACCCACTCGACGCCTGGAACGGGCACGGCTGGCGGCTGGATCGACTGGATGGGCGGGAACGATGAACGGGCTGCCACCGACACTGCGTTACCGCTGGCTGGCGGGCGAGGGCGACGATTACCCCGATTGTGTCGCGCTGGATGGAATGACCCGCCCGCTGGGGGTGTGGCAGAACAGCCGCATGCCCGGCTTTCACCATCGCTGCCGGGCGGTGCTGCAACCGTTCGAAGAGGCGGATGCCGATCCCGATGGTGTTTATCCGCAGTGGCGCGAACCGCCGCTGCGGCTGCTGCACTACCGACTGCGGAACGGGTGTATCGTGTCAGCCGATGGCGGCGCGCTGCCGATGGCTAGGCAGAGGGTGAGGAGGAGCTGATATGGCGACGCCTGGTGTGGATTGCCACATTCGCCTTAGCCACCCAGCGGTTGCAGGCGGTGAGGGATGCGGTTTCGTGCTCGATCCTGGCAGGGACGGGCGCGGGGCGGTGATCTCAATCGAGCGCGAGGTCACTGCAGACGGAAAGGTGCAAGTGCGTCTGTTCTTCAACGTGCTGCTGGCTGACGATCTGGTCAACCCGGACGGCTCGCGGCACACCACCAAGCGGGCGCAGGGCTACGAACGACTGCTGGCTTATCTGGAACACAGCCGGGATGTGACCCTGGATACGGCGGTGGGCGTGTTCAGCGGCTTGGGTGCCAACGGGCACGCCGCTACCGAACTGCACTACGCCCCGCTCAGCGTGGTTGCCTGCCAGTTTAACAACGCCGGCGTCTATTACCCGCCGGCAGATGCCGGGCGCTACTACGCCTCGCAATGGGACGGCGCACTGGACTGGCAGCATTCATACTGGCGTTGAGCGGTTGACGGCTCAGGAATCACAAGAAGGAGGCACGAGATGGTTTATCCGCTCAGCAGTGAGGTGAGCGCCGGGATGCCGACTGCGGCGGCGCATTACAACGACCTGCGGGCCGACGCCCTGCGCTTCGGCTACCCGACGGCGGACGCCGCGGCGGTTGGCGAGTTGTTCAGCCGTTACGTGGATGGGCTGCGTCTGGAAAGGCTGGGCAGCAATCGTTTGCGGGTGCCCGCCACACCCGCTCAGCCGGTGGCAATCGTGATCGACGGCGCACCCCTGCGCGCAGTCAATCACGTCGATCTGCCAGCGGGGTCGGCGCCCACGGGGGCGGCGAATGTGTACTATGTGTTTGCGCTGCGCTCGGCGGGTTTAACTGCTTTCAGCCTGGACGTCAACACCTCGCCGGAGGAGAGCAGCGGCAGGCGGCGCATCGGCGTGTGTTACTGGGATGGCAATCAGATCGTAGCGCAAAGCGTGCGAACGGAAGGAATGGCGGCGCTGACTGAAGCGTTAGGGGTCGAGACGCCGTTGGTGTGCGAGGGGCGTTTGACGCTGGCTGCGGGCAATGCGGCGCCGGCGGTTGATGTTGTCGCCGCCGGGACGGTGTACTTTACACCCTACCGCGGCAGCCGCATCGCTTTGTACGTACCCGGTGCGGGCTGGCGGGTACGCCTTTTCAACGAGCTAGCGCTCAGCCTGAGTGGTCTGGCAGCCACGCGTTGCTATGATGTTTTCGTCGGCGATCAGGGCGGCGCCCTGGCAATGGAAGTGGTAGCATGGAGCAACCCGACTACCCGCGCCGTTGAACTGGGTGTTCAGGATGGGGTGCTGGTGCGCGACAGCAGACCGCACCAGCGATACCTCGGCACACTTTATCTGCTGGCATCCGGTCAGGGGGAGGACAGCGCCGCCCGCCGTTTTGTGTGGAATTACTACAACCGGCTGGCGCGCCCGCTGCTTTATTCCAGTGATACAGCAAACTGGACCTACAACGTTAACGCCTGGCGGCAGGCGAACGGCAATTCCGCCGCCCGGGTGGAACTGGTGGTGGGCGTGCCCGAAGAAGCCCTCGACCTGCAATTGGCGGCGAAGGTGATGCTGGCAAACGTTTCCAACGCCGAGGCAGCCCAGGCGATCGGCGTCAATAGTGCCAGCGCGCCTGCCGCCGCGGGGATGGGGCAGTACCTCTGCCGTTTTGGCGGCACCACGCAGATGACCATTAGCGGTGTCACCCGTCTGGTGCATTTGCCTCGCCCGGGGTGGTCGTACTACACCTGGCTGGAGCGGTCGTACAACGGCAATAACACCTTTTTTGGCACCGACAACTGCCAGAGCGGGCTGACGGGGTGGGTGCTGGGGTAATGCAGCGATAGATGTCAGGGAGCGAACAAACGGCGCAGTTGCGGCAGCGCCGCCTGCAGGGCGGCGGCGCGGTGGCTGAGACGGTTCTTCACCTCGCTTTCCAGCTCTGCCATGGTAAGACCCAGTTCGGACAGCAAAAAAATGGGATCGTAGCCGAAACCGCCACTGCCGCGCTCTTGGGGAATGATCTCACCTGCCACCTCGCCTTCGCTGCAATACAATGTTCCGTCCGGCAGGGCAATGGCAACCGTGCAACAAAAGCGTGCTCGCCACGGACGTGGATGGGGCTGTAACTGTTGCAGCAGATAAGTGCGCCGCCGAGCATCGCCATCGGCGCCGGGGGCGCCCGGCTCGTTGCCCGCAGGGGTATAGTGGGCTGAGTAGATGCCGGGCATGCCCGCCAGCGCCGCCACCTCCAACCCCGAATCATCTGCCAGGGTGATCAGGTTGGCGGCGCGGCAAAAGGCGTGCGCCTTAAGCGCGGCGTTCTCGACATAGCTGCTGCCGCTCTCTTTGACCTCTATCTTCAGTCCAAGCTGCTCCGGGGTGACCAGCGCCGCATCCAACGGCGGGGAGACGGCTTCCAGAATTGCCCGCATCTCATCCCGTTTGCCGGGGTTGGTGGTGGCGATTAGCAATTGTCTCACTATTAATCTCCATTTTTATTAATTTAATCATAAAAACTTGACTTCGTGTATCCGGCGTGCTATAATAGTTGTGACATTTATTATATCCGGCTTCTTTGACCGTATTACACCGTGAATCTCAATCGAACCCCGCTGCGGGTCAATGTCGGTTTTTTGCTCAACCAGCCGATAGGCACAAGCCGAGTTATTCACATTGAATCGGACAATATTCATTTCATCGACCTGGATCTACTGCAGTTCCATGGCGAAGCGCGCTTTGGGCGCACCGCCCAAGGGATTTTCTTACAGGCTGATTTCGAAGCCGGATGCAATGCGGAATGTGTACGTTGCCTGACAGCATTCGTGCAGCCATTGCATGCGAGTTTCAGCGAGTTGTTTGCTTTTCAATTCAAGGGTGTCTCTGAATCGGGGTTGATTTTTCCGGAAGACGGCAATATCGATCTGTCACCGCTGGTACGGGAATACATGCTGCTGGAAATACCGATCAGACCCCTTTGCAAGGAAGATTGTAAAGGTCTTTGCTTGATCTGCGGTGCGGATCTCAACCAGGAAAGCTGCGAACACCACCCGGATCGCGGGACTCATCAACCCTAGGAGGGACGTTTTGGCAAACCCAGGCAGACGCAGCCGGAACACCAGCATCCTGAACATGCTGCTCGAGAAGGCTGACGTTCAGGGCTACCTGACGACGGACGATTTGATCGAGGTCTATCCGGACGTGAGCTGCGATGCCGAACGCCTCGAGTCGATCGTGCTGGCACTGCGCCGCAAGGGGGTGGATGTGGTGGAGGAAGAAGGCGAGGATGAGGAGGACGTATTCGGCAGCGTCATCGAAAATCAACTCGCCCGGCGTAACCGCGATCGCTACGCCGATCTGACCACCATCTCCACCGAAGATACGGTAGGGCTGTATCTCAAAGAAATGTCACGCGTTTCGCTGCTGACCATGGAAGAAGAGGTCAACCTGGCAAAACGCATCGAAAGCGGACGGGCTGCCCGCCTTTACCTGGATCGGATGAAGAATCGCTGCCCGGCAAAAAAACGCCTGGAACTGGAGCGGCAGCAAGCCGACGGTCTGGCTGCCCGCGAACACCTGATCAAAGCCAACACCCGGCTGGTGGTCAGTGTTGCCAAACGTTACGTGGGGAGGGGGGTTCCTTTTCTGGATCTGATCCAGGAGGGCAACCTGGGCTTGATGAAGGCGGTTGAAAAATTCGAATATCGTCGCGGTTTCCGCTTTTCGACCTATGCCACCTGGTGGATCCGCCAGACGATTACCCGCGCCATCGCCGACCAGGGTCGCACCATCCGCGTGCCGGTGCACATGGTCGACCGCATCCGCCTGCTCTACAAGTCCATGCACGAGCTGGAACAAAGGCTCGGTAGAACGCCGACCGTAGATGAGCTGGGTGAACAACTTGAGGAAGACCCCGCCAAAGTGGACTGGATGCTGCGGGTTTCCTGGCTGCCGCTCTCGCTGGAAAGTCCGATCAACGATGAGGATGAGGAAGCCGAACTGGGCATGTTCGTCGAGGATGAGCTGACCCCGCCGCCCATTCAGTCAGCTTACACCAAGATGCTGGGTGAAAAGATCGAAGAAGTGCTGGACACGCTGCCGGCGCGCGAAGCGCGCATTTTACGGCTGCGTTTCGGCTTGGAGAACGGGCGCACGTACACCCTGGAGGAAGTAGGTCAGAAATTCGGTCTGACGCGAGAGCGCATTCGTCAGATCGAGAGCAAGGCGTTGCGCCGGCTGCGCCACCCGCGCCGCGCCCGTCAGTTGCGCGAGTACCTGTAGTCCCTATTCGATCCCAAGATGGCTTTCGAAGAACCCGATCACCCGCTGACGGTAAGCGTGTGGGTCGGCGCGGTGATAGCCGCCGTGCCCGGCAGCCGGCACGATCCAGAGCGTGGCATGGCTGGCGGCAGCCTGCAATTGCGCTTCGGCACGGGTGCGCTGCGTCTCTTTTTCCCCGTGGATCAGCAACAGCGGCTGCTGAACATGGGGTAAAACGTCGATCGGGCTGAGCTGACGGGCAGGGACGCCGCTCCACACCCCAAAAAAGAATGCCACCAAACGCTGCATCTGCCACTCGAAGGATAGCATCCGGGTGGGGGCAGCGGTTATTTCGGCGTACAGGTTGGCATAATTGCCCTGAATGACCAGGGCTTGCAGCTCGGGCTGTGAATTGGAGGCGTTCAACAGCGCCACCCCGCCGATTGAGAAACCCAGCCCGCCCAGGCGCTGCACACCGGGTTGCGCCAGGGCAAACGCCGCCATGGCATGCACATCCTGCGTCTCGGCGTAACCAAGGGTGGCGGGAACGCCGGCGCAGTGGCGCTGCTCGAGCGTCAGCACGCCGTAACCGTGATCGGCAAGCAGGCGGGCATCGGGCAGCATGGCGTCGCGGTTGGATCCCAGCCCGCCCACCAGCAGGATGACCATTCCATTTTGCGGCGGTCGCCACCAGCCTTTCAAGGTCAAGCCGGCGGCATTGGTAACGGCGATTGATTCGAAGCCGGGTTGTTGAGCAGCAGATGGCTGGCAGGGAGGATGGGTTAGCACATAAACGTACAGGTTTGCCAGCGCCAGCATCATCAGCAGCCAGGTACACAGCAGGGCAAAAGCCAGGCGGGGAAGAAAATGCTTCCAGGAAAATTGAAAAAAAGAAGGGCGAGGCACGAGACGCATCAGACCCAATCGTCGGGTTCCAGGTGGACATAGGCGCGATCGACCTCCGGAAGGGCTTCCAGCCGGGCGATGACCGCATCGGATATGTCATGCGCTTCGTTGAGAGTTTTACCGCCCTCCACGTTGATGTGCATGTCGACCATCAACTGGGGACCGACGTACTCTGTGCGGGTCTGGTGGACGCGCAGCACGCCGGGCACGCTCTCGGCGGCGGCGGCGATGCGTTCCCGCAGCGCTGCCGAGGCGCCTCCCCCGGTGAGATAGGAGAGATTCTCGCGAGCGGCGCGGTAGGCGGCGCGGAAGATCCACATGGCAACCAGGATGCCCGCCAGCGGGTCGAGTAGGGGATGGGCGAAGTAAGAACCCAGCACGCCGAAAAAAGCCGCAGCCGATGTCAGCACATCGCTCAGGTTGTCTTGCGCAGTGACCTTGAGAGCGGGGCTGTGCAGCAGCCTGGCGAGGCGGCGGATGAACAGAAACATGCCGACTTTAACCGTCGCGCTGGCGAGCAGCACCAGCGTTGGCAGGTCAGGCGCCACCGCCGCGCCGCCGGCGAAGAAACGCTCCAGCGCGGCGCGAGAGGCTTCGTACCCCGCCAGCGCCATGAAGCCTGCCCCCATGATCCCCACCAATGGTTCAAAACGGCTGTGCCCCTGCGGGTGGGTGAGATCGGGTGGGCGCAGGGCAAGGTACATACCCAGCACCATCAACCACGAGTACAGCAGGTCTGAGACCGAGTTGGCAGCGTCGGCGTAGATTGCCACACTACCGCTTAGGTAAGCCGCTGCCCCTTTGCTGAGTGTCAACAACAAATTGCCCGCCACACTGATAATCAGCGCCTGCCGGTAGTGTTTTAATTGTTCTGGTTGGGGAGTGTGCTCTCGAATCCAGTCCATTCCGTTCACTGCAATGCACCACGACAATTCTGTGAAGGTGGTGCGCAATATCCTCCGCAATAATGTGGCAATTGTATCACCCGCAGATAGGCTGGAATACTATCGCTTGGGAGGGGCGAGTTATTAAATGAGCAAAGACCGTTGAATAAAAAAGACTGCCTCACTTTTGGCAGGCAGCTTTGATACGCGCCAACGTAGAAATTATGGGGCTTGGGTGGTCACCCGGGTAACATCCACCAGCACCTTGCCGCCGCTGAAGGACATCACCCCCACGCCGACCGTCCCCTCGCTCAAAACGTCGTCGATGATCTCTTTCTTGTGGGCGGTCTGCTCCACGCCGTTGATGTAGATGACCAGGCTGTTGCCGCTGCACAGCAAGCCGAGGGTGTTCTTGTTGAAACCGGTCTTGATGTCGCGGGTGTAGGAGCGCTCGGTGGGCAGCAGGCGGAAATAAGGATTCAGCTTGCGCTCCCGCAAAGCGGGGTCGTAGCGGTAGACCTCATAAGCGCCGGCGTAATTGCCCACGGTTGACATGCGCACCTCATACCAGCCGTCGGCTGAGGCGCGGCAGATGACCGCCATGCCGTTGCGCCCACCCTGCAGGGTTGAGAATTCGGCTTCGACGTATACATCGCGGTAGAAATTGGCTGGGTTTTCAACGTAGGCGTAGGTTTCGGGTGAGGGCATATCGAAGCGCAGGGCGTCGTTGTAGACTTCGACAAATTCCTTGCTAGCGTCGCCGGCGGCTACGAATTGACTCCAGTTGGAAAGGTCACCGTCGAAAGATTCATCGAAGTACCCTTCGGCGGATGTGCTTCCTGACTGCCCGCTGGGCTGGGCGCTAAAGTTGTCGATCACTTCTAGTTGCCGCCCGTTGATCTGTCCTTCGAGTACCTCGCCGGTGCGGATGCGGACGACCTTCACACCCAGCACCGCCCCCTCAGGTTTCCCGCGCAGGATGCCGCAATATTCGGAAAGGGTGCCTTCCTTGGCAAGGGTGATGCCCTCCATTTCCATCAAAAAGTCGCCGGCGCGCATGCCGGCTTTGTCCGCCGGGGAACCGGATGTGACCGAATAGATCCAGATGCCGGAGCTGCCGTCCTCGAAGAGCCAGGCTTCGCCGTTGATGCCGACCGCCAGCACATCTTTGCCGGCTTTGAGGTCCTCCAGCACCGGCAGCGCTTCTTTATACGTGATGGCGAGATAGCGATTGTCGGTGGCGTTGGAGGCGTAATTGATGCCGACTACCTTTCCCTCTGCGGTGACCAGGGGACCGCCCGAACTGCCGGGGTTGATGATAGCGTCGTGTTCGACCACCGAGGATACATCGGTCCAATTGGTGTAGGCGGTCGCCTGTTTTTTGGAAATGAAACCCTGGTGGCGGGTGAATTCGGGGTCGCCGCGCGGATAACCCAGGGCGTATACCTGCAAGCCTAATTCGATGTCGTCGGTAAACCAGTCGAAATAGGTAAAACCTTCACCTTCGATGTCGATCAGCGCCAGATCGGAGCATTCCGAGCTTGCCAGCAGCCTGGCGCGGTAGGGTTTTGAGTCGCCGTAAAAGTAAACCTCGATCAGCGCCGCCCCGGTCACGACGTGGTTGTTGGTTACCGCCAGCCCACTCGGGTCAATGATGAAGCCACTGCCGGTGAAGCCGGTTTCAACTTTGCCCTCTGGGTACTCGTAAGCGCCGGTGGTGACAATGCGCACTACCGCTTTCTCGGCTTGGCTGAGTTGCGTTACCATTTCGCCGGCGGTGGATGGGCTGGGTTCGTCGACCGCGGTAGCGGTTTGCGGGGTGGCTGCGTCGTCTTCATCGGAAGTGCTGCTTCCGCCCGGCAAACCACATGCCAGCGCGACGATCACAAGCAAAAGGATCGGAATAAACAATTTGCGATTCATGTTGTACTCCTTTGGTCCGTCGCAAGATTAAAAAACGTCCGCCCGCCGTATTGCCAGGCAGGCAAGCCATAAACTTTGCCTATTCTTGGAACGGGTCGTAAGCCGGGTTACCGCCTGCCCAAACGCAGGTGGGCTTGTCGCCCTGCATGCAGTTTAGGGCGTGCGAGCAGCGGTGGATTAAGACCCGCGGTGGCTGGTCGGGGAGATGTTCGGCAGGATAGACCTTTTCCGCTTCCAGTGTCACTTCGCAACCGGCGCGCTCACAGTGACGCAGTCTGACTTCCTCCCAGGTTTTATG
>JBBIKU010000082.1:0-7969 GCA_037445245.1 Anaerolineaceae bacterium
GGCTATAATTTTTCACCGGAAACCAATCACTGGGGGATCGATATCGCTGGAAAGACAGGATACGCCATTTTTGCTGCAGATGATGGGGTGGTCGTGTATTCCGGTTGGAATGACTGGGGCTATGGAAACGTGATTGTGATCGACCATGGCAACGGCTGGCAGACACTGTACGCCCACCTGGATTATATGAATGTTGGCTGTGGCGCTTACGTCTACAGCGGTACGATCATCGGCGGGATGGGTAGCACCGGCAATTCATCTGGTCCGCACCTGCATTTCGAAATGCGCCACGATGAATATGGGCGGGTCAATCCGTGGAACTTCTTGCAGCGATGAGAATAATCTCGCGCAGTGCGGGAAGTTCACCATCATCGAAATGACGGTTTGACAGAACAGGAATTATTCACACCTACTCTAGCCGGGGTTTGTGACCCCGGCAGCGCTATTTCTAGGGAGGTCATCCGTTTCGGTCTCTTTACAAAATAGAACAATAGTGCTATAATTGTTGTAAGTGAAAAGGGTGACCCGAATGTCAACCACGCGCAATGCCATCCTGCCCGGCTTTCTTGCCGGCTGTCTTGCGGTGATGTTCTTTGCTCATCAGATGGGTAATGCGAGCCTGTCCGCGACTTCGCTCGCAAAAGAGGAAGCGGTGGGAAAAGAGCCGGCTTCGCTTTCCATCAGCGAAGAAGAATGCCAGGTTTCACCCGTCTACCCTGAAGCGGTGCGCCGCTGGTGTGGGTGGATCACTCGCTACGCAGTCGCAACGTCTCAGCAGCCAAACCTGATCGCTGCTATCATCCTGCAAGAAAGCAGCGGAAACCCCCGAGCGTATTCTCACAGCGGGGCAGTGGGTTTGATGCAGGTCATGCCGCGGGACGGAATTGCGTCAAAATTCATGTGCATCAATGGTCCGTGCTTCAGCAACCGACCCAGCATGGCTGAGTTGTATGACCCCGAATTCAATATCCAGTACGGAACGCAACTGCTGGCTGATTTGATGCAAAGAAGCGGCAATTTGCGGGAGGCGTTAAGGGCTTACGGACCGCGCGACGTTGGTTACGCCTATGCCGATAAGGTGTTGCGCATCTACGCCAGTTATGAATGAGGGGGTGATTTTTTCCTGCCGGCTAGCAGAAGCACGACAGGGTATGGGGTAATAACAGATCGATCTGATCCGTCGAGATTTCGAAGACCTGACACACGCGCTCACTCCATACTGACGACTTGATGTTCCCAACGGTGCCAACCGCTAAAGCGTTCTTCTAAGATGCGATGCCCCTCACCACGCGATTCGAGCCCCAATTTTTCCATGTCGGCATCGACCATAATGCGAACCAGTTCGTGGAAGGTCACCTTGGGTTGCCAATCCAACTTCTTTTTCGAGCGTTCGGCGTCTGCCAGCAAATAATCGACTTCGGTGGGACGGAAATAGCGCGGGTCGATGCGGACGTAGTCCTCCCAATTCAAACCCACGTAGCCAAACGCCTCGTCCAGAAATTCGCGCACCGTGTGCGCTTCGCCAGTGCCGATGACGTAATCATCGGGTTTTTCCTGCTGAAGGATTTTCCACATTGCTTCGACGTACTCGGGGGCGTACCCCCAATCGCGCCGGGCATCCAGGTTGCCAAGGTAGAGGTAGCGCTGTTTGTCGGCGAGGATATGGGCAACCGCCCGAGAAATTTTCCGCGTAACGAAGGTCTCGCCCCGGCGAGGAGATTCGTGATTGAACAGAATGCCGTTGCAGGCAAACAAATTGTAGCCTTCGCGATAATTGCGCGTGACCCAATAGGCGTACACCTTTGCGGCGGCGTACGGGCTGCGGGGTTCAAAGGGGGTCTTCTCACTCTGGGGCGGCGGAGCGCCGCCGAACATTTCGCTGGAGGATGCCTGATAAAAACGCGCCTGAATGCCGCTCTTGCGCATTGCCTCCAAGATGCGGATCGCTCCCAAACCGGTAACGTCGCCGGTGTATTCCGGCATGTCGAAGCTGACGCGCACGTGGCTTTGAGCGGCAAGATGATAGATTTCATCCGGGCGGACGTTATAGATCACGTCCAGCATGGTTTCTGGAATGGCGATATCGCCATAGTGCAGGTAAAAATGTACCCGTTCGCCGTTATGCGGGTCGCGGTAAATGTGATCGATGCGCCGGGTGTTGAAGGTGCTGGCGCGGCGGATCAAGCCGTGTACTTCGTAGCCTTTATCGAGCAGCATTTCTGCCAGGTAGGAGCCATCCTGACCAGTGATCCCTGTGATCAATGCTTTCTTCAAAGTTTTCCTCCAAGCCCGGGGATTATCCACACCCTGTGTTCTGTTCGTGTGCGTGCGCTTAGTATAATCCACGCTGTAAAAAGCTGTCAATTGCTGTGATATACTCAGAAACTGCGCTGAAAACTATTGTGTTGCCCATCTGCATTTCTGGATAGGGGATGTTAAACGGACAAGGGAGGTTCACCAAATGCCGCTACGCGCCCTGGAAAAACCAATAAGCTTCATTCAAAAAATTCCATTCGAGATCATTCTTGTGGTGCTGGCGCTGGCGACGCAATGGTTCCTTGTTACGGCGCCGATGAACAGTCTGAGCAACTGGTATTCCACCGACGATGCTTATTACTATTTCAAAACCGCGCAGAATATTGTCTTGGGTTATGGGGTTTCGTTTGATCGTATTGGCGGCGCCAGCGGATTTCATCCCCTGTGGATGCTGGTGTGCGTTGCGGTCTTCGCCGTTGCCAGGCAGGATTTGATCCTTCCATTGCGGATTTTGGTTGTGATTTCGGTGTTGTTGAGCGCGGGAACAGCTATTTTTATCTATCGAATATTAAAAACCATGCTGTCGGGCGAAATCAGCGCGCTGTTTTCCCTCTTCTGGATCTTTTCGATGAAGATTCACTCGGTGAACACCCAGTTGGGGATGGAATCGGGCATCAATGCCTTCTTTTCATCCCTGCTGATTTATCTGGTGGTGCGGCACGAGATTCAAGCGGGGGCGGAAAAACAATCGCTGCGCCGTCTTTTATTGATTGCTGGGGCGGCGGTTCTGACGCTTTTCAGCCGCCTCGACAACATCTTTCTGGTGGGCGTGGTGGGGGTGTGGCTGGTGTTGAGAAGCACACCCCGCTTGCGGGTGTTGTTGCTCGGTGATGTGGCGTTCATTGCCAGCGCTGTGTTTGTCAGTTTCTTTCTGCGACTTGGTTTTCAGGATAATTACCAGCCTTACATCGAAGCTGCCCTGGCGATGACCCTGGCAGCGGTGGCGGTTCGCCCGCTAGTGTATTATTTTTTGGGATTGTACCAAAACTTGTGCGATGTTCCATCTCGAATAGTGTTAATGCGCGTGGCGCTGGCGACGACTGCTGCCAGCACTGTTCTGTTGGTGATGATGTTTCTGCTTTCTCGCTTGGGGGTGTTCAGCGGCTTCCCGCGCACCGTCATTGCCATTGAATGGTTTTATTCGCTGGTGTGGGTTGCGGGCACACGATTGCTGGCGCGACTGCGAGCCGGCCGCGAGCCGGGTAACGGCTACCCCCTTCGCCTCGGCGAAGATTGGCGGATGGCATGGCGCGAACGTTTGCTGCGGGGGGTAGCCTTCTTTGCGCCGCTGGCAGTCATGCTGGCAGGCTACATGATGTGGAATTATATAAATTTCGACACCTTGACCCCCGTCAGCGGACAGATCAAGCACTGGTGGGGCACGCTCTATACGGTGTACGGCAGACCGGTTGACTCTCTTCAAGCCTTTTTTGGCTTTCCGCGCCAGATCGGCAGTGGTGCCTGGGGACTGGCGTTTACACCCCAAATTGAGGTTGCAACCGTTTGGTTAAAAGCAGCCGGAAGTCAGGATGAAACCCTTTATAACAATCTGGTTTCCATTTTTGGGACGCTGTTCGGTGCTATTGCGGTGGCGCTGGCTGTCTACAACTGGAATTTCGTGCGCACGGCGCTCACCCGTCTGGGCATCATTCCCCTCTTCATCGGTAGTTTTGCCCAGCTTTTGTATTATCACGGCTCGAATTACGTCAACACCCGCGGCTGGTACTGGGTGAATCACACCTTGAGCGTGGTGCTGGTTGCGGCGGTTCTGGCGGAGTGCATTTACCGCAGCTTGTTAAGAACCAGAGTCAAGCCTTTCGTGTTGCAAGTGATCGTTTTGGTTCTGGCAGCTCTGTCGATCAGCAGATTTGTGACCGATTTGCGAGTTCATATTCCTCCCCAGGTGGCGGCGAAGGACCAATACAATTATGTGGGTGGCATTCGGGCGCTTGAAAAGCTGACCGAGCCGGGTTCACTGATCGGTTCTACCGGCGGCGGTGTGATCGCTTACTACATACAGGAGCGGACGATTGTCAACCTGGATGGCTTGATGAACACTCGCGAATACTTCGAATTGCTTCGCACGCGCCAGGCGCATCGTTACCTCGACCAGATCGGTTTGGACTATGTGTACGGCAACTCGTATATGCTGACTGAGAGTGAACCCTATGTGGAGCTCTTTCGCCATCGGCTGGAATTGATTGGCGAAACCGGTGGTGCCACTTTATATCGTTATTTGCCCGGAATTAAGTAAATCCTAATCCACGGTAGCCCAACTCGGAGCGCTTCTGGTTATCTGGTAAAATCGCAAATGGCTAATTGCTGCCTGGAGTGATGGTGTGAGAAGAAGTTCGTTATCTGTCTTACGTTGGATTTCCCTGATCCTGATCTTTGTCGCCGTTTTATTGACCGGAACCCAATTGGTGAGTTTTAGCCGGGTTCGCTCGTCCTTCCCACCCGGAATGATCATCGCCGGCGTTCCGGTGGGTGGGTTGACCCATCAGCAGGCAGCCGACCGGCTGTTGCAGGCATATAGCGTGCCGGTGGAGCTGCACTATGGTGATGCGGTCATTCACGTCAACCCAGCGACGGTTGGATTTGAATTGGATCTTCAGGGCATGCTTGCCGCGGCGGACTTACAACGGATCACGCAACCCTTTTGGACTTCCTACTGGGATTATCTCTGGAATCGTTTGCCAACGCCGACCGAGCTTCCCTTGCGCGCCCGGATTTCGGAAGAACGGTTGCGTTCTTACCTCAAGGATGAGATCGCGGCGCGTTATGATCAACCGCCCTCGCCGCCCCTGCCCATCGCGGGCACGGTAAATTTTCAGCGTGGTGATCCTGGAACGACCCTGGATATCGAGCGGGCTGTGATCCAGATCGAAGATGCGCTTCACTCCCCCACCTCCCGGGTGATTCGGTTGTCATTTTCGAGCGCAAACCCGCCGCGTCCCACCATGCAGAATCTCGAAATATTGCTGCGGCAGATTGTGGATGTTTCTGGCTTTGATGGGTTGACCGAGATCTACCTGCTGGACCTGCAGACCAGCCAGGAGCTCAGTTTTGCCTATCAGCGTGGCGAAAGCATCACGCCCGGAATTGCCTTCACCTCTGCCAGTCTGACCAAGATTCCGGTGATGGTGTCGGTTTACCGGCGTACTCCGGAGCCCACCCTTCCCATGATTGTCGATATGATTGAATTGATGATCGAGAGATCTGAAAATGACCCCGCCGATCGGTTGATGCAGCGCGTGCTCGACCGCAACCTTGGTCCGCTCGAGATGACCGAAGACCTCAGAGCACTTGGTTTTGAGAACACCTTCATGGCAGGTTATTTCTATCCGGGGGCGCCGTTGTTGCGTCGCTTCCAGACCCCTGCCAACCAGCGTACCGATGTCAACACCAATCCGGATGATTACAACCAGACCACCGCCATCGAAATGGGTATGTTGATGGAAGATATTTATCACTGCGCTGAGAACGGCGGCGGTAGCCTGGTGGCGGTGTTCCCCGGTGCGATCAGCCGTGAGGAATGCCAAGCAATGCTCGATGTGCTGACGCGTAACCGCATCGGGGTGCTGATCCAGGCGGGATTACCTGAAGGCACCCGCGTTTCCAACAAGCATGGCTGGACGGTCGGCTTTGAGGGCTACATGAAGTCGCTCGGCGATGCCGGGGTTGTCTATTCCCCGGGCGGGCATTATGTTCAGGTCATCTTCATGCATCACCCGGTTCAACTGATCTTCGATCCTGTCAACCGGCTGGTCGCCAACCTGGCACATGCCACTTATAATTATTTCAACATATCATCCGAATAAGCAATTCGAAAACGCTTTGATATACTTAAGCACCAAGTAAAATTCTGGAGGAAACGACTCATGTTTGAAAAACCAAAGCCCATTTTCCGGATCGCTTGCCTGGGATTGCTGGTCGGTGTCGCTGCCGCATGCGCTCCAGGAGCGCCACCGGAGCCGACGGTCGATCCCAACGCCATCTACACCCAGGCGGCTGAGACGGTCGAGGCGCAGCTCACGCAAACCGCCTTGGCGATGCCCACCGAAACGCCGACCCCTGAGCCTTCGCCGACGCCCGAACCGACCGCCACCCTGCCGCCGCTGCCGACGCTCGAATTGCCACCGGCTAAAACGACCCCGGCTGTCAATCAACCGCCAGCAGCGCAGCCCACGCCGCCCTCTTCGCAACACGTGGGTGACCATGCGACCTATCTCGATAACATTCCTCGCGACGGTCATGTGTTCACCCCGGGGGAGGCGTTCGCCCTGATCACCCGCTGGCGAAACACCGGCACAACCACCTGGAACAACAACTATCGCACGGTTTTCCTGGGCGGCACACAGCTATCGGGGGTTACCTCGGTACAAATTGAAAAACCGGTCAAGCCAAACGAGATCTATGAATTTTACATTCCACAACGAGCTCCCAACCTTGCCGGCGATTACATCACCCGCTGGAAACTGGTGAATGATCAAGGGATTTACATCTACGAAATGTACTTCAATTTCAAAGTCAGATAACTTGAACGGATGAGATCAACGGAAGCGACCTGATGACCACTACAGATCAAAACACAGCCCAGGGATGGTTGGATAAACCCATTGGTTTCCTGACGCATTGGAATATTGAAAAGACGCTGATAACGCTCGTTCTCTTGCTGGCAGTGTTCAGCCGGTTTTACATGATCGAACAGCGCGTCATGAGCCACGACGAGGTCAATCATGTGGTGCCTTCCTGGGAACTCTTCCAGGGTCGCGGCTATCGCCACGACCCGGTCACGCATGGTCCGCTTCAATTCCATCTCGTGGCGTTGTCCTATTTTCTATTGGGCGACAGCGATTTCAGCTCTCGCGTCCCGGCAGCGCTTTTCAGCATCGCCGCGGTGGGGGCGGTGATGTTTCTTTTTAAACGATATCTGGGGCGGATTGGCGCTTTGGTGGCGGGATTTCTTTTCCTGATTTCGCCCTATATGCTTTTCTATGGGCGGTACACCCGCAATGAAGGGTTTATTCAGTTGCTCGGGGTATTGACGCTCTATGGAATCCTGCGCTATCTCGAAAAAGGCGACGATTTTTCGCTGTATCTGCTGACGACCGTCACGGTTTTACATTTCACCGTTAAAGAAACATCCTTCATCTACACTGCCCAACTATTGTTGTTTGTCGGACTGTTGTTCCTGGATGGGGTGGTGCGCGGAAACTGGAAGAATGGGATATCGCGCAACCGCTTTATCCTTCTGATGGGCGGTGCTTTGCTGTTATTTGGCGTGGCGCTCGGACTGGCAGCCTGGAATGCGACAGTTCAAACCTCACAGCCGCAGGCGGCTGGCGGTTTCGCCCTGACACCCATTTTGGCTGGCGAAGTGCTGGCATTCCTGGTTTCGGTGGTGCTGGCGATCATCGGCTTGGTGATTCTGGTGCGCAATCTGGGCTGGGCTGAGGTTCGCTCGCTGCGCTCGCTGGATATCATCATCCTGATCGGCACGTTGATCCTGCCCCAGTTGAGCGCCTTCCCGGTCAATATGGTGGGTTGGGACCCCTTGGACTACAGCCCGGCGGGGATGGTTCGCACCGGCGCCTTTATTGTTCTTCTGCTGGGTATTTCGGTGGCAGTCGGGATGTGGTGGCGACCGCGT
>JBBIKU010000082.1:7979-10652 GCA_037445245.1 Anaerolineaceae bacterium
GGGGGTGCGCCTCGACGTGAGCTACGGGCCCACGCCGGATCGCCTGCAGACGCGCTTCATCCGTGTGGTGGCGACCGCGTTTCTGGCTGGTCAACGCTGCCATCTTCTATGCCGTGTTTATTGTGTTCTACACCACCTTTTTCACCAACGGACGCGGCTTTTTGACCGGATTGGTCGGCTCACTGGGATACTGGTTGACTCAGCAGGGTGTACAGCGCGGCAGCCAGCCCTGGTATTTTTACTGGCTGATCCAGATTCCTATCTATGAATATCTGGCTGCATTGGGCAGTATGGCGGCGGTGTATTTCGGGGTGCGCTTCAAACGTTTCACCAGCGTGCCCGGAAATTCCCCGGCGGATGTCGCGAATACTAACGCGAATGGAACGACTGGAATCCGCAAACTCCCCATCCTGACCCTGTTGGTGTTCTGGTCGGTGACCAGCCTGGTGGCTTACACTGTCGCTGGCGAAAAGATGCCCTGGTTGACGGTGCACATTGCTCTGCCTTTGTTGCTGACCGCGGCTTGGGGGATCGGCTTTCTGATCGAAACCACGCCGTGGCAGAAGGTTGCCAGCCGCCCGGCTTGGTTGGCGGCGCTGCTGCTGCCAGTATTCTTTGCCGCACTGGTTGCTCTCCTTGGCAGCCTATTGGGCAATACGCCGCCTTTCCGGGGTAATACCCTCGATCAACTTCAAGCCACCGGCACTTTTTTGCAGGTGTTATTGATCACGGTGTTGAGCGGGGGTGGAATATGGTATCTGTTACGGGGTTGGGCGGTGCAGCACGTGCTTCGATTGGGCAGCACGATCGTGTTCGGTTTACTAGCAGTTCTGACGGCGCGCACCAGCATTATGGCGTCTTACATAAACTATGATTATGCCACCGAGTATCTGGTTTACGCCCACGCCGCCAGCGGTCCCAAGGAAGTGCTGGCGCAGGTGGAGGAAATTTCGCGCCGCATAACAGGCGGACGGGATATTGCGGTCGCCTACGATAATGATGCCCTGTATCCTTACTGGTGGTACTTCCGCAATTATCCCAATCACCGCTGGTTCACCGACACGCCGACCCGTGATCTGCGCGAAGTCCCGCTGATCATTTCAGGTGACGCCACCGCTGGCAAGATGCAGCCGGTGGTGCAGGATAATTACGTCGAATTTGAATACATGCGTCTGTGGTGGCCCAACCAGGATTACTTCAACCTCACCTGGCAGCGGGTGTGGGATGCGCTGCGCGATCCGAAAATGCGCACGGCGCTGTTCCATATCTGGCTGAATCGCGATTACCGTCTGTACGCTGAACTGACCAACAATCCTTCCCTCAAGCTCGAAACCTGGCAGCCTAGCAGCAAGATGCGTTTTTATATTCGCAAGGACGTGGTGGCGCAGATGTGGAATTATGGCGTGGCGCCAGTGGCACAAGAACTGGCATTGACTGACCCCTATGAAGAGCAGATTGTGCCTCTGTCGCCGGACAAGGTGGTGGGAGCCACCGGCAGCGATGCCGGCTTCTTCCAAGCACCCAGAGGACTGGCAACGGCACCGGATGGTTCTCTCTATGTAGCGGATTCGCGTAACCACCGCATTCAGCACTTTTCAGCGGAGGGCGATTTGATCGGCATGTGGGGCAGCTACGCCGATGCCACGCAGCCGGATGCCCAGGCTCCCGGCGGTACCTTCAATGAGCCGTGGGGAATTGCAGTGGCAGCCGACGGAACGGTGTATGTGGCGGACACCTGGAATCACCGCATTCAGAAATTTACCGCCGACGGTACTTTTTTGACCATGTGGGGGTATTTCGGCACCGCCGTAACACCGGATGCCTTCTGGGGACCGCGGGATGTGGCGGTCGATTCACAGGGCAGGGTTTATGTGACCGACACCGGCAACAAACGCGTTGCGATCTTTAACCCCGATGGTGAATTTATTACCCAATTTGGTTCGGCTGGGATTGAGCTGGGTCAATTCGACGAACCGGTCGGTATTGCGATTGGCAGCGATGATTCGCTGTACGTCGCCGATACCTGGAATCAACGCGTGCAGGGCTTCATCCCCGGCGTGGATGATCTCACCTTCTTGCCTTCCGTGAGCTGGGAGATTTACGGCTGGTTTGGTCAGTCGTTGGATAACAAGCCCTACCTGGCTGTCGATCCGGCAGGCAATGTCCTGGTCACCGATCCGGAAGCCTATCGCCTGCTCCAGTTCACCGCCAGTGGCGATTTCATGCGCGGCTGGGGTGAATACAGCGCCGGCGCGGCGAGCTTCAGTGTTTACAACGGCGTTGCAGTGGATGGTGATGGCAGGGTGTGGGTCAGCGACGCCGGCAACAATCGCATTCTGCGTTTCATGCTGCCGTAAGCACATCCATTTTCGCTTACGATCTTCTGCGGCGATCCTCCCGGATCAGCGTGTTCAGAATGAAACTGACTACGCTGACGATGAGTGCACCTAGGAATGCCGGCAGAAAACCGTCCACTTCAAAACCAACCTGAAAACTCTGACCGATCACACCGGCAAGGTAGAACAGCAGGGTGTTGATCAGAAGCGTTCCCAATCCCATGGTCAGGATGATCAACGGGCAGCCCACCACAACCAGGATGGGTTTGAGAATGGCGTTGATGATGCCGAAGATCAACGCCAGCCAGATCATTGAGATCCAGTTGTCGCTTTGTGG
>JBBIKU010000083.1:0-2379 GCA_037445245.1 Anaerolineaceae bacterium
TGTTCGGGTGTGAACATGCTGGGGGGAACCACCTACCCGCAAATGCTGGGAGTAGCCAGCAGCTTTAAGCCCGAACTGGCTGAAAAAATGACTGCGGCAATCCGCCAACAACTGCTCGCCATCGGCGCCCGCCAGGGACTTGCGCCGGTGCTGGATGTTGCCCGCGACCCCCGCTGGGGGCGCGTGGAGGAAACCTTCGGCGAAGATCCGTTGCTGGTGAGCCACTTTGGGATGGCGTACATCAAGGGGCTGCAAACCGATAACCTGGCAAACGGGGTCATGGCAACCGGCAAGCACTTTTTTGGGCACAGCATGTCAGAGCGCGGCATGAATTGCGCCCCGGTGCACATGGGAATGCGCGAAGCTTACAATGTCGTTCTGGCGCCTTTCCAGGCTGCGATTCGCCACGCCGGTCTGGCTTCGATCATGAACGCCTATCCCGAATTAGATGGGGAAGTAGTCGCAGCCTCACGCCGCATTCTCACCGACTTGTTGCGCGGCGAGCTCGGCTTCGACGGGCTGGTCGTGGCGGATTACGAAGCGATCATCATGCTCTACAATTTTCATTTCGTTGCCGCCGACCCGGCGAGCGCGGCGCGCATGGCGCTGAACGCCGGAATCGATGTCGAATTACCCACGGTTGTATGTTACAGCGATCCGCTCAAGGAGGCGCTTGAAAATGGCGAGGTCGACATGGCGCTGGTCGACACGGCGGTAAAGCGGCACCTGATCAAGAAAATCGAGCTGGGTTTGTTCGAAAACCCCTACGTTGACGAAGGACGGGTTTTGGAGGTGTTCGAAACCTGCGAACAGCGGGCGCTTGCCGCCGAGATCGCCCGCGACAGCGTCGTGCTGCTGAAGAACGACGGGCTTCTTCCGCTCAAGAAGACGATGAACACCCTCGCCGTGATCGGGCCGAACGCCAACAGCGGGCGCAACCAGTTGGGGGGATACTCTTACGCCGCCATGAGCCAGCTCTTGAAATTCCAGGCGCCCGAGAACGCTTCGATCCTCGATGTGGACCTCGGGGAGCTGGCGCAGAAAGGCATCCGGGTAACCACGGTGCTGGACGGCATTCGCTCGGCTGCTTCCCCCGACACGAAGGTCCTGTTTGCCAGGGGGTGTGACAACCTCAGCAGCGACATTTCGGGATTCGGCGATGCGGTGAAAATTGCCCGCCAGTCCGACGCGGTTGTGCTGGTTCTGGGAGACTGTTCCGGGCTGGTGCCTGAGTGCACCACGGGCGAAACCAGGGACGCATCCGACCTGAGGCTGCCGGGCATGCAGGAGGACCTCGCCAGAGCCATCCTGGCAACCGGAAAACCCGTCGTCGTTGTGCTGATCAACGGGCGCCCCTATGCCATCCCCTGGCTGGCGGAGAACGCCGCTGCCATTCTCGAAGCGTGGCTACCGGGCGAAGAGGGCGGTTCTGCCCTCGCCGATATCCTCTTCGGTGACGCCGTCCCCGGAGGCAAGCTGCCGATCTCTATCCCGCGCTCGGCGGGGCAAATTCCAGTCTACTACAACACGAAAGTGACCGGGACGAAATCGTACTGGCACGGAGATTACGTCAACGAGAAGGCGACGCCGTTGTATCCTTTCGGGCACGGGTTGAGTTACACCACCTTCGAGTACAGCGATCTGATCATCGACCGGACGCAGGCGATCACCGGCGAGTGCGTGAACATATCGCTCAACGTGAAGAACAGCGGGCAGATCAGCGGCGACGAGGTGGTGCAGCTTTACACCCGCGACCCGATCGCCTCCACGCCGCGCCCGGTGATGGAACTCAAGGGCTACCAGCGGTTGACCCTGACACCCGGACAGCAGCAGGCGGTCACCTTCCATCTTCCCGTAGATCTGCTCGCCTTTTACGACAACGACCTGAACCTGGTGCTCGAACCCGGCGCCATCTCGGTGATGGTGGGCAGTTCCTCGGAAGATATCCGCCTGCGCGGCGAGTTCGAGATCATCGGAGAAGACAAGATCGCCGTGAAGGAACGCTTGTTCTTCTGCCCGGTGAGCGTCAAAGAACCGCAAGACCAATCTTTGCGGGCTGTGTGGTAAAATGATCATACCGTTCGCCGGTCTCGATCATCGTTGCGGTGTAATGAGCCGCCTGACAAGGAGAAGCGATGTATTTTCTTGGGCTTGACGTTTCGACCACAGCCACCAAAGCGCTGCTGATGGACACCGCCGGGCAGGTGACCGGCGTGGCGGCGACCGAGTATCCCTTCGAGACGCCCCAGCCGCTGTGGAGCGAGCAGCATCCCGACCTGTGGTGGGACGGGACGCAAAGTTCCATCCGGGCGGTGCTGCAAAAAACCGGGGTGGACGCCGCTCAGGACGACTTGCCGCTTGCCGCGCCGGGAGCCTGGC
>JBBIKU010000083.1:2389-10558 GCA_037445245.1 Anaerolineaceae bacterium
GCAGCATTCGCCTGGCGCTGGAGCAGGCTGGCGTGTCCGGCTCGGCCGTCGCCGCCGTGGGCCTGACCGGGCAGATGCACGGGCTGGTTCTCCTGGACAAGAACGGCAAGGTGCTGCGCCCGGCGATCCTGTGGAACGACCAGCGCACCCAGAGCCAGTGCGACGAGATCCACCGCCGCATCGGGCGGGAGAAATTCATCCAGATCAGCGGCAACGTTGCCCTCACCGGCTTCACCGCCCCCAAGATCCTCTGGGTCAAAGAGAACGAACCCGGGCTTTATTCGCAAGCTGCCCACGTGTTGCTGCCCAAAGACTACGTCCGCCTCAAGCTGACCGGCATTCACGCCATGGACAAGGCGGACGGCGCCGGTACCGTGTTGATGGACCTGCGCCGCCGCGACTGGTCGGACGAGGTGCTGGCTGCGCTGGAAATTCCCCGCAGTTGGATGCCGCCCCTGTTCGAAGGACCGCAGATCACCGGAACGCTCAGCGCCGAAGCCGCCGCAGCGGTTGGGTTGAAAGCCGGCATCCCGGTGGTGGCAGGCGGCGGCGACCAGGCGGCGCAAGCCGTGGGCGTCGGCGCCGTCAGCGAGGGCATCCTGGCTTTGACCCTGGGCACCAGCGGGGTGGTCTTCGCCACCACCGACGGCGCCTTCATCGAGCCCGAAGGTCGCCTGCACGCATTCTGCCACTCGGTGCCGGGGAAATGGCACCTGATGGGGGTGATGCTCTCGGCGGCGGGCTCGCTGCGCTGGTACCGCGACACCTTCGCCCCCGGCGTGGACTTCGACGAGCTGCTGGCGCCGGCTGCCGCAATCCCCGCCGGCTCGGACGGATTGCTCTTCCTGCCCTACCTGACCGGCGAGCGCACCCCCCATCCCGACCCGCTGGCGCGAGGGGCGTTCGTCGGCTTGACCGTGAGGCACGGGCTGGCGCACTGCACCCGGGCGGTTTTGGAGGGCGTGGCGTTCGGGCTGCAGGACGGATTCGAGCTGATGAAATCCGCCGGGCTGGGCAGTATCCGCCAGGTGCGCGTCTCCGGCGGCGGCGCCAAAAGCCCGCTGTGGCGGCAGATTTTGGCTGACGTGTTCGGCTGCGAGCTGGTCACGGTCAACACCAGCGAGGGCGCCGCCTATGGCGCGGCGCTGCTGGCAGCGGTCGGCGGCGGGGTGTGGCAGGACGTCGAAACCGCCTGCGATGCCACCATCCGCGTCACCGGAAGCACCCGGCCGGAGGCGGATCAAGCCGGGCTTTACCGCAAGGTGTACCCGATCTACCGCTCGCTGTACCCGGCGCTGAAAGTCATCTTCGCCGAGAGCGCCCAGGCGGTAGAATAAATGTTAGCGGAGAGGGTGGGATTCGAACCCACGGTGACCCGAAAGCCACAACGGTTTTCGAGACCGCCCCGATCAACCACTCCGGCACCTCTCCGTGAAAAGCGGCTTTATTATATCAGAGGACGTCCCAGATTCGTATGTCTTCGCCAGGATCAGGGTAGCGGATCGGGCAGTCGTGCTGCTGGCGCAGTTGCTCGTACAGCACCCCAGCCGCGCGTGGCTCGCCGTGCACCAGCATAATTCCTCTCAGCGAACGGCGGCTGGCGGCGGCGTATTTCAACAGCATGCCCTGGTCGGCGTGCGCCGAAAAACCGCCGATCGTCGCCACCTCCGCCTTGCGGGTAAATTCCTCGCCGAAAATACGCAGGCGCGGCTCACGATCCGCCAGCCGCCGCCCCAGCGTGTGCGGCGCCTGCCACGAGACGATCACCACAGTGTTGCGCCGATCTTCGATCGTGTTGCGAAGGTGGTGCAGAATGCGCCCGCTCTCCGCCATGCCCGAAGCGGAAATGATCACCATCGGCTGGTGGATGTCGTTCAGCTTTTTTGACTCTTCAACCGATTCAATGTAAGTCAGCCCATCAAAGCTCAACGCCGGGTGCCTGCCGCTGCGTTCAAACTGGCGCGTCTCGTCGTCGAAATATTCCGGAAAGCGGCGGAAGATGTGCGTGGCGTTGACCGCCAGCGGGCTGTCGACGTACACCGGCACCGCCGGCAGCTCACCGCCGCTGATCATGCGGTTGAGCGAGTAAACCAGTTCTTGGGTGCGCCCTACGGCGAAAGCGGGGATGATCGCCTTGCCGCCGCGCTGGAAGGTGCGTCTGAGCACATCCCGCAGCTCAACGTAAGCCTGCTGCGGGTCGCGATGCGGTTTATCTCCGTAGGTGCTTTCCATAATCAGGTAATCGACGCTTTCGGGCATCACCGGGTCGGGCAGCAGCGGCAGGTTGTAACACCCGATGTCGCCCGAAAACCATAGCCGGAAACGCCGCCCCTTTTCCTCGACATCCAGCGCCACCCCGGCTGAGCCGAGAATGTGCCCGGCGTCGAACAGGCGGGCAGTGACGCCGGCAACCGGTTCGAACGGCTCGCCGTAATTCTGCCCGCGCAGCAACGGCTTGACCGCCTCAGCGTCACCAACGGTATAGAGCGGCTGCAACGCCGGTTCGCCACGCCGCTGGCGCTTGCGGTTGAGATACTCGATATCGGCTTCCTGGATGTGCCCCGAATCGCGCAGCATCAAATCTGCTAGTTCGGCACTGGCACGCGTACAGTGGATGACCCCGTCAAAGCCCTGCTTGACTAAGTTGGGCAAATTGCCACTGTGGTCGATGTGGGCGTGCGAGAGGATCACCGCCTCGACCTCCGCAGGGTGAAAGGCAAAATTGAGATTGCGGGCGTACGTTTCTTTGCGTCTGCCTTGGAACAACCCGCATTCCAGCAGCAGACGGCTGTTGTTCACCTCCAATAGAAATTGTGAACCGGTTACGGTGCGGGCGGCACCGTGAAAATGAATGATCATCCCGCCTCCACCTTCTTGAGCACGCCCACGATCTGTTCGCCGAAACGCTGAAAGCGCCAGGGCAAATCGCGCATCATCTCGCCCAGTTCCGCCGGGCTGCGCGGGTTTCCGCCAGCGATCGTCTCGAGCACGTCTTTGGGCAGCACCACATCCGAGGGCGCGCCCAGCTCCTCGCCGACTTTTTTGCGCCAGTTACGCAGCGCCTCCAAGCGCTGCAGGTAAGCATCTGAGGGACGGGCGTGCCGGCTGCGGTGGAGCGGGGCGAGTGCGGGTGCCTGCTGCACAATTTTCAGCAGTTCCCTGCCATGCCGCTGGAGAAGCCGCTTGTTCATCCCCTCGATCTGTTTCAATTGCGTCACATCCTGCGGCATGGTCTGGGCAATTTTCACCAGCAGGTCATTCCCCAGCACTTTGAAGGGCGGCAGATTGGCGTGCTGCGCCTGTTGTTGGCGGTATTCGCACAATTGTTGCAGCAGAGCGGTTTGCTGCGGGTCGAGGTCGTTGCCGCCCACCGTTCGCCAGCATTGCTTGACCGAACCGTTGTTAGCGGGGACACGGATGGCACCCAGGCGCACAAAATCTTCCTGCGCCAGTTCCCAGCGTCCGGCTTGTTTCAAGTCAGCTTCGAGCGAATGGCGCAGCGGGATCAGGTAATAAGTATCCAGGCGGGCATACGCCTGTAAATGACTCGGCAGCGGGCGCTGGCTCCAATTGGCACGCTGGTAGCGTTTATCCAACCGAACACCAAAAGCCGCTTCCAACAGCGCTGAAAGCCCAACCGCCTCACATCCGAGCGTGCGCCCGGCGATCATGGTGTCGAAGAGGTTATCGAATGCGAAACCGAAGTCGCGCTTGAGGCAGATGATATCGTATTCGGCGGCGTGGAATACTTTCTCGATCTCCGGCGCGGCGAACAGCGCTGCCAGCGGAGTCAGATCACCCAAATTAAGCGGGTCGACCAGATAATCGCGCTCGCCCGTCGAGAATTGGATCAGGCACACCTGCTCTTGATAGGCGAACAAACTGTTGGATTCGGTATCCACCGACAGCACCTTGCAACCGAGCAGATCGTCCACCATCCGCTGCAGGCTGGCTGGCTGGTCGATCCACAGCGGCGGCTTGGTAGGGGGCAGGATCATGGTTGTGATTATAACGTAAAATCCGCAGCAATCTGGTCACGTCCATCTTCGTTAAATGTATAATGAAGGCGTTAACAAGGCTGGAAAACCACTGTCGTTTGCGACACGATTTTCTTACCCGCCTGGGCTGGTTGATCGAAAGGGTGAGGTAGGGTATCATGGACAGGAGGGCTAATGAACGAACGTATTTTGATAATCGAAGACGACGAGGCGATCTGTAACATATTACGTCGCGCCCTGACCTACGACGGCTACCAGGCAGAGATCGCCCTGGATGGCGAGACCGGCTTGGTTTCGGCGCGCAATCAAAGCCCCGATTTGGTGATTCTGGACTGGATGCTGCCCGGCATGGACGGGCTGGAAGTTTGCCAGCGGTTGCGTAACATGGGTGAGATTCCCATCCTCATCCTCACTGCCAAAGACGCCTTGCAAGACCGTGTGCAGGGCTTGGACGCCGGAGCGGATGATTACATGGTCAAACCCTTCGAGCTGGATGAGCTGCTGGCGCGGTTGCGGGCGCTGCTGCGGCGCACCAAGCAGGACCGCGCCACAGTGTTGACCTTTCACGACCTGGTGCTGGATACCTCCACCCGCCAAGCGATTCGTAGTGGGCGCGTCATCTCGCTGACAGCAAAGGAGTACGCCCTGCTCGAATTATTCATGCGGCACCCCCGCCAGGTTCTGACGCGCGAGATGATCTTCGACCAGGTTTGGAGTTACGATTTCGGTGGCGAGAGCAACGTCCTGGATGTCTACATTCGCTACTTGCGGCAAAAGCTGGAAGGCGAGGGAGAATTGCGTCTGATCCACACCGTGCGCGGCGTGGGTTACGCGCTCCGCGAGAGCCCCTAACATGCCGCTGCGGCTGCCACGGTCGTACCCGAGGTCGGCAACCCCGGCTAAAGAAAACCCATAACATGTCGCTGCGGTTGCGTCTGACACTGCTATACATCATCCTGCTAGGTGGGACGCTGCTGCTAATCGGCGCCCTAGTGTACGGGCTGTTCAGCGTGATCTTACTCGACCAGGTCGACACAGCGCTGAGCGACGCAGCCGAACATATCATCAACCATCTCCAGATCAATTTCAACTACCAGTTCGATCCCCGCAGCCTGGCAAACTACCTGCCAGCCGAGAACCTGATTTTCCAACTGTGGGGCAACGACCGCAGGCTGCAACTGGCGCGCCCGCCCACCCACACCGAGCCGCTGGATGAGATCGGGCGCTGGGCGACTGAACCAGTCTTCCGATCCAGCCCGAGCGGCGGAAAACTGCTGCGGGTCTTGAGCGTGCCGCTGGTCTCGGGGCGCGGACCGGCGGGATTGTTGCAGGTTGGCATCGACATCAGCCTGGTCGATCTCGCCCGGCGCGCCCTGGCTTCGGCGCTGGCGCTGTTCACTCTGCTTTCGGTGTTCCTCTCCGGTCTGGCGGCGTGGTTGGTGACTGGGCAGGCACTGGCACCGCTCGAGAACGTGACCCGCATCGCCGCTCAGATCACCAGCACCTCCGATCTTCAACGCCGTATCCCCACCCGCAAGGTCCGCCAGGATGAAATCGGCCACCTGATCCACGCCTTCAACCAAACCCTGGAACAGCTCGAAAAGCTGTTCAACACCCAACGCCGTTTTCTCACCGATGTTAGCCATGAGCTGCGCACGCCGTTGACAGTTATCAAGGGCAATATCAGCCTGCTGCGCCGCCAGAAGATGCTCGACGAGGAATCGCTCGCCAGCATCGAAGCGGAAGTCGACCGGCTGACGCGCATGGTCGGCGACCTGCTGTTGCTCGGTCAGATCGAATCGGGGCAAATGCCACTCAACATGGATCGGGTCGAACTGGATACGGTGCTGCTGGAGGTCTTTCAGCAAATGCGCATGCTGGCAGGCGAGCGGCTGCACCTGCGCCTGGCAGAGATCGACCAGGTTCAGGTAACCGGCGACCGAGACCGTTTGAAACAGGTTTTTCTCAATCTGGTGGGCAATGCCGTGCAATACACCCCGCCAGGCGGGATGGTTACCCTGGCGCTGCGCAAAGTCGGCGAGCAGGCGCAGCTAACCGTCAGCGACACCGGCGCCGGCATCCCCGCCGAAGACTTGCCGCACATTTTCGAGCGCTTCTATCGGGGGGAAAAATCGCGCAAACGGCGTCACAGCGGCGGCTTTGGGCTCGGACTGGCGATTGCCTATTACATCGTGCGCAGCCACGGCGGTACAATCGAGGTATCCTCCCAGGAGAGTGAGGGGACGACTTTCTGCGTGTGGCTACCGTTGCAGCCAGCCGTCTGATGTGTCAATTGGGTGATTGAATTAAGTGTCCTATTCGGGTAAGATAAAGTCAGTTAATCAAGCCGTCAGGAGATATGCGATGAAAAGCAAGCGCGTCACCTTTCTATTGGTCATCACGGTGCAGGCGTTGACTGCATTCGCCTGCAATCTGGGCGTCGCCGCGCCGCAAGCCGAGGTGGATGTGCAGGCAACTTCGGTCGCCGCCACCCTTGCCGCCATGTACGCCCACCTCGAAACGCCCAGCAGCGACGAGCCTGTCGAGGAAGGCGAAAGCGAAACGCCAGCTGCGCCTGATATTCTACGGGTGGCGTACACCGACAGCAACCGTAACCTGTGGTACTGGCAAGAAGGCGCCGCCCCGCGTCAGTTGACCACCAGCGGCGACATCCAGCAGATCAGCATCGCTCACGATGGCACCTTGATCGCCTTCCTGCGCGGCGCCGACTATAGCAGCCAGGATTTGTGGGTGATCCACAACGATGGCAGTGGTGAACGCCGATTGATCAGCGCGGCTGAATTTGTCAGCCTCACCCCCGTGCCTGATTCGATCGGCACCGCGGCTTACGGGCTGGTCTGGGTTCCCGGCGAGCACACCCTGGCGTTCACCACCCAGCCCCTCTTCGAAGGACCGGGTTTTATGATCAACAACGACCTGTGGTTGGTGGATGCCCAGAGCGGCGACCGACGCATGCTGCTTGCGCCCGGCAGCGGCGGCATGTTCACTTATTCGCCAGATGGCGCACAGATCGCCCTTGTCACCCCCACTGAGGTCAGCCTGATCAACGCCGACGGCAGCAACCGCCGCGACGCTGTGCTGACCTACGCCGCGGTGATGACTTACAGCGAATATGCCTATCACGTCCAGCCGCGGTGGGCGCCCGATTCTTCTTACCTGCGGGTGGTCGTCCCGCCGCAAGACCCGCTGTTGAGCTCGCCGCGCCCGCCCACCGCCATCTGGCATCTGCCCGCGAGCGGGACCGGTGCCAGCCAGATCGCCACGCTGGATGTATTCTTCCTTGATCCGGTGGTGCTCTCACCCGACTTGCAACGGCTGGTGTACCTCAGACCCCCCGCCGCCGAGGTCACCGATAACCTGCGCGAGCTGCGCATTGCCGGCGGCGACGGCTCGGCGGACACGCTCTACGCCAGCGGCGATAAGATCCACCTTTATGATTGGTCGCCCGATTCGGAGCACTTCATCTTCTCGATTAACGGATTTACCAGTTTGCAATTGGGGCGCGCCGGCAGTGAGTACGTGCCTCTGAGCGAAAGCGGAAACGCCTTTCAACCCCGCTGGGTCGATCGCCGACGTTTTCTCTATATCGCCACGAGCGGCGGCAACTGGGAACTGCGCCTGGGTGAGATCGGCGCCCCCTCCACACGCATCGCCGGCGACAGCGGCAACCCCATGCAACTACAGGTTTCGTATGACTTCAGTTATTGAGCGGGTATGATCCGATAACATCGAACGGCTACAACAAAAACGCCAAAGCACGCCGGTGGCGAACTGCGTCTTACCCACCGGCGTGCTTTGTGTTTGAAAGGTATTCGATCATTGACCAGACACATCTCTGCCTGAAATCAGGCAGGGGAACGTGTCTGCTGATGACAATCGATTAAGGTCTTCCTCCGCCAGGCAGGTTATTCGGTTTGCCTTTGTCGACAGGGGCACCCTTGCCCTCCGGCGGTGCCGGGTTTTCAGGGCGACCTTTGTCTTGCGGTTTTCCCGTATCGGTTGGCTTGCCTTTATCTTCTGGTTTTCCCGTGCCTTCAGGCATGCCCTCGCCTTCCAACAGCTCCGTTTCTTCCGCTTCATCTTCTTCCGCTTCATCCAGATCAGGATCTTCTACCTCATCTTCTTCATAACCATACTTAGATGAGGCTTC
>JBBIKU010000084.1:0-10425 GCA_037445245.1 Anaerolineaceae bacterium
GCGAGCATGCTTTGGTGAACTGATTCAGATTGATGGTTCTGACTATGACTGGTTTGAAGGTAGAAGTCCACGATGTACTTTGTTGGTATATGTCGATGATGCCACAGGAAAATTGATGGAGTTGTGGTTCGTGCCTCACGAGAGTTTCTTTGGATACTGCGAAGCCTCCAGACACTATTTGGAACGTTATGGCAAGCCAGGAGCCTTTTATAGCGATAAACATGGCATCTTTCACGTCAACCACCCCAATGCGATTTCTGGAGACGGCATGACCGACTTTGGCAGGGCAATGAATGACTTGGGTATAGAGATCATCTGTGCCAATACACCACAAGCAAAAGGTCGTGTTGAAAGAGCCAATAAAACCCTTCAGGACCGACTCACCAAGGACCTCAGACTTCACCATATTTCCACCCCTGAGGAAGCCAATAAGTGGCTACCTGAGTTCATGAAAGACTATAACAATCGGTTTGCCACGACCCCACGAAGTGATGTGGACTTCCACATCCCATTGTCTGAACGAGACAATCTAGACCTGATCCTCTGCCGCAAAGAAACTCGTACTTTGTCCAAGAATCTTACTTTTCAATATCGTAAAACCATTTATCGAATCCATGTTAATCGCCCTACTTATGCCATGAGGAACACAACTGTGACTGTTCTCGAAAAATCTGACCATGAAGTGATTGTGCTTTACAACAATCGCCCCATCAATTTTGATGTATATTATCAGCAGCAAAAACAAGCTGAAGTAGTTCCTTCCAAATCGATTGATCATGCCTTACTCAACGCTTCCAAAGCCCACACGCCTCCTCCGGATCATCCTTGGAGAAAGTTCAACCTTAACAAAAATGCCACCCCTAAAGGTGACATTTTAACTTTGGGCTAACATCGGATAAACCGATGCATCTTCACACCGAAGATGATCTCTACTACGTTCAGCATTATTCGATCTGGCTCGATTTGCAAATTCTGTTCAAAACGTTTTGGAGTGTGTTGAGCGGCAAGGGAGCCTATTAACTGGCATAAAACCTGCATCGCTGAGGAAGAATATCAATGTCAATCATTGCTTAATCATTGCCGCGATTATGGAGGCAGGTTATGTCGCTCAAGAAGATTATCCTGTTGTTGACCGCAACCGTTCTGGTGTCCTGTTCGGTTATGGATGGAGTGCTGCCGGGTTGGGAAGATCTCAACGGCGGAGAGGTGATCTGCCCGACCTGCCCGCCTGCCGAGATTCCATACTGCCCGACCTGTGAGCCATGCCCGCCAACCGCCACCGAACCGCCTCCAACTGCCACCTTCACCGCAGAACCATCCGCCACGCCGAGAGGGACGGCGACAGCGTTGCCGGGCACAACCTCCACGCCCACGGCGCCGGCGACGGCAACCGCAACCGCTACGGTCACACCGACCAGCGTGCCGATGCCCTATGCCTTGCAGCCCAATTCACCGGTTTATATTCAAAACTTTGTCCATTCCGATAAGGGCTGCAACTGGATGGGGGTCGCCGGGCAGGTGTTCGACAAAGCCGGTAAGCCGGTGGTGGGGCTGGTAGTGGTGGTGGAAGGCTTCCTTGGGCAACGCGTTTTGGACGAAGTGATGCTCACCGGTTTATCGACCCCCTATGGTCCGGGCGGGTACGAGATCGTGCTGGATACCAAAACTGTGGCTTCGAGCAATTCGCTCTTCATCTCGCTGTACGATCTGGCAGGAAAGCCGCTGACCCATCCCATTCCCTTCGACACCTTTGCCGATTGCACTAGAAATCTGATCGTGATCAATTTCAAACAACGCTGATTCGCCTCCACTTGCCTGAGCGATGGGGGGTGTCCCTGAATGGACACCCCTCATTTTGGTTGTTTCGGCAGAGTTTGATCGCCACTGTCGAAGCAGCAGCGGCGCAGGCACGGTAGCCGGAGTCGGCGGTCTCGACTACGGGCGTCGCCGGTTTTGGCGGTATTCATTACGGTATAATGAACACGGTCGATTGTAGAGCGGATGAAACGGGATGAATCAGGAATTCACACCCCTTGAAGAGTTAAAAAGTGCCCTTCACTACTGGTGGCTGATTGTAGTCTTTATGGTTGTGGGCGCCTCAGTGGGCTGGGTGATACAAGGGGTGAAGGCGCCGCTGTATGAAGCCGAGGCATCGATCACCACCAGTATCGAGTTCACCCGCACCGGACAGATGACCGATATCGAAGAGGATTATGCCATCCGCATTGTGGGTGACGTGCTGTTTTCTGAGCGGGCGCTCGAAGCGGTGGAGGAACGGGCTGGCTCAGCCGGGCTGACGCTAGACCGCCAGACGTTGCTCCAGATGACAACGTTTGAGCGTCAGAACAACACCTGGATCTATCGCGTGCGGCATGCCGACCCGCGCACGGCGGTGCAGGTCAGCACCTGGCTGGCAGAGGCTGGTTACCTCGCTGTCGGCGAGGCGTTGTCTGAGGCGCTCAGCGCCGAAAGCCTGGCGCGCTACGCCGATTCGCTGGTGAGTTGCCTCGAGCAAAGTGTTGTCACCTCGCCGGTTCAGGCTGATTGCAGACCTGAAAATCTGACTGCGATTCAAGCCGAACTGGACGCCACCATCGCCGCCCTCACCCACCACCGCCTCGCCAGCCAGGGTATTCTGCCGGCGATGGTCTTTTCTGCGCCGGCAGCGGTGGTGATACCGAGCGAGCCGGTGTTATTCGGGCGCAACCTGTTGATGTTGGGCGGGGCGCTGGCGGGATTTTTACTGGCTGTGTGGGCAATTTCACTGCGACTGCCACAGCGGCTGGATGGGGGCAGGCGTGGTTAAAGGCTGGTGGGCGCGCGGCGCAGACGGATTGTGGTTCATTTTGGTCGTGCTGCTGCCGGTGACCAGCCTGCCGCTGCTGGTGCGCCTGGTCGGCTCGGACACGGTGGCGGCGCCCTCCGGACTGGCGCTGTTGCTGTTGACCAGCGGTTGGCTTCTGCCGCGATTATTTGCGGGCGGCACCCTTCCTAGGCAAGTGGTTCCCCTTTTCGCAGTGGCATCGGTTGCGTTGATTTCGTCGCTGCTGTCGCTCTTCATCGAACTGCCGGCATACAAAGGAATCGCCGTGTTTCAAAACACGCTCTCGGCGCTGGTGACGCTGGCAGTCGGGGTGTGTTTCTACCTGCTGGCTGCCACCTTTGCGGGCGACGACGAGCATCTGCGCTGGACGCTGAAACTGCTTAATGGATGCGGGTTGGTGGTGATCATTTGGAGCGTGGCGCAGATGATCGGCTGGCACACTGCCCGCTACCCGGATTGGATGCGCGAAATTCATGGTTATTACTCAATTGGTCCGCTCTATCGCGAGCGGGTGACCGGGTTTGCCCTTGAGCCTTCCTGGCTGGCGAACCAGGTCAACCTGCTTTTTCTGCCCTACTGGCTGGCTGCCAGCGTACGGCGTTTCTCGGTGCACAAATTCCGAATTGCCGGCATCACTTTCGAGAACCTGTTAGCGCTGGGGGGGGTGGTCGTTTTGATGCTGACGTTTTCGCGGGTGGGGCTTCTGGCGTTCTTGTTCATGCTGGGCTATCTTCTGCTGCGCCTGAATCTAAGCGGCGTGCGCTGGCTGCACGCTGCCGTTCTGAGCCGCTGGCAAAACCCATTGCTGCGACCGGCGGTCAAAAAATTCGTTGTCTATGGCGTCATGCTGATCCTTGTGGGGGCGACGTACATCGGTATGTTACTGGCAGCCGCCTATGGATTGAGCCGTTTAGACCCGCGCATGCGAGACATGTTCACTTTTCATTTTGGAGACCCGGATGCGTTCATGAAGTACGCCGCCCAACTCACCTTCGCTGCTCGGGTAGTTTATTGGGAAGCCGGTTGGGGGGTTTTTAATCAATACCCGTGGCTTGGGGTCGGGTTGGGCAATGCGGGCTATTTTTTTTCACAAACCCTTTCGGATTATTCGTGGCGCCTGATGGAAGTACGGGAACTGGTATTTCGTTCGGCAAACCTGCTCAACAATAAAAGCTTGTGGGTGCGCCTGCTCGCAGAGACGGGCGTGATCGGCTTTGCGTTTTTCGTTTCGTGGCTTTATGTTTTATGGAAGACTGGTCAATATTTGATGGCAGGCGCAGACCAGTTGTCGCCCGTGATGGGTTTGATGGCGCAACTGGTGATCGTAGGTTTGCTGATCGAGGGCTTCAGCCTGGATACCTTCGCTCTGCCCTATTTCTGGCTGCCGTTGGGGCTGGCGACCGCCGCAGCAGCATATGGGGGTGGCGGACGTTCCAAAGGTAAAAATATTGGAGATGGGGTATGAATGGTAGGGTTTCTACAATAGTGGTATTGGTGTTGATCATTCTGTGCTGCTGCTGTCTGCTGGCGGGCGGAACAGCAGCCGGGATGTCGGTGTTTCGCTACGCTTCACAACCGCAGGCTGAGATGGGGTATGCCACTGTGGTGGTCGATACGGTGCGGGGCACCCCGTCCGCGCCACCCCAGCCTGAAACCACGTTGGCGCCGCACGTGCAAAACCTGCCGGCGACTGACGGTGCATACGAAACGCTCGAAACGCTGCGCCAAGCGATCATTCCCATCCGCGATCCGATCGATCTGGCGGCGCAGTTGCAAGGCAAGCACAATATCCCCTTGACGCTGGAAACGGCGCCGGTGCAATATCAGGTGGGCGATGCCAAACAGTTTTGGGTCACCAATGTGGATACCAACCGCAACTTTGAGGTGACCGCCCGCCTGCGTTATTTGGGGACGCATCACTATTTCTGGATTCAGGAAGGCATCAATTATATCGAACGCGACTTGCAACGCCTGGCAGAAACTTTCGACCAGCATATCTACCCCACCACGCGGGAGTTTTTTGGCAGCGAATGGAATCCCGGTGTGGACAACGATCCGCGCATCTTCATTCTCTACGCCCGCAACGTGGGGGCGCGGCTGGCGGGTTATTTCTCGTCCTCGGATTCGCTTCACCCGCTGGCACATCCTTATTCCAATGCCCACGAGCTGTTCCTGCTCAACGCCGACACCATCGATCTAAATGAAGATTTTGCCTATGGCGTTCTGGCGCACGAATTTCAACACATGATCCACTGGAATCAGGACCGCAATGAAGAAGCCTGGCTCAACGAAGGCTTCTCTGAGATGGCGGTGTTTCTCAACAGCTATTATCAGGGTGGCTTCGACCGCCTTTATGCCTGCCGCCCCGATTTGCAGCTCAACGATTGGCCCAACGACAGCAGCGCTACAACGCCGCATTACGGCGCCTCGTTCCTGTTCGTGGCGTATTATCTGGATCGTTTTGGCGAGGATGCCACCAAAGCGCTGGTGGCGCATCCGCTCAACGGGCTGGACAGCATCGACGCCGTTCTGGGAGAAATGGGTGAGATCGATCCGCTCAGCGGGCAGATCATCACGGCGGACGACCTGTTTGGTGACTGGGCGCTGACGAATTACCTCAAGGAGAGGCGAGTTTCTGATAGAAGGTACGACTACGCCATCTATCCCGACTCGCCGCGCGTCGATATCAGCGAGACGCACGCCCTGTGTCCGGCTGACTGGCAAAACCGCTTTGTCCGCCAGTACGGCGTGCATTACATCTCTTTACATTGCCCCGGCAGTTATAACTTGCAACTTTCGGGAGCGAGCGAGGTCTCACTCCTGCCGGTTGACCCTTATTCTGGGGAGTATGCCTTCTGGTCGAACAAGGGCGACGAATCGAACATGACCCTGACGCGCAGTTTCGACTTGCGGGTGGCACAGGCGCCGCTGACGCTGCGTTACGCCGCCTGGTTCGATATCGAAGCGGATTACGATTATGTGTATGTGCTGGCTTCTGAGAACGGGCAGGATTGGGACATCCTGATCACCCCCTCCGGTACGGCTGAAAATCCCTCCGGTAACAGCTATGGCTGGGCGTACAACGGTGTGAGCCAGGGTTGGCTGCAGGAGCAGGTCGATCTATCGGCTTACGCCGGCAAGCAAATTCAAGTGCGGTTTGAATACGTGACCGATGCCGCCATCAACGGCGAAGGCTTTCTGGTGGACGATATTGCCATCCCGCAGATCGGGTATTTTGAAGACTTCGAGGCGGATGAGGGGGGGTGGCTCGGAGAAGGTTTCGTGCGCGTCCAGAACCGGTTGCCGCAGACCTTCCGGGTGGCGCTGATCTATAAAAGTGAAATCCCGGTGGTGGAGCAGATCGTTCTGGATGAAAACCGGCAGGCGAGCATCTGGCTCGATTTTAGCGGCGATTATGATGAGGTGGTGCTGGTGGTGAGCGGGACGACGCGTTATACCCGTCAGCGCGCCGCTTACTCGTATCGCCTGCTGCCTTAGCTGTTGCCTTTCAGCATTTTGGCGAGCACCCACGGCAGCAGCCCGCCGCTGAGGTAGTAACCCACTTCAAGGGGGGTGTCCAGCCGGGCAGTAACGCTGAAGGTGATCTCTCTGCTGCCATCCGGGGCAACAGCGCGCACGCGCAGGGTACTGCCGGGGGACATGCCGGCTCGGAAGGGCTCGATGGTGAATAATTCCTGTCCGCTCAAACCCAGCGCCGAAACCGAATCGCCGGCTTGGAACTGCAACGGCAGCACGCTCATTCCGGCTAGATTGGCGCGGTGAATACGTTCGAACGATTCAGCCAACACGGCTTTCACGCCGAGCAGGGCGGTGCCTTTTGCCGCCCAATCGCGGCTGGAGCCGCTGCCGTATTCCTTGCCTGCCAGCACGATCAACGGCACGCCTTCGAACTGGTAGCGCATGGCAGCATCGTAGACCGTCATTTTTTCGCCCTCGGGCAGGTGCAGGGTGAAACTGCCCTCCTCACCGTTGAGCAGCAAATTTTTCAGGCGCGGGTTGGCGAAAGTGCCGCGGGTCATCACCCGGTCGTTGCCGCGGCGCGAACCGTAAGAGTTGAAATCCGGCGGGGAAACACCCTTCGATTGCAGGTATTGCCCGGCAACGCTGTTGGTGGGGATCGAGCCGGCGGGCGAGATGTGGTCGGTGGTGACCGAGTCGCCCAGCACGAGCAGGGCGCGGGCATTGACGATTTCGGCGGCGGCTTCCGGCTGGTCGTCGATGTAGAGCGGCTGCTGGATGTAGGTGGAATTTTCGTCCCAGGGGTAGAGCGGGCTGGGATCGACCTGCAATTGCTGCCAGGCTTCGCTGCCACTGAGGATATCGGCGTAGCTGCGGCTGAACAGGTCGCTGGTGACGTGAGTCTGGATCAGGTGGTGGATCTCTTCGGCGGGGGGCCAGATATCGTGCAGGTAGACCGGCGAACCGTCTACGGCAACGCCGAGCGGATCGCGACTCAGGTCGATATCGACCGTCCCGGCGAGGGCGTAGGCGATCACCAGCGGTGGCGACGCCAGGTAATTCGCCTGGACAAGGGAGTGGATGCGCCCCTCGAAATTGCGGTTGCCTGAGATGACCGCCGCGGCGATGATACCGCAGTGTTCGAGCGCCTCTGTGATCTCGGGCGCCAGCGGACCGGCGTTGCCAATGCAGGTGGTGCAGCCGTAACCGACCACGTCGAAACCGAGCGTTGCCAACGGTTGCAGCAAACCGGTCTGGTGCAGATATTCGCTGACCACCCGCGAGCCGGGCGCCAGGCTGGTTTTGACGGCAGGGTTGACCCGCAAACCCTTCTCGACCGCTTTCCTTGCCAGCAGCCCGGCTCCGAGCATCACGAACGGGTTGGAGGTGTTGGTGCACGAGGTGATGGCGGCGATGACCAGCGAGCCGTGGCACAGTTCGACTGTATTGCTCCCGATTGTGACAGCGACCGCGACATCGATCTGTTGCGGCGGCAGAGCGTAGCCGCGCTGACTGCGGGGACGGGTCAGCGCCTGCCGGAAGTCCTGCTTGGCTTTGCTCAGGGGCACCCGGTCGTGAGGGCGCTTGGGTCCTGCCACACTGGGTTCAACCGTGCTCAGATCCAATTCGAGGATGTCGCTAAATTGCGGGGCGGGGATGTCATCGCGGCGAAAAAGATGCTGCGATTTGTAATAGGTTTCGACCAGTTCGATCAGCTCCGCTGAGCGTCCGGTCAGGCGCAGGTAGGCGAGTGTCTCATGATCGACCGGGAAGTAGGTGATGGTGGCTCCGTTTTCGGGTGACATATTGGCGATCATGGCGCGATCTGCCAGCGGCAGCGAATTTAATCCGCTGCCGTAAAACTCGACGAATTTGCCGACCACGCTGCGGGCGCGCAGTATCTGGGTGATGGTCAAGGTCAGGTCGGTAGGGGTGACGCCGGTCTGTAATTCGCCGTGCAGACGGAAGCCGACCACATCGGGGGCGGGTATTTCGAGTGGCTCGCCCAGCATGGCGGCGACGGCTTCGATCCCGCCAACGCCCCAGCCGACCACGCCCAGCCCGTTGATCATGGTGGTGTGCGAATCGGTCAGGCTGGGTTAGCACCAACTGTGAGAGGTATTCCAGGTTGATCTGGTGGATGATGCCGGCGCCGGGCGGGATGACGTGCAGGTTATCGAAGGCGGTTTGGCTCCAGCGCAAAAAGTGATAGCGTTCACGGTTGCGTTCGTATTCGATCTCCAGGTTGCGCTGAAAGGCATCCGGCAGTGCGTTGAAAATGATCTCCAGCGAGTGATCGATGACCAGGTCGACCGGGATGACCGGGTTGACCTGGTGTGGGTCGACGCCGCGTCGCGCGGCCGCCTGGCGCAGCGCTGCCAGATCCACCAATGCCGGAACACCGCTGAAATCCTGCATGATTACCCGACCCGGGTAGAACGGGACCACCGGACGGGTTTCCGCTTGCGGCTGCCAGTTTGCCAGGTTGAGCACGTCTTCGGACTTGACCGAAAGGTCGGTATGCGAAGCGCGCAGCAGCGCCTCGAGCAGGATGCGGATGGAAAAGGGCAGCCGTTCCAGGTGCGGCGCGTACAGACGAGCAAAACGATCGAGGCTGTAGATGTCGTATTCAGAAGCGCCGCTTTTCAGGTGGCTGCGCACCTGTTTCCCCAGTTCCTGGGAGCTGATGGCAGTGTGGATCAAAACGTCTCCTTACGGATGCATATGTTGGACGACCGCCTCGCCGAAGCGGGTGGTACCGACCAGTTCGGCGCCTTCCATCAGGCGGTGCAGGTCGAAGGTCACTGTGCGGGCGGCGATGGCGCCTTCGATTCCTCGAACGACCCGCTCGGCGGCTTCATCCCAGCCGATATAGCGCAGCAGCATCTCTCCGGAGAGGATCAGCGACGAGGGGTTGGCTTTATCCAGATTGGCGAAAGGGGGGGCAGTGCCGTGGGTAGCTTCAAAGACCGCCACACCGCTTTCGTAATTGATGTTGGCGCCGGGGGCGATGCCCACCCCGCCAACCTGGGCTGCCAGGGCGTCGGAGAGGTAATCGCCGTTGAGATTGGTGGTCGCCAATACGTCGAATTCTTCGGGACGGGTGAGGGTTTGCTCGAAGACGGCGTCGGCGATGACGTCGCGCACCAACAGCCTGCCATCTTGCAGGGCAGTTTGCTGCTCCTGGTCTGCGGCGGATTCGCCGCGGCTGGCGCGGGTGGCTTCCCATCGCCGCCGGGTGTAGACGCGCTCGCCGAATTCCGCTTCGGCGAGCTGGTAGCCCCAGTTGCGGAAGGCGCCCTCGGTGAACTTCATGATGTTGCCCTTGTGCACCAGCGTCACGCTGCGGCGCTTGTTCTGCAGCGCCCAGCCGATGGCTGCACGCACCAGGCGCTGGCTGCCCTGTTGCGAAACGGGTTTGATGCCAAAGCCGCAGGTTTGGGGGAAGCGCAATTGCTGGTAGTGCTGCGGGAAGTTCTGATGCAGCAGTTTGGCGAAGCGGCGGTTCTCATCCGTCCCGGCTTCGAATTCGATCCCGGCGTAGAGGTCTTCGGTGTTTTCGCGAAAGACGACCATGTCGACCTTTTCGGGCTTGCGCATTGGCGAGGGCGCGCCGGGCAGCCAGCGTAGCGGGCGCTGGCAGACGTACAGGTCGAGCGCCTTGCGCAGGGCGACGTTGAGCGAGCGCACCCCGCCGCCCACCGGAGTCACCAACGGACCCTTGATGCCGACGATGTGATCGGCGAAGGCTTGCAAGGTTTCATCGGGCAGCCAGGTGTTGACCTGCGCCTGCGCTTTTTCGCCGGCGAGCACCTCCAACCAGTGGATGCAGCGTTTGCCGGCGTAGGCGCGTGCGACGGCGGCGTCCAGCACGGCTTGGCAGGCGCGCCAGATGTCGGCGCCGATGCCGTCGCCTTCGATGAAGGGGATCACCGGATGGTCGGGGACGCTCAAAGCCCCGTCCACGACCCGGATGCGTTCCCCGGCCCGGATGGTTTTGGGTGTTGGCATGAGGGGGATTATATCTGAAAAGCGGCGGGGGAGGGAGGAGATGGGATCGACAGGCAGGGTCAGAAATATCCATCGATCATTAACAATTCAATGACTTGCCAACGCAATAG
>JBBIKU010000085.1:0-10422 GCA_037445245.1 Anaerolineaceae bacterium
GATCTGCCATCTGTCGTAACGTTTCTGCGTCCGCGTTCGGCAAAACGGTCGCCAAAACCGGGATGCCCTCAATTCTGAGCACGTCAGCCAGATGACGGTTAAATTCGCCGGCAACCAGTCGCTGTCCTAGCCGCGATATTTGTTTCTGCGCCCGTTCTAACGTCTCGATCAGCGCCCATGCCTTGCTGGGAGCTTCGTCCGGCGCGCAGCCGAGGTAACTGGCAATTTGTTTCAGCATTTTGAAACGCCGTTGGACAAGCTCGTATGCCTTGCGCCCGGTCACCGCTTCGATGCGGCGCACCCCCGCCGCTGCGCTGCCCTCGCCGGTGATCAAAAACAATCCAATCTCCACATGGGTGCCGCCGCACAACTCGAGAGACAATGGCTCGGCTCCCCCGATGGTGATGGTCCGAACGGTTTCGCCGTACTTCTCCCCGAACAAAGCCATGGCGCCCTGTTCAATCGCTTCTGTCAGCGAACGCATCTGAATATCGAGTTTGTAACCCTCAAGGATCGCCCGATTGACCCCAGCCTCAATTGCTTCCATTTGCTCCGCGGGCAGCGCCTCCGGATGGGTAAAATCAAAACGCAGGCGGTCAGGTGCCACCAGCGAACCTGCCTGCCGGGCATGACTGCCCAAAACAGTTTGCAGTTCGGCGTGCAGTAAATGAGTTGCTGTATGGTTTCGCATGATGTCGCGACGGCGCTGAAAGTCAACCGCGGCAATCACGGCATCCCCGAGCCGGGGAGCGCCGCGCACCACCCTACCCACGTGAACGATCGTCCCCGCCGCCGGTTTGCGCGTGTCCACCACTGCTATTTCCCAGCGCGGTTCTTTCACCGACACAATCGTACCTGTGTCCGAAACCTGCCCACCCGCTTCCACATAAAAGCTGGTGGAGGGCAAGATCACTTCAATGGCATCTCCCTCACTGGCTTCGATGACCGGCTCGCCCCCACGAACCATTCCAAGCAGTACACTCTCGAATTCAAGATCACCATAGGGGTTGTATTCGACCCCCTGCCCGCTCAAACGCCCCTGCGAGGCAAGCTCGTCAACCAGAGCGCGGTAAACGCCAACATCATCCCCGCCCAGGGTGTCAAACGCCCTACCCGAACCGGAGACAAGCCGGTGTGCTTCCATCGCTTTACGGAAGCCGCTCTCATCCACCTCCAGCCCCTGTTCGCGAGCAATGTCGCGGCTGATCTCGAACGGCAGCCCATGGGTAGCATACAGATCAAAAGCTTTTTCGCCGTCCAAAACGCTGCCACCACTTGTGCGCAGATCAGCCAGCATCTCTTCCAAATAACTCATCCCGGCTTCCACCGTGCGATGAAAACGGCGTTCTTCGCGGGTGAGATTATCGAGGATCGCATTTCGGTTGCGAATCAGCTCAGGGTACGCCTCGCCATAATGGCTGATCACCGTTTCGGCTACCTGAGCGAGGAAAGGCTTATTCAATCCGACTTTGCTGCCAAAACGCGCCGCCCGTCGTACGATCATGCGACAGACATAATTCCTGCCGGTATTTCCCGGCACTACCCCATCGGCAATCAAAAAAGTCGCCGCCCGGCTGTGATCGGCAATTACCCGATAAGGCGTCAGGTTTATTTCGCGTTCCTCGGCGCTGTCACCGCATAATTGCTGGACGTTATCCATCAGTGGAGACAGCAGGTCCGTCTTATAATTGGAGTAAACCCCCTGCAAAATCGCTACAATCCGTTCCAATCCCATTCCGGTGTCCACATGGGTCGCCGGCAAAGGCTCCAGCCTGGTCGCACTCAGGCGGTTGTATTGAATAAAAACGAGGTTCCAGAGCTCAAGAAAGCGACGACAATCACCATTGACCTGGCAACGATGCCCAGCTTGATCGTGCTTATCACAAAACGCTTCGCCCAGGTCAATATGAATCTCGCTGCACGGCCCGCACGGACCGGTGTCTGCCATCTCCCAGAAATTATCCAGGCGTCCAAATGTAAGGATGCGCGATGCATCCATACCAGGTTGCTGTGCCCAGTAAGTGACAGCTTCGTCGTCTGCGGGAATCTCGTTTTTCTCATCCTTGAAACAGGTCGCCCACAGGCTGGCGGGATCAAGCCCCCATTCCTTCGTCAACAACTCCCAAGCCCAGGCAATGGCTTCTTTTTTATAATAATCACCAAAAGACCAGTTGCCCAGCATTTCAAAAAAGGTGTGATGGCTATCGTCGCGACCCACATCGTCCAAGTCGTTGTGCTTGCCAGCAACCCGCATGCATTTTTGCGAATTCGCCGCCCGCCGATACGGGCGCTGATCAGTACCCAAAAACACATCTTTGAACTGCACCATGCCAGCATTGGTGAACAGCAATGTCTGATCACCGCCGGGAACCAGCGAAGCAGATGGCACGAAGGTATGCCCGCGCTGCACGAAGAAATCAATAAAAGACTGCCGTACCTCTGCCCCGGTTAATCTTTTTACCATTTGTGCTCCAGTTTTGTGATGTTGAATAACGAATTATACGCGATCAAGCCTGAGGCTGCAATCAAATCGCCTCGCGCTCGTTTTTTCCCTAAGCACGAAGATTATATGAATCTGGAGCCGGGAAGCGAGGCGCCCGGCTACACAAACGATGGAATATTGGACTCAAACAAGGTCAGCGTGAAACCGCCAGCTTGACCAGCTTGCCTTGACTATTCAAGGTTGCTCGAGCGTAATGCCGGTGAACGCTTTGAGCGACGCGCACCTTTTTACTGATGGTCACCACTACCCGCTCCGAATCTCTGGTGGACTGGGTCTTTCCATTCATCTGCGCCGTCGGGCAGGAATGGGTGTTTCCATCACAGTGCGAACGTTCTTGCGAAACCACAACTTCGGCTTCTTCTAGTCCGGGCAAATAGGCTTCTACCATTTGCTTGACCTCGCGCAACACATCCCGAGAAACGATCTCCGGAATCGAATTCGTTTCCTGACGGTCACAAATAGTCGGGATCAGCGGATGGTCCAGCGGGCGCGAGATACCCTTGCGGCGTGTTGCCTGATCGCTTCGCTGTACCAGCGGGTCGCCATACAAGACGAAGGAGATCAGGGTTTTTTGATCCTCGCCATCCAGAAACCCCTGGCGACGATTCATCTCTTTCGCCATGTCAACCTTTGCTTTCAGCAATGCCTCGCCGGCAGTGAAGCCTTCATTCAAATATTTCCAGAAAAGGTAACAGAGGAGATCGGCACCAATCAGCGGGGTGGTGATAGATCCATACGATATGCAGGTTGATCCAACGACACCTTGCGTGCCGATAGCGATGAAACGCAGCGCCAGCGCCTGCTGCTCAGATTTACTCAGAATATGCCCACCGTAACAGGCTTCGGTAAAAACGATCTGCGGTGCACGTCCATTCTTTACCAAATCCTTCACGCTCAAAGCCACCGGATAATCGGGTCCCTTGGCAGGGGAAGTCATATCTCGTTGACCATACCATTCGGCTGTATCTGGCAAACCATGCAAATTGTAGTAGCCAAGTGAGGTATCGGTGATCTTTTTCGGTTCGAGCTTGCCCGAAACAACCGGAGGTGAAACCAGTAGCGAGCGTCCCTCCCCCACCGGGCGAAAGGCAGCCAGGGAAGCCCGCCTCCAAACTTCAGCCGTGTAGCCCAAACTGGGCAGCGATTTTCTTCCGACCAGCCTCCTGCCGATCTGTTCCAGCCGGGTGGCGAATTGAAAGGCAGCAAATAGGCGTCGCCACCACAGATCTGTCCGCTTGAACCGGGCATGGTAGGTATGCAACCGGCGAATTTGCTCCAACAGCAAACCGGCGTCGGGTCCCTCTTCCCCCGGCAGTCTGCCCACCTGCCATTCAGGAACGAAATAATTCGAATCCAGGGTGGCATACGGATTATCGGATAACACATGTTCGTCGACGTCCTCGGTTGGGTTGGGCAGCGAATGAAACGGCACCACCTGCGGTCCACCCACGATCAACAACGCACCGATCATGGCGCCTTTCTTCGCCAAGGAATGATCCAGGTCCACCAAAGATAATTTCAACTTCCAGGGATCAATCTCCGCCAGTGTCTCAACCCCGACGTGCTGGGTGTATTCCAGTTCATCCGGCAGGAACACCATCGCACCCCAGCCAGGTCGGTTGCGAACGACCTCCGCCAGCTTTTTCATTGCATCTTCCAACACCAGCGCCGATTGCTGTCCATACTGACGCACCAATCCAGCCCGAGTTGAAAAGACAATATAAATCGGAAACCGTCCATCGCTGTCAACCAGTTCTGGTTGTTTCAATTTTTTTGCCAGGCGTTCGAATTCACGCTCGATGGTGTGAAAGCGGCTGCTTTTCTTTTGCCGCGGTGGCTTTTCAACTGGAATGACCCCTCCCCTCTCGTCCGGCGAGCGTCGGGCTTCAACACCCTGCGATGAAGAAGCGACTGACTGCGCCGTCGCAAACGGCGATTCGGGTGGGGGCGGTGGCGCATTCAACGCCGGCTTGTTTTCCAAAACGTCAGTGGGTGTTTCCACTTCTGCTGTTTGCCGCGGCACCTCAGCCACCGCTTCATGCCGAACCGCATCCTCGACCGGAATCACTTCAGGGGCTTTTGACTGCAACACTTCAGAAATGACGTCATCTTCATTTGCGACGTCAACTGGCGAACCGCCAGCAAGCCGATTCCACCCCAACTCAGATGCGACTGCGGCGGGAATCGGCAGACCCAAATCGATTTCCATCCGGTCATGCCACAAACTTTTAAAGCGGTGAACGTTCCCCCACAAGCGCACCGCCACCTGCCCGGCAGCATCATTTGCCACACAATGATGCAACAGTTCAACAGTGTTTGTTTCGCATTGCAAATCCAACTGGGATTGCGCCAGAGTCAACCCAAACTGAAGGCAATCCTGCCAACGACTATGATAAATGGATGCCAGGCGGTGCACAGTCGATGCATCATCTTTCTGGCGGCTAATGTTGAGATGTACAACCGCCGGCAACGCCACATCCAGGTTCAAACCAAGCACCTGGTAAATCAACTCCTCCGCTTCCTGAATCAAGCCGCTGGTCAGCGCCCGGTGGGCTTGGCGCAACGTGACCGCCCATGCTGGCAACGCTACTTTGCTGCTGATTTCTCTCCCAAGGGCATATGCGCAGGCATATGCCGAAACGGCTGTATCAAGGTCAGCGCCCTCTGAAAGCAGCGCCAGGTTTTCCTGAGCATCGACAAATTCCGGATCAAGCATGCAAATCCGCTCTAACATGGAAATGGCTTCGGCTGGGCTGCCTCCCGCATGAAGTGCCAGCGCCAGCAACCGGCTGACCTCAAGATCCCCAGAATAGATGGTTAACCAATCCAACGTTGCCTGGCGGGCAAACCGATACGAACCGCGCTTGAGCGCCGCTTTCACAACCTGCAGAAACATCGGGCGGGAGATTGCCCGCCGTACCGGTGAGGTATCCAATCGAGTGACTGTGGTCATCGTTGCGCGTGTGCCTCCTGTGAATGGTGTACCAGGTTGAGCGCCAGGATTGCTCCGAGCTGCCGACGTATGTTGACGTCCTCCGGAGCGAGCCTGGCTGCCTTGCGTAACATCCCTTCGGCACCTGGATAGTCCTTGGATTCTCGCAGTACCTGGGCGGCACGGAAATACGGTCGGGCGTCCAGCGGAGCTACCTGGATTGCCTTTTCGTAGGTGCTAAGTGCCTGAATGTGTTCGCGGCGTTCTTCATAAACATTGCCCAACTCCAGATAAGCCTTCAGCTCGGTGGGCTTTTGTAAGATGGCTTCCGAATAGTAATGGATCGCCTGATCCAGATTACCCGCTTTGTGCTGGATGCTGCCCATCAATAAGTTCAAGTGGGGTTGTTGTGGGTTAACCCGCAAGGACTTGTGGATGGCAGCCGCGGCACCGTTCACATCGCCGGTTTCTGCCAGCACATTCGCCAGCAACGCCATGACATCGGCGTTATCCCCGCCGGTAACACTCGCCAGGTCTTGCACTTGCGGTAATGCTGCCTGGGCTCCCTCCATCTGCCAGATAAGGCGGGCGATTTCGGTCTGCACCGGGATCGAACGCCTGATTGCTTCGGGCGAACGTTCCAACTGCTGTTGTGCTGCCTCAAGATGATCCTGCCCGACAAAAATGCGGGCGTGTGCCAGATAAGGCTCTGGACTGACGGGATTCCGCTCGATCGCTTTGCGGGCAAAACCATGCGCGGTCGCGGTATCGCCATCTTCAAGCGCAATATCAACACACTGTAGGTAAGGCGCGGCAGATTGCCGATCCAGACTGCCGGCGCGCTCGGCACACTCGATTGCCTTGCGGCGTGCCCCCATCTCTTGATGTGCTTTCGACAACATCAACCAGAGCTGCGCCTCGTCAGGTTTGAGGCGAACCAACTTCTGCAGAATCTCGACTGATTTTTGGGGCAGTCCCTGTCGCAGATACACCTCCCCAAGATTCAGCCCAATGTCCACCCGCGAGGAATCTAACTGATACGCCGCCTCCCAATGATTCTGCGCCACATCGATCTGCCCACATTGTGCAGCCAGACGAGCGGCGCGCATCTGCCAATCGATCTCATCGGGCGACATGGTGAGTGCCTGTTGAATGGAACGCAAAGCCAGCGGGCAATCACCCGTTTTTTCTGCCAGCAAAGATAGTGCGGCGTGATGGAGCGGGTCGTTTGGGTTGGCATCCACCGCTTGGCGCACAGCGACCAACCCGCTCACCGGGTCATCCGCCATATAACACAAGCCAAGCTGCAAACCAACCGCCGGCTGTTGCGCCGCCCTTTTTCCGGCTTCGATCCCCGCCGCGCAATCTCCAGTCAGTCGAAACGCCTGCACTACCCACGGCAGACAGGCATCAGGCAGGTTCGGCTCCATGAGTGCCTGCGCTTTTTGGATGTCAGGGCTGAAGATGGCATTGCCCAATCGCTCCCACAGCCGTATCTCATCTGCCTCGCTTAACTGACGCGCCTTGCGGATCGAATCGGCAAATTGTTGTTGCATATCTGCAGCAACCTTCGCATCCGGCTTTCCGGTGGACATACCTAGTTCTTCAGCCAGGCGCTGCTGCCCGGCGCGAATCACCAACCGACGGGCAAGATCAAGGTGAGGTCGCGGTTCCTGCGGGGCATCGCGCACAGTTTTAGCAGTGAAAGTTATGGCATCATCCCATATTGCCGTCTCTTCGGCGGCGTCCGCCATCCAGTAATCGCCGGCCATCAGTTCGCCGCGAAGGGTTGCCGGCGGAGTATTTAATGTTTTTTGGGGGTTTGCCAACTGGTTTGCAGATTGTTGCTCATACAACTTTTTGGCGCTCCGATACAGTTCCCTGGCGCTATCTAAGTCACCCACCCTGGCAAGTTGGCGCGCTTTCGCTGCAAGATAACGCGGGTGCTGACCACCCATCGCTTCCACATCCCTAAGCACCTTGCCGGCTTCGACAGCCTGTCCGCCATCCAGCAAATTCTCTGCTTGCAGACATGCCAGAGTCACCTGCGCCTGATCGGTAACATTGCTCCCGTCCCCGTCAAACTGAAGATATCGAGCCGCCTTATCGGTTTCCAAGAGCGAGCGGGCAATATCAGCCGCAAGCAGTCGAGCCGGGATAGAAGCAGGATCAGCTTCAATTGCTTTTTCGGCGTGGAAAAGCGCCTGGGGCAAATCTGCTGACTGGCGCAGCAGGCTGCTCAGGCGGGCGTGAATTGCCGCCTGATGGCTAGGTGACTTCGGCGTGTGCCCACTTCGTGGGTACGTGAACGGCTCAACGGATTTCTCGTTCTGTTTCATCAATGCTTCGCCGGCATCCATCTCCTCGCAATGTTCAAGCGCCTGGAACAGACGCTGGATCGCCGCCGGAGTCTGCTCGAGCCTCGCTAGTAAATCCGACTCGTACAGCATCAATCCGGCATCCCCTGGAAACTCCTCACTTGCTTTTTGAACAGCCGACAGCGCGCCAGCCAAATCACCGATGCCTTCACGCAGAGAAGCTAGTTCGCGAAGCAATTCTTTAGACGGGCTGCCGCCGATATGGACTGCCTGCTCCAGACTTTTCAAAGCCAGACGCGCATCGCCCATCTGAAGATGAATTTTGGCAGCCTGTTGCAATTGTTCCACAGTCGCGCCTTCGAGCTCCAGAAGGGTTTTCAGGCTTTTGCGCGCCGAGGTGCTGTCCTGATTCTGTGCCTGCGCTTCGGCAAGCCGCAACCAACCGTTTCCGTTGGCTGGCTCCCGCTGCAGGGCTTGTTGCAACGCATCGATTCCCTCTTTTGTTGCACCCAATTCCAGCATCAGCTCGCCAAACCAGAATAGCGCGGAAATGTCATCCGGAGCGAGCTTCAAAGACGAAAGCGCAGCCTGATAGGCGTCCTGCCGCAGATCATTCGCCAGAAACGCTTGTGCCAAGGATCGCTGGATATCCGGCATGTCGGGTTTCGTCTGAGCGGCTTCCTGCAATGCTGCCAGGGCTGTATCCATTCGTCGCGTCATCAGGGCAGTCTGTCCCAGCCCCTTTTGCACCCGCCAGCGCCATTGCGATTGCTGCGCTTCAGGTAATTCAGAGAGTTGCCGAAAATGCTCAAAAGCAATTTCGGCGACACCCTCAGCAGCAAGGATTTCAGCCATCAGCAATTGCGCTTCGAAATCATCTGGGTGGATCGAGAGCGCTTTTGCAAGTGCCATACGCGCATCGACGATTTTCTGCATCGATTTTGGCTTTAAGTCCCGCCGCGCTTCATCGGGATTCAACAACGTTTTGGCATACAAAACAAGGGCATCAAATATGGGTTCGCTATCATGAACAGCAACTTCCAGTGCAACCAGCCCCTCTTCCGGCTCACCCGATTCGATATGCGTTTTTGCCGCCAAATATGCCAGGCGGGGGTTGGCACGCCATCGCTCATGGGCGCCAACAAGCACCTTTTTTGCCTCCGGCAGAAACCCCAGCGCGAGCAGCGTTTCACCAAGTTTTTGTTGCTGGCTAATCGAATCCGGCGCCAATTTTGCCGCTTTTTCCAGATAAGGCAACGCCTCAGCGTAATCGCCCACCTGTAAAAAGGTGTCTGCCAGTTTGGCAAGGATTTCCAGCGAGCCGGGCAATGTTATTGCCGCAGCACGCAGCACCTCGAGTGCCTGCTCTTTTTCTCCCGTGGCTTCACAGGCATCCGCCAGCATCACCCAGGGCAGCGGCTCATGGGGTGCAAATTGGGTCGCGTCTTTGAGGTGCGCCATCCCTTTTTCACGATCACCCTGCTTTAGAAGCACCTGCCCGAGCAAAGCCTTGGCAACGCCATCGTTGGCATTCTCAGCCAACAAATGATCGCATGCTTCCGTGGCACTCGCCAGCTCGTCAAATTCGATGCCGCTGCGGGCAAAACTCAGCCAATCCTCACGGGATGGTGAACCCGCCAATTCGATCACCTTGCGCCGAATCTCGAAAGCCCCAGCCCAATCAGCAAGCGTTTCTAGAATATCAGCCAGCCGGCGATAAACATCCGCATTGCGCACATCCAGCAAAGCAGCCAATCGCGCATAATGCAGCGCCTGCCGGTCATCACCCAGTTGCCGCAAGCAAAAAACCGCAAACCCAATCAAAGTGCGATCGGTTGGGCGTTCTTTCAAAAAAAGCAACACCAATTGTAAGGCTTCCTGAAACAACCCCAATCCGGTTAATATTTTGACCAGCGCGTCCGGATCCCAGCCCAACAGTTGCTTGGGTTGATAAATCTGTCCGTGGTTCATTATGTTCCCAACCAGGTGAGCGATTGCCTGGCTGGCAACCTGACGGGCTTCATCCAGCTTCTTTTCTTGCGCCAGCCGCCCTGCCACTTCAATTTGAGCCAGGGGATGCTGGCCAGTCAAAGCAAGCTTTTTTTCTAAGGATTTATTCACCACCGACTTTCCCGCCAGCGCCAGAACCAGTTCCGTCATCAAGCCATCAGGTGTTTTCGAAATGGCGTCGAACTCCCGAATGGCTTCCGCCAACTCGTGGTTACGATTCGCACCGGCAGCAATTTCGGCATATTGAACCAACACGCCAGATTGCCAGCGATTCATGGATTCTTTAACCGCTTGCAAATGGAGCAGAGCCTGCTCAGGGATATCCGAATACGCGTACAGCTCAGCATGAAAGAGCGAATTAAGCCCTCCAGCAATTTCATCTTCAAACCCCAAGCCTGGAATGGTTCAAAAGGGCGGTTTGCGCGCCGGCGAGCAAATCCGTAGCCAATCCTGCCACCAGTTCTTTCCTGCCCGTCTCCCGCAACTGTCGTAGCCAGGCAAGCTGGTGCAGCGGCTGCAACTTGCTCATCAAACGCAAAAAAGCTATGCGCTGTTGCGGCAAATCGAGTGGTGTGCTCAGCAATACATGCGAAACGGCTCGATAATTGAAATCAGGCAGAAGGCTGGTTAGCAGCGCCCCCAAAAAATCATCCGTGTCC
>JBBIKU010000086.1:0-10204 GCA_037445245.1 Anaerolineaceae bacterium
GTGGGGGCATCTTCGCTGTAGCGAGGTGAGGGCGGTTTCGTGATAAAATATCTTTCAGGCTTTGAGAGGCTTTGAGGTTTATTGCTTACCATGGCGGGGCTAAGACAAAAAAATGATTGGTTTTGTTAAGAAAACACTTCAACAGATCTTTGATGAGATTCCGGTGCAGCCGCTCTCGCCGCTGATATTGCCGGATGTTAAAATCACGGGCGTGGTCGCCGATTCTCGCAAGGTTGAAGCAGGCTACATCTTCGTCGCGTTCAGGGGCATTAACAGCGATGGTCACGATTTTATATCCCAGGCTGTGGCGAAGGGAGCGGCGGCGGTGGTCGGCAGCGAAGCGGTCAATGATTTGACGGTACCTTACATCCAGGTGGCGGACGCCCGCCAGGCGTTGGCGCACCTGGCGGCGGCTTTGTATGATTTTCCGGCGCGTCATCTGACAGTGATCGGCGTGACCGGCACGGATGGTAAGACTACTACCTCCAATCTGATTTACCAGATCTTGACGACCGCCGGTTACTGGGCTGGGATCGTCTCCAGCGTCAACGCCGTGATCGGCGATGAAGTGCTGGATACCGGCTTTCACGTCACCACGCCTGAGGCTCCAGATGTGCAGCGCTACCTGGCGCGGATGGTCTCTGCCGGTTTGACACACGTGGTGCTCGAGTCCACTTCACATGGTTTGGCGCAGCATCGTTTGACAGGGTGTGAGTTCGATATTGGGGTGGTTACCAACATCACCCATGAACACCTTGACTACCATGGCTCCTATGAGGCATACCGGGCTGCCAAGGCGATGTTGTTTCGCGCGCTGGCGGAGACCGTCCCAAAATCAAGGGGTAACCCCCGTCTGGCGGTACTGAACCGCGACGATCAATCTTATGAATACCTGAGCGGTCTGGTTTCGTCGCCCCAAATCAGTTACAGCCTGCACCACGACCGTAAAGCCGACCTGTACGCCGGTGATATCCGTCATGACGCGGCTGCCTTGCACTTTGAGGCGGTTAGCAAGGATTTTCGGCTTCCGATCACCTGCGCGCTGGAAGGGAATTACAACGTCTCGAATTGCCTGGCAGCACTGGCGGCAACGGTGATCGGATTGGGCGTCGAGCCGGAAGCGGCGCGCGCGGGCATTGCTGCCCTGCACACCATTCCGGGCAGGATGGAGCGAATTGACATGGGGCAAGATTTTATCGCCATCGTTGATTTTGCTCACACGCCCAATGCCCTCCAAAATGCACTGCAAACGGTGCGTCAGATGAGCGGCGGGAAAGTGATTGTTGTGTTCGGTTCTGCCGGGTTGCGCGATCGAGAAAAGCGCCGCCTGATGGCAGAAATATCCATCAAGCTGGCGGATCTCACTGTGCTCACGGCGGAAGACCCGCGCACCGAATCGCTGGATGATATACTGGCGGAAATGGCACAGGCAGCGCAGGGGCGCGGCGGTATTGAAGGAAGAGATTTTTTCCGCATTGGTGATCGCGGGGATGCCATTCGTTTTGCCCTTCAATCCGCCACAGCGGGCGATGTTGTGGTTGCCTGTGGCAAGGGACACGAGCAATCGATGTGCTTCGGTGAGATCGAATATCCCTGGGATGACCGCACCGCAATGCGGGCGGCGCTTGCCGAGCTGCTGGGACTGCCCGGCGAATCGATGCCGTATTTGCCCACCCAGGATTGAGTGGGCATATTACCAAAACCGCTACTGCTCGAAAGAATTGCGGGCGTCCGCATGCATTGCGTTGCACCCGGTCGCCCGAAAGTTATTGATCGGTTTTCTCAAAGCTGGTTATCGGCGGGGATTGCCGCGATTGCCACGCCGCCCACCGCTTCGGGAGGAACGATCGCCGCCGGATGGGCGAGATCCCGCACTGCGGCGCGGAAGGTCGTGTGCAATGGCTTCTTCTGCCGTCCAGCCTTCCAGAACTGCGGTGCGAGAGAGCCGAATCTTGCCACTCTCGTCGATGGCAGTCACCATTACGGTCAATTCGTCGCCCACCTGCACCACATCTTCGACCGAGCGGACGCGCTCGGTGTCCAGTTGTGAGATATGCACCATGCCATCGATGTTGGGCAGAATCTGGACAAAGGCGCCGAAATCGGTGGTGCGCACCACCTTACCGGTGTAGATGCGCCCGATTTCTGCCGATTCGGTCAGCAACAGGATTCGTTCGCGCGCCTTCGATTCGCTGACGCCGTTGGTGGCAGCGATGTAGACGGTGCCATCGTCGGAAATGTCGATGCGGGTGTCGGTCTCTTCCTGCAGGGCACGAATGGTCTTACCGCCCGGACCAATGATGGCGCCGATCTTATCAATGGGGATGTTGACCACCGTGATACGCGGGGCGTGCGGTTTGAGTTCAGGGCGTGGGATGGGGATGATCTCGAGCAGCTTATCGAGAATATGGTAACGGGCTTTCTGCGCCTGCTGCATGGCTTCAGTCATCACCTGTGAGGTGATACCCTTGACTTTAATGTCCATTTGAAGAGCGGTGATGCCCTTCTGGCTGCCGGCAACTTTGAAGTCCATGTCGCCAAGGTGATCCTCGCTGCCGAGAATGTCGGTCAGAATGGCGTAGCGGTCGCCTTCCATGATCAACCCCATAGCGACCCCCGCAACAGCTGCCTTGATGGGCACGCCGGTGTCCATTAACGCCAGGGTCGAACCACACACGGATGCCATGGAAGAAGAGCCGTTGGATGAGAGCACTTCGGAGACCAGGCGTAGGGTGTAGGGGAACTCTTCTTCGGGAGGAAGGACGGGAACCAGAGCGCGTTCGGCAAGAGCGCCGTGACCGATCTCGCGTCGGGACGAACCGCGCAGGGGTTTGACCTCGCCAGTGCAAAACGGCGGGAAGTTGTAATGGTGCATGTAACGCTTGGTTTCGGTGGGGGTGAGATTGTCCAGTTCTTGGGCTTCCCTTGGGGTGCCGAGTGTGGCAAGCGTGAGCACCTGAGTTTCGCCGCGGGAAAACAGACCGGAGCCGTGAGCGCGCGGGCTGATGCCCACTTCGCCCCAGATGGGTCGAATGTCATCCGGTTTGCGACCGTCAGGGCGGATACCCTTATCGAGGATGCGCTGGCGGACGATGAACCGGAAGGCTTCATAAAAAGCGTCTTTGAGGGCAGGCATCTTCTCTTCGTCTCCCTCAGCCATTTCCACGGCGAGTGACTTTTCCAGTGCGTCGATGGCATCGTAGAGCCGGGTTTTATCATAGGGCTGCTCGAGGATATCGTTGATGCAGCTGCTTGACTTGCTCCTGACCATTTCGATCAGCGCCTCATCCTTTTCTGCCAGTACGACTTCACGCTTGGGTTTGCCGATTTCGGCTGCCATCTTTTCCTGTAGGTCGATCAGCGGTTGGACGGCGTTGTGCCCGAACGAAAGCGCCTCGATCAATTGTTCTTCGCTGACCTCATTGGCGCCGCATTCCACCATCAGAATGGCGTCGCGAGTGCAAGCCATACGCAGGTCAAGCTCGGAGTCATCCATCTCGGCATAGGTGGGATTAATGATAAATTCCCCGTCGATGCGCCCGATGCGAACGGCGGCAACCGGTCCGCCCCAAGGGATATCAGAAATCATCAGGGCGGCGGAGGCGGCGTTAACCGCCAGAATGTCGAGCGGGTTCTCCAGGTCTGCTGAGAAGGAGTACAAAATGACCTGCACTTCGTTCCGCATGCCTTTGGGAAAGAGTGGACGGATGGGGCGGTCCGTTAGCCGTGCCACCAGGATGGCGTCGGTGCTGGGTCTGCCTTCGCGGCGGAAGAACGACCCAGGAATACGCCCTCCGGCATACATGCGCTCTTCGTAATCGACGGTAAGGGGGAAGAAATCGATTCCCTCGCGCATGTCGTCGCTCATTGTGGCAGCGCCAAAGACGAGCGAATCGCCCATCCGCACTGAAACCGCACCGCCTGCCTGACCGGCAAGTTTGCCGGTTTCGATGGTAAACTCCCGACCACCGATCATGGTCGTGTACTGATGTGATTCTGGTTTCATTGGTTTATGTCCTTCTATCCCACCCGGTTGGGGACTGAAAGCGACTGAGGAACACATTCCTCACCCGCTTTCAATTCCAAACCGGGGGGATGCTAAATTGATTTGATTTCACAAAAAATGAGTAGATGGGCTTGCTTTCCACCTACTCAGAAATTTCGTCTCGATTCATTTTCTTCGTAGATTCAACCGTTCGGCAATCGCCACGTATCGATTGTAATCCTGGCGGTGCAAATATGCTAAAAGCCTTCGCCGTTGCCCGACCATTTTCAATAACCCGCGCCGGGAGGATTCGTCGTGCTTGTTCACCCGCAGATGATCGGTGAGATACTGAATGCGACGAGTCAGGATGGCGATCTGCACCTCTGGCGATCCAGTGTCTTCGGGATGAATCTGGTAGTCTTTGATCAGCTTGTTCTTGTCTTCTTTTGTTAAAGTCATGACGTCTGCTTTCTCCTGTTGAATGTTTTGAGCAGGTCTCCAGACCCATAGCTGCGCCGTGGATAGGACCAGTCACTGTATTCAATTATACCATGAGGAGGAGAGGATTGCCGAAAAGATTGCTTTCCAGGGTGTCGTAGCTTTCAAGAATCGGGTGCATCCCTTTTGGGTGGGGAGGGAGGTGTGAGGGTGGTTATGATTTTGCGCAGTTTGTCCTGTAGTTCCAGGTTGAAGGCTGGTAGTGCGCGGCGAACCAGGCGGATGGCTTCTGTTGTGGGATTGACGCTGAGGATGTTCTGGATTAAATAGGCGGTCTCGGTAGGCGAACGGCGGGTGAGCGACTCGGTCACCTCACGCAGATAAGATTGCACTGCAAGGGATGTTGTGTTGTACAAGGGCGTGATAAGGTGAAAGATTGGCGGTAAATTTTCAAACTCCCGATCGCTGATCGCCGGCAGGATTGCCTGCAGCGCTATGGCTTGAAACGCCGGATCGGGGTTGTTTGCCCATGTCTGAATCAGTTCGAGCCAGTGTTGAAAGTGTTGCCGGCGCAAGCTGAGGCAGCCCTGAGTGAGCATGGTAGTCAGGACAGGGCGTTCGACGGATGGCTGGCACCAGGCTTTTAACCGCTTCAAAACCGGCTCTGGATCGTGCAACGGCACCCGACCCATTAGATACGCCGCCAGAAGACGCGGCTCGAGGCGGCGGTCCTTCCATAAAACATCGATCAGGGGAAAGGTGGCGTCCGGGTTTTCGCGGCACACTGGTGTCAGTTGCTGTTCTAATTGGCGCAGAACCAACGCTGGGACACGGAAGGAGGCGGGCGTGCGTTTGGACGAAAGCAGCTTTTCTCCCGGACGATAGCCCTGTTCGGCGTAGTATTCTAGCAGATCCAAAAGACTTTCGAGAAACTCATGCGGGCGGGTAAAACGCCAGATCAGGGCATGAATCTGAGTTTTGAGGCGGGCAAGCTGGACTGCAGGCATGGCGGGAAGCGCTTTCGGTCGATATGGCGGGTGGTTCGCCCGTTAGTAGGCGCGGGCAATGTACACCTTGTATTTGGCAGGTTCACCGCAAGAGATGCAAACTCCGCATTCCTTGGGCTGATCGAGAGGGATGCAGCGGGTTGTGGCTTTGGTGTCTTGCTTGATCGACGCTTCGCAAACAGGATTGCCGCACCATGCGGTGAACGCCCAGCCGTTCTGAACGATTTCCTTGAACTGGTCGTAGTCTCGCGGTTCGTGGATGTTAGAGTCGCGAAATGCTACCGCCCGTTCATATAGGGCGGCTTGGATCTCTGCCAAAAGATTTTTCACCTGGGTGTGGAGACCCTCGAGCGGCAGAAGCGACTTGCCGGTTTTTCCACTGATGTGGCGGCGAGCAGCCATGACCGAGCGGTTTTGCACGTCTTTTGGTCCGACTTCCAGCCGTAGCGGGACACCGCGCATCTCCCAATCGTTGAATTTGAAGCCAGGGGTGACTTCACTGCGGTCGTCGAGCTTGACCCTGAATCCCGAAAGCTCGGATTGGATGTGCGCAACGACCGGCATCACCTGTGATCGTTCCGCCTCGTCGCGGTAAATGGGAATAATAACCACCTGGATCGGCGCCAACCGAGGGGGGAGGATCAGACCCTGATCGTCGCCGTGGGTCATGATGATTGCTCCTACAAAGCGGGTCGAGACGCCCCAGGACGTCGTCCAGACGTACTGCAACTGGTTGTTGGCATCCAAATATTGAATATCAAAGGCTTTGGCAAAGTTCTGCCCCAGGTTGTGCGAGGTGCCCGATTGCAGGGCACGGGTGTCGCCCATCATAGCTTCGATTGAATAGGAATGCAGGGCGCCGGCGAATTTTTCGCTGTCAGATTTGAGACCGGGGATGACCGGAACGGCGGCGTCATCGATGGCAAACTGCGTGTAAATGTCCAGAATTTTGCGGGTTTCCTCTTCAGCTTCTTTGTAGGTGGCGTGAGCGGTGTGTCCCTCTTGCCAGTAAAATTCGAGCGTGCGCAAGAAAAGGCGGGTGCGCATCTCCCAGCGCACCACGTTCGCCCACTGGTTGATCAGCACCGGCAGGTCGCGGTAAGATTTGATCCATTTGGCGTACATGTGCCCGATGATGGTCTCGGAGGTGGGACGAACGACCAGCGGTTCTTCGAGTTGTTCGCCGCCGCCGATGGTGACGATTGCCAGTTCGGGGGCAAAGCCTTCGACGTGCTCTTTTTCCTTTTCCAGGAAAGACATAGGAATAAGCATTGGGAAGGCAGCATTGACGTGTCCGGTGGCTTTGAAACGCCCGTCCAAGCCAGCTTGGACGTTTTCCCACAATGCCCAGCCATAAGGGCGGATGACCATGCAGCCGCGCACCGGGGCATAATCCGCCAGTTCGGCGCGCTGCACGACCTGGTTATACCATTCCGAATAATTTTCATTTCGTTTGGGCAGTTTCTCTTCGCTCATAGATTCTCTCTCATTTTCGATGTGTTTTCAACGGCAATGCTGGTCAACCGCCACGCCATGCCGCTCAAGGCGACTTTTGACAGACCAACCGAACTGCTTGCGCCACGTCTTTTGCGAATACCAGCAGATCACGGTCTTTGGGCTGGAGGTAGGCGCCCAGGGTTTCAAAGAAGTGGGTAAAGACCTCTTCCCAGCCCTCGCCCACCAGCACCAATGGGCGCGGTTGCATCGAATTGACCAGCAGGCGATTCCACATCATCACAATCTCTGCCAGCGTCCCCACCCCGCCGGGAAGGGCAATGGCGGCGTCGCAGGCGTCCAGTAAGGCGAGCATGCGCTCGTGAAGGGTCGGATAGCGCCATTCTTCTTTGACCCACGGGTTGGCTTTGATCGGACGCCAGCGCTCGATCTCATCACAGGTGACACCGATGACATGGACACCGGCTTCGGCGGCGCCACGCGATACGGCTTCCATGGTGCCCATGTAGCCGCCGGTGAGCACAGTGCAGCCAGCTTGAGCGAGCAATTGTCCCAATTGCTGTGCTTGATTGTAGATGGCGTCTCCGGGTTTTGCCTGAGCGCCCCCAAACACGGTTACTTTCATGGATCGATTCTCTCTTCTTTGGCGGTGATGAATGCCCTATTATACCTGCAATTTGAACGGTGCCTGCGGCTGTAGTGCTGCTGGTCCTGGCGATGTATCCCAATCAAAAAGGTCACCCCATATTTCCAAAGGGTGACCTTGATCGATCGAAACTATCGGTTGCTGTCAGTCTTCTTTCTGGCTGGATAGTTCCTTCTGGCGGGCAGCAATGATTTCTTGCGTCACGTGGGGGGGTACTACCTCGTAATGCGAGACTTCGAGGCTGAAGGTGCCGCGTCCGCCGGTGAGCGAGCGTAGCTGGGTGGTGTAGCGCAGCATTTCTGCCAGCGGTACCTGAGCGGTGATGGTGGATCGTCCTTTTTCGGTTTCCATTCCCTGCACTCTCGCCCGCCGGGTGTTCATGTCTCCCAACACATCGCCCATATTGGCTTCGGGTACGGTGATTTTGGCGATCATGATCGGCTCCAGCAAGACCGGCGCGGCGTCTTTGAACGCCAGTTTGAATGCCTCACGCCCGGCAATCTCAAAAGCGATCGGTTTCGAATCAACCGGATGTTCTTTGCCGTCGAAAACAGCCACCTTGACTTTGGTGACGGGGTAACCAGCGAGGATGCCTTCCCGCATCACGTTGCGGATACCCTTTTCGATGGCAGGAATGTAGCTGGCTGAGATGGCGCCACCGAAGATCTCATTGACAACCTCGAATTCCCCTTCGGTGGGTTCGACGCGCAGGTGTACTTCGCCAAATTGTCCGGCGCCGCCGGTCTGCTTTTTGTGACGGTACATTGCCTGGGCGCTTTTGGTAATGGCTTCCTGGTAGGGCACTTTGGGAACCTCGGTGAGCAGATTGACCTGGAATTTCGCCTCGGCACGCTTGATGGCAACTTCGATGTGTTGATCTCCCATGCCCTGCAGAATGGTTTGATTGGTCGCTGCCTCGTTGTGCCAGGAGAGGGTCATAGCTTCTTCGCACAGGCGGGTCAGGGTGGGACTGATTTTGGTCGAATCCGCCTGCGTTTTCGGGAAAATGGCAACCCGGTAGAGCGAATTGGGATGTTTGGGTAGAGGTAAGATAAGCGGGTGGGTTTTATCGCATAGCGTATTGCCGGTGGCGGTCTCGCTCAATTTTGCGACCGTGCCGATGTCTCCGGCGTGGATGATTTTCGTGGGGAAGGTCTCTTTGCCGCGGGCAATATGCAGTGTACCCAGCCGTTCCTCGATTCCTTTGGTCTGATTCCAGACACGACTGTCGGAGGTGAGCATGCCGGAATAAACCCGGAAGTAGGTCTGTCTCCCGACGAAAGGATCGGCGGTGGTCTTCCACACGTATGCTGCTAGGGGTCCGGCGTCGTTTGCGATCAGTTCTTCGTCTCCGTCTTTGCCCTGGGCAACGACGGGGGGAATATCCAGCGGTGAGGGAAGCAACTGGACGATGGCATTCAGCAGTGGAATGACGCCGATTCCGGTGTCGCCGGCAGTCACGAATACCGGGATGAAACCGTTGGATTTGATGATGCTGCGCAGACCGCGGACGACTTCTTCGGTGCTCAATTCGCCCGTTTCGAGGTACTTTTCGAGCAGCTCGTCTTCGCCTTCGGCGGCAGCTTCCACCAAGGCTGTGCGGGCGCTTTCTGCGGCGTCCTTGTATTCTGCGGGGATGTCAAGGGGGGTCTTGGCGTTCCCCTTATAGGCTTTCATCGTCAGCACGTCAATGACACCCTGGAAGTCAATTTTCTCGCCCCACGGCAATTGGATCGGGATCAGGCGGATCTCCGAAAGCTCTTCGATGGATGCCAGCGCTTTTTGATAATTGGCGTTCTCCCGGTTCATCTTGTTGATGACTAAAAATCGCGGCAGATTGAACTTGTCGCAGTAGTGCCAGGCGACCTCGGTGCCCACCTCGCGTCCAGAGACGGCATCAACCAGAACGATTGCGCTGTCTGCTACCCGCAAAGCCGAGATCACCTCGCCGATGAAGTCAGTATAGCCGGGGGTGTCGAGGATATTGATTTTGACGTTTTCGTGTTCCACGGGCGCCACCGAGGTGTACAAGGAAATGCCGCGCCGGATTTCCTCTTCATCGAAATCGGATACCGTGCTGCCGTCTTCGATCTTGCCCAGGCGGGTGGTGGCAGCGGTGTAATGAAGAAACGCCTCGGTGAGCATAGTTTTGCCTGCGCTGCTATGGGATACCAGGGCGACGTTGCGGATGAATTCGGTAGTGTATTCTTTCATTAAACAGTTCCTTCTTTGTGGGCTGGGATATGCATAGACTTTTTATTTTATATTGAGATCAATTTCTTGTCAAAGCTAACCAATTATATCAACACGTGGGTCGATTCAGGCAGTTTCGACGAGGGTTTTCTCCATCCGCCAAGCCGGCTGGTGTAGCTGCTGCCACACACCGTTGTGATCTTGGTAGCACCATTCGCCGGCTTCGTGTGCCACAATGCGGTAGCCCAGTCGTCGGTAAAGCCGTTGCGCCAACAGGTTATCTTTTGCAACGTTCAAGGTTATGAAGCGGTAACCCCGCATCCGCAAATCATCTTCGGCGCGGCACAACATGCGTGTTCCCACGCCAGTTTGGCGATAAGGTGGCTGGATTCGGAAAGCGTAGATATAAGCGCGTTGCTTTCCGTCTGCGAGTTCGCAGCGACTACATTCCAGTTGAACAAACAATTGCCCGATGATGCA
>JBBIKU010000087.1:0-10069 GCA_037445245.1 Anaerolineaceae bacterium
CCGGTGGAAAGCACACTCAAGTATTTCAGAGAGGAGTACGAAGCGCATATCACCGAAAAGCGCTGCCCAGCCAAGGTCTGCCGTCCGTTGATCTCGTTCGAAATCATCGACGGACCGTGCACCGGCTGCACCGTGTGCGCCCGCAACTGCCCGGTGCACGCCATCAGCGGCGAAAGGCGACAAACCCACTACATCGACCCCGATATTTGCATCCGCTGCGGCATCTGCGTGCAGGTGTGTAACTTTAACGCCATTCGGATCAATTAGCATTACAATTTACTGAAATCGCTTTGTAACCGGGAGCGCGGAATCCCGGTTACGGCTTTTAACCTACACGTGACGTTAAACCCCCGCTTTCGTGACGGACAACACTTCAACCCACTACGCTTCAATGATAAAACTGATACACGTCATCATCGCCGACATTACGGATTGTTAAATGTTTCAGAAGGCAGACCTACTTCAAGCATTGCAAAGCGTTCCCTGGTTCTACGAGTTGAAAGCACGCCAGGTCGAGCAACTGTTTAATATCGCCAGCTCACGGCGGTTGAAAGCGGGAGAAGTACTTTTTGAAGAGGGCGAACGCCAGAAAGAATTCTACATCCTGCTCGAAGGGCAGGTATCGGTGGAAGCCCTGGTACCCGGGCATGGGGCGGTGTGCATGTACACTGCCGAAGCACTCGATTTGATCGGTTGGTCTTGCCTCACCCCCTTTGTTCGCCAGCGCACTGCCTCTGCCCGAGCCACGCAAGACAGCTACCTGGTCGTCTTTGATGGGAAAGACCTGAAATCGCTGTGCGAACAAGATCACGACCTGGGTTACATCATCATGCGGCGCATGGCAAATGTGATCGCCCGCCGTCTGCTGAGCACCCGCCTGCAACTCTACGAGCTGCTCCTCAAAGACATCCACGAGACTACCTCCTATTCTAATCATCACCAAGCCTGATTCGCCCCACTTTTCAGTTCAATCATTGGATGCAACGACGCGCCGAAACGATTTTGCGCGCACCGCATTCCCTTGACATTCCCGGTTCACCATATATACTTATCCCACATCATCCCCCCAGAGAAGGAAACATGAAAATCGATTATTAGGGAACCACCACCGATCTGTTGACCCGCATCGACATTCACAACAAATTTGGCGGTCGCGACATTGACCAGTGGATGCTCGAAACATTGTCGCTCAAGCCGGGTATGAAAATCCTGGATGTCGGCTGCGGCGCCGGAAAGCAGTGCTTTTCGTTTTATAACGCCCTCAACGGCAATGCGGACATCACCGGCGGCGACGTCTCCGCCGACCTGCTTGGGCAAGCTCGCAAAGAGAATAAAAAGACCGGCGACAAGGTGAAATTCATCGACCTGGATTTCAACCGACGCTTTCCGCTGGAGGACAATCAGTTCGATCTGGTTTCCTGCTGCTTCGCCATCTATGACGCCGAAGACATCCCCTTCACTATCCACGAAATGCACCGCGTTCTCAAACCGGGCGGCACGCTATTCACCACCGGCCCCATGCCGGAGAACAAACTTCTTTGCTACGATATCATTCGCCAAGCCACCCAGAAGACCATACTCCCATGCCGGGAAGCTCCCGCTACGCCTGCGAAATTCTTTCCACCGTGCGCGAGACCTTCAAGCAAGTTCGGGTGGAAGTTTTCGAAAACCCCCTCACCTTTGAATCGATGCAGCCCTTCCTGGATTACACCCGGGCGTCGCTTTCTGAAGACCGCAAACTGTGGCGCAGCTTCTTCCAGGACAAAAAAGACTTCGAGAAGTTATGGGTCAGATCAGTGAAGTTGCCACCCAACGCCTGGAAAAAGAAGGTAAACTGGTGATGACCAAAGTGGTGGGCGGCATCATTGCCACCAAATAATCATTGATGAATCACAGCCTGCTCTTTCATGGTAAGCGGATTTGCTTCATCAGCGCCCACCCGGACGACATCGAACTAGGCGCCGGGGCGCTCATCGCCCACATCGGCGATCAAGCAAAAATCCGTTGTGTCACCCTTTCGGACAATCAAAAAAATCCGGATCTAAAAAACGTGGTCGACGAGCACTATCGCAGCATGGCGGCATTGGGTGTAAAAGAGGAAGACATCGTCGTCGGCACCTTTGAAACGCGACGCTTTCCCCACGCTCGGCAAGAAATTTTGGAATATCTGATCGGATTGAATCGCACCTTCGAGCCTGACATCGTCTTCGTTCACACCCGCGCCGATACCCACCAGGATCATGTCACCACAGTCGAAGAGGCATTGCGCGCTTTTCGCGGTACCACCGTGCTCGGGTTTGACGTTCTACGCAGCAGCTACGGTTTTTTTTTTGAATTTTCTGGTCGAAGTGTGCGAGGAAGACATCGAGCGAAAAATCCTTGCCCCGGCGCAATACAAAACTTACGCCAACAAGTACTATTTCGACCCCCACATCACCCATGCCACACTGGTGCGACACGGCGCTCTCGCCGAGCGTCCTTTCGCTGAGGGGTTTGAAACCCTTCGAATTATCGGGGCTTTTGGCTGCCTGCCCGGAGAACACCCGCCTTCAGGCGATTAAAGCGGTATACCGACTTCGATCGCATCACCTACGACCCTCACCGGAAATGCCTCGGTATCATCGACCGCCGGGAGGGTCAAGGCTTTTCCGGTGCGGATGTCAAAGCGCGCCCCATGCCGCGGACAGACGATCTCGAACCCCTCCAGATCGCCCTCTCCCAGCGTACCGTCATCGTGGGTACACACATCACGGATAGCAGCATACTCGCCGTTGACGTTAAAGACCGCAATGTGCTGATCACCGATCCCAACGAAAAGCCGCTCGCCTTCGGGCAGTTCGTCCACCTTCCCCACTTCATAAAAAGTATACCGGCTGTGATCAAATTGCAGCGATTTGCTCATGCTGATTCACTCCGCATCGTCACTCACCAGACTGTCACTGGCTTCCTTCAATCCGTACACACCCGCTTTGAGCACCTTCAACGGCAGCAGGGCACATTTCAGGCGCACCGCTCCCAGCTCAATGCCCAGCAGATCGAGAATGTCTTGTTTGGTCAAATTTTTCAACTCTTCAACCGATTTTCCGATCACTGCTTCCAGTAGCAGGTCTGCCGAAGCCTGCGAGATGGCGCAGCCGTGCCCGCTGAAGGCGACTTCAACCACTTTGCCCTGTGCATCTACTCGCAGATCAATGCGCACCAGATCCCCACACAACGGGTTTTCATCTTCAAAAGTAATGTCATGCGGATCAAGCGTACCGCGGTAGAGCGGGTCTTTATAACGTTCAATGATAATCTGGCGATAAAGATCGTCCACGGGGTTGTACCGCCCTATCCAAAGAGTTGTTTGACCTTTTCCAAACCGGTCGCCAGCAGGTCAATTTCATTCTTTTCGTTGTAGAGATAAAAACTGGCGCGGGTGGTGGCAGCTAAGCCGTATTTTTGATGCAGCGGCATTGCGCAATGATGCCCGGCGCGCACCGCAATACCATCCCGGTCAAGCACCTGAGCAACGTCATGGGGGTGAATGCCGTCAATGGTGAACGAAACCACACCGCCCCTGTGTTCCACCGCCGGTCCATAAACCGTCAGACCGCTGATCTCCGACAGCCGCTCCAAGGCATAGGCGGTCAGCTCATGCTCGCGGGCGGCAATGGCGCCCATACCAATCTGGCTGAGATAATCCACCGCCGCACCCAACCCGATACTCTCGGCAATTGCCGGGGTGCCCGCTTCAAACTTGTGCGGCAGATCATTAACAGTAAATGAACGCAGGGTCACCTTTTTGATCATGTCCCCGCCACCCAGAAAAGGCGGCATGGCTTCCAGCAACTCCTGTTTGCCATACAGCACCCCGATCCCGGTCGGTCCGCACATCTTGTGCGCCGAGAACGCCAAAAAATCGAGGTCCAGCTCCTGCACGTTGAGCGGAAAATGCGGCACCGACTGCGCGCCGTCCACCAGCGTCACCGCTCCAGCGGCATGCGCCAGGCGGATGATCTCTTTTGCTGGGGTGATCGTGCCCAATACATTGGACATGTGCGTGAAAGACACCAAACGCGGCTCCAATTCGAGCAGCTTGGTGTAAACCGCCATGTCCAGCATCCCCTCATCCCCCACCGGAACAAACTCCAGGCGCACACCGCGTTCCTGCGCCAGGATATGCCAGGGCACCAGGTTGGAATGATGCTCCAGTTCGGTCAGGATGATCGTGTCGCCGGCTTTCAGGTTCGAGCGCGCCCAGGCGTGTGCCACCAAATTGATCGATTCGGTGGTGTTGCGGGTGTAGATTATCTGGCGCGGATGGCGAGCGCCAATGAAAGCTGCCACCCGCTGCCGCGCCGATTCGTACAGCGCGGTAGCTTCTTCAGCCAGGGTATGGACGCCGCGATGAATGTTAGCGTTGGAAAGCCGGTAATAGCGATCGATCGCTTCGATCACCGCTGCCGGTTTTTGCGAGGTAGCAGCAGAATCAAGGTAAACCAACGGAACACCGGGCTTGATTTCCCGCCCCAGGATCGGAAAGTCCAACCGCAGGCGCTGCACGTCCATGTTATTTGCAATCCATCAAGTTCTGCTGCAACGGGTTATTCAGCCCGCGGCAGATCAGACTTGGACGAGCGTCGCCGGGCAAGACGGATGTTGCGCGAATTTACCGGGAACCACAGGATGTGATCCGGGACCATCCAGCCATCGGTAAGAAAAACGTTGCTTCTGAACTGCACTGCTGCCAGTTTCGAATCTACCTGCACCACGATGCCTTTCAACCAGCCGCGCACACGCTGCCCGTTCTTCTCGTGATCGCAGAAAACCTCAACGGTATCGCCAACTTCAAAAACGTATTCTGATTCAGGCGGTCTCATGTAGGGTGTCGACGCCATGTTTTGCTCTCCAAAAATCGAATAGATTTCGTCAAATCTCTAATCGTTTAATTCTAACATGCCTGTCAAGCAGGCAATACACCTCAATCTGCCAGAGATTCCATCTTACGTTGAATGGCATCTTGAAATCGGCTGCGCACCCCTTCGAAGGGGATGCGTTGCATGATCGGATCGAAAAAGCCCTCAACGATCAACCTTTCGGCTTCGCGCCGCCTCACACCGCGGCTGCGCAGATAGAACACCTGGTCTTCATCGATCTTCCCAACGGTGGCGCCGTGGGTGCAGCGCACGTCGTCCGCCAGGATTTCCAAGCCGGGGATCGAGTCGGCGCGCGCCTTCTCGCTTAACACCAGGTTGCGGTTGGCCTGGTAGCCGTCCGTTTTCATGGCACCGGGCGCAACATATATCATCCCCTGCCACACCGAACGGCTACTGCCCAGCAGCGCACCCTTAAAGAGCAGGTCGCTGGTGGTATTGGGCGCCAGGTGATTCTGTTGGGTATCGTGATCGAGGTGCTGGTGATCATCGGTAAAATAAAATCCCGACATTCGACCACTGCTGCCCTGCCCCGCCAGTTCGAGATCAGAAAAGTTCTTGGTCAGGCGACTACCCATGGCGCCAAATATCCAATCGATGTTGCCATCCCGATCAACTCTCGCCCGTTCGTGGCTAAAATTCCAAACATTTTCACCCCACGATTGCAATTCGACGAAACGCAGCGAAGCGGAAGGTCCGATGTAAAGTTCTACAACCCCGCTGTGCAGCACCTCTCCCGTATCGCCAGGGGGTGAAGCCGACTCGTGAATATAGGTTGCCGCGGCGCCTTCTTCCAGATAAACCAGCACATGGGTGATGTGCGCCAGATCGGCACCGCCGCCCCACATCAGGCTATGCAACGGTTGTTCCAGTTTAACACCCCTGGGGACATACAGAAAAACGCCCTGCCGCGCCAGCGCCGCCGTCAGGGCAGCAAACTTGCCTTCATCCGGGCGCACCACTTTGCCCAGTGTTTTCTTAAGCAATTCGGGATGGCGGCGCTCGGCGCTTTCTAGATCGCAAAACACTACCCCTTGGGCAGCCAGCATCGGATCGAGTTTTACCCGACTTTCCCCAACCGTGAGCACAATCTGTCCGCCGTGCGCTTCGGAAACCAGTGGCTTTAAAAATGTCTGCGGCACCGGCGGCAAAGGCGGGACGTCGTCTTCCTGCGCCAGCTTGAAGCGATGCGGCTTGAGGGCGCGAATATCGGTTCGCCGCCACGCCTCGTCCTGGGTGGTCGGCAGCGGCGTGCGCTGAAAAATTCCCCACGCCTGCCGGCGATAGCCGTTGAGCGTTCCATTGCCAGCCGTTACCGGCAGCAACGCTTCCGTAAACGTAAAATCACTGGCGGCTGCCTTCTCGTTTGACTTTTTCGTGGATACGATGCGGGTTGTCTTCATCATAAAACTTTTTCCGTTGTTTCTGGCGCGATTAGCCAATCGAGCCTTCCATTTGAAGCTGAATTAGGCGGTTCATCTCAACTGCGTATTCCATCGGAAGTTCCTTAACCAGCGGTTCGATAAATCCAGAAACCACCATGGTGGTCGCCTCTTCTTCGCTCAAACCGCGACTCATCAGATAAAAAAGCTGCTCCTCGCCCACCTTGGATACCGAAGCCTCGTGCCCGATGGTGGCGTCCTGTTGATCGATTTCGATGTAAGGATAGGTATCCGAACGCGATTGGGGATCCAGCAACAGCGCATCGCACACCACATTGGATTTCGAACCCGCCGCTTTCTCGTGCACCTTCAACAAACCGCGGTAAGAAGCCCTGCCGCCGCTCTTGCTGATCGATTTCGAAGTGATCTTGCTGGTTGTATTGGGGGCAAAGTGGATCACCTTGCCACCGGCATCCTGATGCTGTCCCGCTCCGGCGAAAGCCATCGAGAGAATTTCGCCCCGGGCGCCTCTTTCTAACAGATAACACGAGGGATATTTCATGGTGACCTTGGAACCCAGATTGGCGTCCACCCACTCCATCGTGCCGTTTTCGTGTACCAGCGACCGTTGGGTGACCAGATTGTAAACATTGGTAGACCAGTTCTGGATAGTGGTATAACGCACCCGGGCATCTTTTTTGACCACGATTTCGATCACGCCGCTGTGGAAGGAATCGGTGGTATATTGCGGGGCGGTGCAACCCTCGACGTAATGCACCTGAGCACCTTCATCGGCAATGATCAATGAGCGTTCAAACTGCCCGATATTGGCGACATTCAACCGGAAGTAGGCTTGCAGCGGAAGATCCACCCGGACCCCCGGCGGCACATATACAAATGACCCGCCCGACCACACTGCGCTGTTGAGGGCAGCGAACTTGTTATCTTCAATCGGTATTACCGTGCCAAAATACTGTCGGAACAGATCAGGGTGTTTTCGCAGCCCGTCCTCGATGCTGAGAAAGATCACACCCTGCGCTTCCAGGTTCTCCTGAATGCTATGATAGACCATTTCCGATTCATACTGGGCGCCGACACCAGCTAAAAACTTCTGTTCCGCTTCGGGAATGCCAAGTTTATTGAAGGTTTCCTTGATGGTGTCCGGCACCTCATCCCACGACCTGCCCTCGCTCTCGACGGGTCGCACGTAATAGTAGATATCATCCAGATTCAACTGCGAGAGGTCTGCACCCCAGGTCGGCATCGGTCGTTTCATGAAGTGCTCCAGCGCCTTTAAGCGAAATTCCAGCATCCATTGCGGTTCGCCCTTCATGGCAGAAATTTGCTCAACTACCCGGCGGCTTAACCCTTTTTCGGTCTTGAATATCGAAACGTCGGGATTAGAAAACCCGTAGCGATATTCATCCAGGCGCTCTAGGAAATCAGTCTCTGCCTGCTTACTCATTATCGTACCTCCAATCTCATCTTACATCCGCACCGCTAAAGATCAGGAAGCCAGGGCTTCGTTGGAATACTTCGCACGCGCCCACTCATAACCCTGTTCCTCCAGGTGCAGCGCCAGATCGGCGCCACCTGATTCGACGATTCTGCCGTCGAGCATCACATGGACAAAATGGGGCTTGATGTAATTGAGAATGCGTTGGTAATGAGTGATCAACAGCACGCCCAGGTCGGACCCCATCAGGGCATTGACCCCTTCGGAGACAACCCGCAGCGCATCGATATCCAAACCTGAATCGGTCTCGTCCAGAATGGCAATCTCAGGGCGCAGCATCGCCATCTGCAAGATTTCAGCACGTTTCTTCTCGCCGCCCGAGAAGCCCTCGTTGAGATAGCGACCCCCGAAAGAATGGTCCATGCGCAGCAGGCTCATCTGTTCCTTCAGGGCTTTGCGAAACTCTGGAATGGGGATGCCTTTGTCTTCCGGATTGAGCGCCTTGCGACGTGAATTGAGGGCGGTGCGCAGAAAATTGGCCACCGTAACCCCCGGAATGGAAACCGGATACTGGAAAGCCAAAAAAATGCCCAGACGGGAACGCTCGTCCGACTCGAGTTCCAAAAGATTCAAACCTTTAAACAGCACCTCGCCCACGATCACTTCATAAGCGGGATGTCCCATCAAGGCATACGCCAGAGTGGATTTACCGGTTCCGTTCGGGCCCATGATGGCGTGAATTTCACCTTGCCGGACCGTCAGGGTCAATCCCTTGAGAATCTCTTTACCGTCGATACTGACGTGTAAATCTTTGATCGCCAATTCAGACATCTATGCAGCACTCCTTTATGGCTCAAAATGATCGACTTCGGTGGATGCTTCGACTTGTCGTGCCGCATTATATCACAGGCAATGGGCGCCGTCAATATTTTATATAATATTCTAATATATTTAGTAAACGGAAATGGAAGGGTTGGCGGGCAGGTCGCTAACGTCGGTGAAATATTTAGTATAAAAATAGTATATATTGACAAATTAAGAACGGCTATGATATACTGAAAACCGAATTTTAAGGATACACGAAAAGCTTATGAACACGACGCGCGAACGGATATTAAAAACCCTGCTGCACCAGCCAAAATCCAGCATCAGCCAGCTCGCTAAATCGGTTGGTATTAACGCCATCTCGGTGCGCCACCACCTGACCAACCTTCAAGCCGAAGGGCTGGTCTCGGCGGAAGAAGAGCGGCACGGAGTCGGACGTCCAAGGCTGGTGTATTCGCTCACCGAGAACGGGGTTGAACGTTTCCCCACCCGCTATCTCACACTCACCAACCGCCTGCTCAACCAGATCAAGGAAACCCTTCCGCAGCAGACGGTCAGTCAATTATTCATCCAGATGGCAAAAGAATTAGCCGCCAGTCACGCGCCGCAATTGGCATCGCTACCCATGGAGCAGAAACTGGACGCCATTAAACAACTGCTGGCTGAAGAAGGTTTTTCGGTGGAGTGGGAGCGTTCAGGCGACGGCTATTTGATCCATGAAGTATCCTGCCCCTACCATCACATCGGACAGAGTCATCCCGAAGTGTGCAAAGTAGATCAGACCATGATCGCCACGATGCTCTCGATACCGGTTGAAAAAGTCGGTTGCATCCTGAACGGACAGAAGCACTGCTCCTACGCCATCAGGGATGTTGTTTTATCGGAGAATAAAAAATGAGCCATGAGACGGCGAGCAACCGTCCAAAGTGGGACGCCGAGGACACCCACCCCGAACTCGCCGGCGCCCTGACAGAAGCGCTCAAAGCAGTCATGGATCCCGAATTGGGAATGATCCGCGACGTGGTAATCTCAGAGGAGAGCGCCCAAATCAGCATGATCCTCACCACGCCCTACTGCCCTTACGCCCCGGCAATGCTCGAAGCCACCCGAAAGAAAGCCGAAGAAACACTCGGGCGCAAGACCAGCATCGAATACGGAAAAGAGATGTGGGACTTCAGCATGATGGAAGAAGGTTTGGGCGGTGATTGGGGACTATATTGAGAAAACCATTCCATCCTTAAACGAATAATCCAATGATTACCGTGTATAGATGGAATAATTCCGTTATCACCCGTTAAGCCCCTTCCCTAGTCATTTCTCTTCCTTCGTCAACCAGTTAGCAAGGTATATCGGTGGGGAGAATATCAGATGGGAACAATAGACATCGTAATAATTCTTCTCTTTTTGTTTGCAGTTGCGACTGCTATCGTTGGTTTAATAGCGGTCATTGGAAAACACCGGAAAGCACAAAGCAAGCTAGATAGTGTAAT